>NZ_JAMYBY010000005.1:0-314688 GCF_024126555.1 Pseudomonas sp. VE 267-6A
CCCATCCCGAACTCAGTAGTGAAACGATGCATCGCCGATGGTAGTGTGGGGTTTCCCCATGTGAGAGTAGGTCATCGTCAAGATTCAATTCCGAAACCCCTATCTGCATTTGCAGGTAGGGGTTTTGTCTTTGTGGCCTGTTCTGCGCCAAGGCTGGCTCCTGCGCGGTTGTGCTCCCACAATTGGGGCAACGACACTAGAATAGGCCCCGACGTTTTTACTCAGAACCCTTCTATGCCCGACCCTGACGATCGCGATTCACTCGCAGGCTTGCCGCTGGATCAATTGGTGGCGTGCCACGAATGCGACCTGCTGCTGCGCAAGCCCGAGCTCAAGACGGATGAAAAAGCGCAATGCCCGCGCTGCGGCTATGAGTTGTACGCCCATCGGCACAATGTGGTCGAGCGCAGCCTGGCCTTGGTACTGGCGGCCTTGCTGCTCTACGTGCCGGCGAACTTTCTGCCGATCATGCAACTCCATCTGTTGGGCCAGAACTCCGATGACACGGTGTGGAGCGGTGTGATCGGCCTGTACAACAGCGGCATGGGTGGCGTGGCGGTGGTGGTGTTCCTGTGCAGCATGGCCATTCCACTGCTCAAGCTGCTGTGTCAGCTGGTCGTGTTGCTGACCATCCGCTTGAACAGGGGCCGCAGCTACGGCCTGCTTCTTTACCGTTTTTATCACCACATGCGCGACTGGGGCATGCTTGAGGTCTACCTCATGGGCGTACTGGTCGCCATCGTCAAGCTGGTGGATATGGCCGAACTCAGCCTAGGGCTTGGCTTGCTGTGCTTTGTCAGTTTGTTGCTGGTTCAGGTCTGGCTGGAAGTGGTGATGTCCCCCCACCAGATCTGGGTAGCCTTGTCGGGAGAAGATGTGCATGCGGGCGATTGACGCAGGAATACTGATCTGTACCGAGTGTCATGAGCTCAACCGCCAGGAGGCGGGCGCCAGCAGCCAGACCTGCACACGCTGCGGGGCGCTGGTGCATGCACGCCGGCCCAACAGCCTGGCCCGTACCTGGGCGCTGCTGATTACCGCGGCCATCCTGTACATACCGGCCAACGTGCTGCCGATCATGACGGTCAGCACCCTGGGGCAGGGCAGCCCCGACACCATCATGTCCGGCGTCATCACCCTGATGCAGCACGGCATGCTGCCGATCGCGGCCGTGGTGTTCATCGCCAGTATTCTGGTACCTACCTTCAAGCTGGTGGGCATCGCCCTGCTGTTGTACTCGGTGCAGCGCCACCAGCCGCTGTCGGCACGCCAGCGCATCGTGATGTATCGCTTCATCGAATTCATCGGCCGCTGGTCGATGCTGGATATCTTCGTCATCGCGATCCTGGTGGCGGTGGTGAATTTCGGCCGGATTGCCAGTGTCGAAGCCAACCTGGGGGCCGTCGCCTTTGCCAGTGTGGTGATTCTGACAATGCTTGCTGCAGTAACTTTCGATCCCCGACTGATTTGGGATAACACGGAGTCGGATGACGACCATGAGTGATTTGCCTACGGCTAAAACCCGCCCAGCGTCGAACTGGTCGGCCATCTGGATTCTGCCCCTGATCGCATTGGTGATCGGTGGGTGGCTCGGCTGGCAGGCCTACCGTGAAGCGGGGGTGAACATCGAGGTTCGCTTCGAGAGCGGCGAGGGTATCGTCGCCAACAAGACCGAGGTGGTCTACAAGGGCATGTCGGTGGGTAAGGTCAAGAGCCTGGTACTTGACGACAAAGGCCGCAACAAAGGTGTCATCGCCACCATCGAGATGAACCAGGTGGCCGAGGAGCACCTGCGCAAGAACACTCGCTTCTGGCTGGTCAAGCCAAACGTGAGCCTGGCCGGGATCACCGGGCTGGAGACGCTGGTATCAGGCAACTACATTGCCGTGAGCCCGGGCGATGGCGAGCCGAGCAAGCGTTTCAATGCGTTGAGCGAAGCACCGCCGATGTCCGACAGCGTGCCCGGCCTGCATCTGACCCTCAAGGCCGATCGCCTGGGGTCGCTCAACCGTGACAGCCCCGTGTTCTACAAGCAGATCCAGGTTGGCCGGGTGAAGAGCTACAAGCTCTCCGACGACCAGGGTACGGTCGAGATCAAGGTGTTCATCGAGCCGGGCTATGCCGACCTGGTGCGCAAGCACACGCGTTTCTGGAACGCCAGCGGCGTGAGCATCGATGCCAACCTGTCGGGCGTGAAGGTGCGCAGCGAGTCCCTGGCCAGCATCGTTGCCGGCGGTATCGCATTCGCTACCCCCGAGCACCGCAAGGACAGCCCGCCCACCGACCCGAACCTGCCGTTCCGTCTTTTCGAAGACTTCGACGCCGCCCAGGCGGGTATCCGGGTCAAGGTCAAGCTGAGCGACTTCGAGGGCCTGCAGGCGGGCCGTACGCCGGTCATGTACAAAGGTATACAGGTAGGTTCGCTGAAAGCCCTGAAGGTCGATGCCGACCTCTCCAGCGCCATGGCCGAGCTGACCCTGGACCCGCTGGCCGAGGACTACCTGGTCGAAGGCACCCAGTTCTGGGTGGTCAAGCCGTCGATCTCCCTGGCGGGTATCACCGGCCTGGAGGCGTTGGTAAAGGGCAACTACATTGCTATCCGTCCCGGAGACAAGGGCGCCTCGCCTCAGCGTGAATTCGAAGCCCGGGCCAAGGCCCCGCCCCTCGATCTGAAGGCGCCCGGCCTGCACCTTGTGCTGTTCAGCGACAACCTGGGCTCGCTCGAGGTTGGCAGCCCGATCCTGTATCGGCAGGTAAAGGTGGGTAGCGTGCAAAGCTACCAGTTCTCCAGGAAGCAGCAACGCCTGCTGATTGGCGTGCACATCGAGCCCGAGTACGCCAACCTGGTCAATGGTTCGACGCGTTTCTGGAACGCCAGCGGCATTACCCTGACTGGCGGCCTGTCGGGCATCCAGATCAAGAGCGAGTCGCTGCAGAGCCTGATGGCCGGTGGCATCGCCTTCGATACGCCGAAACAGAATGTACCGCTCAAGCGTCGTATCCCCACCTTCCGCCTGCTGGCCAACCAGGAAGCGGCGGATCGCAAGGGCACCAGCATCACCATCAAGGTGGACCGTGCGGACGGCCTCAAGGTCGGCACCCCCATACGCTTCAAGGGGCTGGATGTCGGCAAGGTCGAAGCGGTGGACCTGGCGGAGGACCTGCAATCGGTGACGCTCAAGGCGCAGATCACCGAGGTGCCCGAGCGTATTGCGCGTGTGGGCACGCAGTTCTGGGTAGTCAAGCCGGCGCTGGGTATCGTCAAGACGGCCAACCTGGAGACGCTGGTCACCGGTCAGTACCTGGAAGTGCAACCGGCGGCGAAGAATCAGGGCCCGCAGCGCAACTTCGTGGCCTTGCCCGAGCCACCGGACCTGACCGCTCGCGAGGCTGGCCTGCCGGTGGTGCTCAGCGCTGCTCGACGCGGGTCGATCAAGGTCGGTGTGCCGGTCACCTACCGTGAAGTGCCGGTGGGCAAGGTCACGGGGTACGAACTGGGGCAGACAGCGGATCGCGTGCTGATCCATATCCTGATCGAGCCACGCTACGCCTCGCTTGTGCGCGGTGGCAGCCGTTTCTGGAACAGCAGTGGCTTCGGCTTCGATATCGGCCTGTTCAAGGGCGCTACGGTGCGTACCGAGTCGCTGGAGACCCTGATCGAGGGTGGCATTGCCTTCGCCACGCCAGACGGCGACAAGATGGGCAACGCAGCGTTGCCGCAGCAGACCTTTGCCCTGTTCGACAAGGCCGAGGACGAATGGCTGCAATGGGCGCCGAAGATCCCGCTCGGCAAGTAGGCAAGGCATAGCCCTTCGCCGACCAGGCCGTCTCCTGCAGGAGTCAGCCTGGTCGGCGCAGGGAGCGGCCCTGTCTTCCCGGCATCATCAAATCGCAGGCAATAAAAAACCGACCCTAGGGTCGGTTTTTTAACAAGCGTCGCTTAGGCAGCTGCAGCAATCTTCAGTGCCTTGATGTGGCCATTCAGACGGCCTTTATGGCGAGCAGCCTTGTTCTTGTGGATGATGCCTTTATCGGCCATGCGGTCGATAACTGGAACAGCCAGGATGTAAGCAGCTTGCGCTTTTTCGGCGTCTTTTGCGTCGATGGCCTTGACTACATTCTTGATGTAGGTGCGAACCATGGAACGCAGGCTGGCGTTGTGGCTGCGACGCTTCTCAGCCTGTTTTGCACGTTTTTTGGCGGAAGGTGAGTTGGCCACCGTCGAGCTCCTCGAAAGACTTGGTAAATAGCAAACAAAATAGGCCGCGAATCATGCCGATGAGTTGATCGGTTGTCAAGGGCGCTTGTTAGGTTCCGCTGAGCGGTCGATTCGCTGGAGGGGATGATTCCCTTCTGGCGCATGACCTGTAAACTCGGGAGTTTTGCTCTGTCTGCTTTGCGCGGCGGAGTATCGCATACTTGGATGCCGTTTAGGCCTCTCCTTCATCCATATGGCATGAAAATCTTTCGATGAATCTCCTCAAGTCCCTGGCTGCAGTCAGTTCCATCACCATGGTGTCGCGCGTGCTGGGCTTTGTCCGCGATACCATCCTGGCGCGCATCTTCGGCGCCGGTGTTGCCACCGACGCCTTTTTCATTGCCTTCAAGCTGCCCAACCTGCTGCGGCGAATCTTTGCCGAGGGGGCGTTTTCCCAGGCGTTCGTGCCGATCCTGGCCGAATACAAAAGCCAGCAGGGCGAGGAGGCGACCCGCACCTTCGTGGCCTATGTCGCCGGCCTGCTGACCCTGGTGCTGGCGGTGGTCACGGCGCTGGGGATCCTGGCCGCACCCTGGGTGGTGTGGGTCACCGCGCCGGGCTTCGTCGACAGCGCCGAGAAGTTCGAGCTGACCACCGACCTGCTGCGTGTGACCTTTCCTTATATATTGCTGATCTCGCTGTCGTCCCTGGCGGGCGCCATCCTCAACACCTGGAACCGTTTCTCGGTACCGGCCTTCGTGCCGACCCTGCTCAACGTCGCGATGATCTTCTTCGCGCTGTTCCTCACCCCGTACTTCGATCCGCCGGTGATGGCCCTGGGCTGGGCGGTACTGGCCGGCGGCCTGTTGCAGCTGCTGTACCAGCTGCCGCACCTCAAAAAGATCGGCATGCTCGTGCTGCCCCGCCTGAACCTGCGCGATACCGGGGTATGGCGCGTGCTCAAGCAGATGCTGCCTGCCATCCTCGGGGTGTCGGTAAGCCAGATCTCGCTGATCATCAACACCATCTTCGCCTCGTTTCTGGTGGCCGGCTCGGTGTCGTGGATGTACTACGCCGACCGCCTGATGGAGCTGCCCTCCGGGGTGCTGGGCGTGGCGCTGGGCACCATCCTGCTGCCGACCCTGGCCAAGACCTACGCCAGCAAGGATCGCCACGAGTATTCGCGCATCCTCGACTGGGGCCTGCGCCTGTGCTTCTTGCTGGTGTTGCCTTGCACCTTTGCCCTGGCAATTTTGTCCGAGCCACTGACGGTGGCCCTGTTCCAGTACGGCAAGTTCACCGCCTTCGATGCCGCCATGACCCAGCGCGCGCTGATCGCCTACTCGGTCGGCCTGCTCGGCATCATCCTGGTCAAGGTGCTCGCCCCTGGCTTCTATGCCCAGCAGAACATCCGTACACCGGTAAAGATCGCCATCTTCACCCTGGTGGCCACGCAACTGCTCAACCTGGTGTTCATCGGCTACCTGCAGCATGCCGGGCTGGCCCTGGCGATCAGTGTCGGCGCCTGCCTCAATGCCGGCCTGCTGTACTGGAAGCTGCGCCAGCAGAACCTGTTCGAGCCGCAGCCGGGCTGGACCGCCTACCTGCTCAAGTTGCTGGTGGCCGTACTGCTGATGGCCGGTGTGCTGGTGGCCGGCATGTGGTACATGCCTGCCTGGGAGCAGGGGCACATGCTCGAGCGGTTCCTGCGCCTGGGCGTACTGATTGGCGCAGGCGTGGTGACCTATTTCGGTTGCCTGTACCTGTTTGGTTTTCGTCCACGGGACTTCGCCCGCAAGGCGCTGCACTGATGGCCGGCGCGGGTCAGGCGTCGGTTTTGTGTTTTAGACGCCCTGGCATCGCGCTGCTGCCTGTCGTCGGCGGCCGGGTGTGGTTATAATCGACCACTTTATGAGCAAGAAGCGCGTTATGCAGCTGGTTCGAGGCCTTCACAACCTTCGCCCCGAGCATCGGGGCTGTGTTGCCACTATCGGCAACTTCGACGGTGTTCACCGCGGTCACCAGGCTATCCTGGCGCGTTTGCGTGAGCGCGCGGTAGCGCTGGGCGTACCCAGCTGCGTGGTGATTTTCGAGCCACAGCCGCGTGAGTACTTTGCACCGGACACCGCGCCTGCGCGCCTGGCCCGCCTGCACGACAAGGTCGCCCTGTTGGCCGCCGAAGGCATCGACCGGGTGCTGTGCCTGGCGTTCAACCAGCGCCTGTGCAAGCTCAGCGCCGCCGAATTCGTCGACACCATCCTGGTCGACGGCCTGGGCGTGCAGCACCTGGAGGTCGGTGACGACTTCCGGTTCGGCTGCGACCGGGTGGGTGACTTCACGTTCCTGCAGCAGGCCGGCCTGCGCCACGGCTTCACCGTGGAAGCGGCGCAAACCGTGGAGCTCGAGGGCCTGCGGGTCAGCAGCACGCAGGTGCGCGAAGCACTGGCGCGTGCCGACTTTGCCGTGGCCGAGCGTCTGCTGGGCCGCCCGTTCCGCATCCGCGGCCGGGTGCTGCATGGGCAGAAGCTGGCGCGCCAGCTGGGTTGGCCCACGGCCAACATACAACTCAAGCGTCATCGCGTACCGCTCACCGGGGTGTACCTGGTCAGCGTCGAACTCGATGGCCAGGCGTGGCCGGGTGTCGCCAACATCGGCGTGCGCCCCAGCGTTGCAGGTGATGGCCGCGCCCACCTGGAAGTGCATCTCCTGGATTTTGCCGGCGATCTGTATGGCCGGCGTCTCACGGTGGAATTCCACCACAAGCTGCGCGATGAGCAGCGATTCGCCTCCCTGGAGGCGCTGAAGTCGGCGATCGATGCGGATATCGCCGCCGCACGTGCCCATTGGCACGGTCAACCGCTAACGAAGAGCCTGAAATGACCGACTATAAAGCCACGCTAAACCTTCCGGACACCGCCTTCCCGATGAAGGCCGGCCTGCCACAGCGCGAACCGCAGATCCTGCAGCGCTGGGACAGCATTGGCCTGTACCAGAAGCTGCGCGAAATTGGCAAGGATCGTCCGAAGTTCGTGCTGCACGACGGCCCGCCCTACGCCAACGGCAAGATCCACATCGGTCACGCGCTCAACAAGATTCTCAAGGACATGATCTCGCGGTCCAAGACCCTGGCCGGCTACGATGCGCCGTACGTGCCGGGTTGGGACTGCCATGGCCTGCCGATCGAGCACAAGGTCGAAGTGACCCACGGCAAGCACCTCACCGCGGACAAGACCCGCGAGCTGTGCCGTGCCTACGCGGCCGAGCAGATCGAAGGGCAGAAGAAGGAATTCATCCGCCTGGGCGTGCTGGGTGACTGGGACAACCCCTACAAGACCATGGACTTCGCCAACGAAGCCGGCGAAATCCGCGCCCTGGCCGAAATGGTCAAGCACGGTTTCGTGTTCAAGGGCCTCAAGCCCGTGAACTGGTGCTTCGATTGCGGTTCGGCCCTGGCCGAAGCCGAGGTCGAATACGCCGACAAGAAGTCCCAGACCATCGACGTGGCCTTCAACGTGGCCGACGAAGCGCGGCTGGCCCAGGCCTTCGGCCTGTCGTCGCTGGCCAAGCCCGCCGCCATCGTGATCTGGACCACCACCCCGTGGACCATCCCCGCCAACCAGGCGCTGAACGTGCACCCCGAGTTCAGCTACGCCCTGGTGGACGTCGGCGACAAGCTGCTGGTGCTGGCCGAAGAGCTGGTCGAAGCCTGCCTCAAGCGCTACTCGCTGGAAGGTTCGGTGATCGCCACCGCGCCGGGCTCTGCACTGGAGCTGATCAACTTCCGTCACCCTCTGTACGATCGCCTGTCGCCGGTCTACCTGGCCGAGTACGTCGAGCTGGGCGCCGGTACCGGCGTGGTCCACTCGGCCCCGGCCTACGGTGAAGACGACTTCGTGACCTGCAAGCGCTACGGCATGGTCAACGACGACATCCTCACCCCGGTGCAGAGCAACGGCGTGTACGTCGACTCGCTGGAATTCTTCGGTGGCCAGTTCATCTGGAAGGCCAACCCGCACATTGTCGACAAGCTCGCCGAAGTCGGCGCGCTGATGTTCACCGACACCATCAGCCACAGCTACATGCACTGCTGGCGCCACAAGACTCCGCTGATCTACCGCGCCACCGCGCAGTGGTTCGTGGGCATGGACAAGCAGCCTGACAGCGGCGAAACCCTGCGCAAGCGCGCCCTCAACGCCATCGAAGAAACCAAGTTCGTGCCGGCCTGGGGCCAGGCGCGGTTGCATTCGATGATCGCCAACCGCCCGGACTGGTGCATCTCGCGTCAGCGCAACTGGGGTGTGCCGATCCCGTTCTTCCTGCACAAGCAGACCGGTGAACTGCACCCGCGCACCGTCGAACTGATGGAGCAGGTGGCCCAGCGCGTCGAGCTCGAGGGCATCGAAGCCTGGTTCAAGATGGACGCCGCCGAACTGCTCGGTGACGAAGCCGGCCAGTACGACAAGATCGCCGACACCCTGGACGTGTGGTTCGACTCCGGTACCACCCACTGGCACGTGCTGCGTGGCTCGCACAACATCGGCCACGAAAGCGGCCCGCGCGCCGACCTGTACCTGGAAGGTTCCGACCAGCACCGCGGCTGGTTCCACTCCTCGCTGCTCACCGGCTGCGCCATCGACGGCCATGCGCCGTACCGCGAGCTGCTGACCCACGGCTTCACCGTGGACGAGAACGGCCGCAAGATGTCCAAGTCGCTGGGCAACACCATCGAGCCGCAGAAGGTCAACGACACCCTGGGTGCCGACATCATGCGCCTGTGGGTATCGGCCACCGACTACTCCGGCGAGATGGCGGTTTCCGACCAGATCCTGCAGCGCAGCGCCGACGCCTACCGGCGCATCCGCAACACCGCGCGCTTCCTGCTCTCCAACCTGTCCGGCTTCGACCCGGCCCGCGACCTGCTGCCGGCCGACGACATGCTGGCGCTGGACCGCTGGGCGGTCGACCGTACCCTGCTGCTGCAGCGCGAGCTGGAAGAGCACTACGGCGAGTACCGTTTCTGGAACGTCTACTCCAAGATCCACAACTTCTGCGTGCAGGAGCTGGGCGGCTTCTACCTCGACATCATCAAGGACCGCCAGTACACCACCGGCGCCAACAGTGTCGCGCGCCGCTCGTGCCAGACCGCGCTGTACCACATCAGCGAAGCGCTGGTGCGCTGGATCGCACCGATCCTGGCGTTCACCGCCGACGAGCTGTGGCAGTACCTGCCGGGCGAGCGCAACGAGTCGGTCATGCTCAACACCTGGTACCAGGGCCTGACCGAGCTGCCGGAAGGCATCGAGCTGGACCGCGCCTACTGGGACCGCGTGATGGCCGTCAAGGCTGCGGTCAACAAGGAGCTGGAGAACCAGCGTGCGGCCAAGGCCATCGGCGGCAACCTGCAAGCCGAAGTCACCCTGTTCGCCGACGAGGCCCTGAGCACCGACCTGAACAAGCTGGGCAACGAACTGCGGTTCGTGCTGATCACCTCGGCAGCCAGCGTGGCGCCGTTCGTCGAAGCCCCGGCCGATGCCGTGGTTACCGAAGTGGCCGGCCTCAAGCTCAAGGTGGTCAAGTCGGGTCACGCCAAGTGCGGCCGTTGCTGGCACTTCCGCGCCGACGTGGGCGTGAACCCGGAGCATCCGGAAATCTGCGGTCGTTGCGTCGACAACATCAGCGGCAAAGGTGAGGTGCGTCACTATGCCTAACCCCAACGTGGGGCGCTTCGGGCGCCTCGCCTGGCTGTGGCTGAGCCTGCTGGTACTGGTCCTGGACCAGGCCAGCAAGCACTACTTCGAAGGTGCGCTGAGCCTGTACCAGCAGATCGTGGTCATCCCCGACTACTTCAGCTGGACCTTGGCCTACAACACCGGTGCGGCCTTCAGCTTCCTGGCCGACAGCTCCGGCTGGCAGCGCTGGCTGTTCGCCCTGATCGCCCTGGTGGTCAGTGCGGTGCTGGTGGTGTGGCTCAAGCGCCTGGGCCGCGACGACACCTGGCTGGCCGTTGCGTTGGCCCTGGTGCTGGGCGGCGCGCTGGGCAACCTGTACGACCGCATCGTGCTCGGCCACGTGGTCGACTTCATCCTCGTGCACTGGCAGAACCGCTGGTACTTCCCGGCCTTCAACCTGGCCGACAGCGCCATCAGCGTGGGCGCCGTGATGCTGGCGCTGGATATGTTCAAGAGCAAAAAGTCCGGAGAACCCGTCCATGACTGATACCCGTATCGGCCAGAACACCGAAGTCACCCTGCACTTCGCGCTGCACCTGGAAAACGGTGATACTGTCGACAGCACCTTCGAGAAAGCTCCGGCGGTGTTCAAGGTCGGCGACGGCAACCTGCTGCCGGGCTTCGAAGCCGCTATCTTCGGCTTCAAGGCCGGCGACAAGCGCACCGTCAGCGTGGCACCGGAGAACGCCTTCGGTCAGCCGAACCCGCAGAACGTGCAGATCATTCCCCGCTCGCAGTTCCAGGACATGGAGTTGTCCGAGGGCCTGCTGGTGATTTTCAACGACGCGGCCAACGCCGAGTTGCCCGGCGTGGTGAAGGCGTTCGATGACGCGCAAGTGACCATCGACTTCAACCACCCGCTGGCCGGCAAGACCCTGAACTTCGAGGTGGAAATCCTCGCAGTCAAGGCCCTTTGAGCCAGGAGTCAGCCATGCAGATCAAACTCGCCAACCCACGCGGCTTCTGCGCCGGCGTGGACCGGGCGATCGAAATCGTCAATCGCGCCCTCGAGGTGTTCGGCCCGCCGATCTATGTGCGTCACGAAGTGGTGCACAACAAGTTCGTGGTCGAAGACCTGCGCGCGCGCGGGGCGATCTTCGTCGAAGAGCTCGACCAGGTGCCCAATGACGTCATCGTCATCTTCAGTGCCCACGGCGTTTCCCAGGCCGTGCGCCAGGAAGCGGCGGGGCGTGGCCTCAAGGTCTTCGACGCGACCTGCCCGCTGGTGACCAAGGTGCACATCGAGGTGGCCAAGTACAGTCGCGATGGCAAGGAATGCATCCTGATCGGCCACGAAGGGCACCCCGAGGTCGAAGGCACCATGGGCCAGTACGACGCCAGCAATGGCGGTTCGATCTACCTGGTCGAAGACGAAGAAGATGTCGCCAACCTGCAGGTTCGTGACCCCGAACGCCTGGCCTTCGTGACCCAGACCACCCTGTCGATGGACGACACCAGCCGTGTCATCGATGCGCTGCGCACGCGCTTCCCCAGCATTGGCGGGCCGCGCAAGGACGACATCTGCTACGCCACCCAGAACCGCCAGGATGCGGTCAAGCAACTGGCTGACGAGTGCGACGTGGTACTGGTGGTGGGCAGCCCGAACAGCTCCAACTCCAATCGCCTGCGTGAGCTGGCCGAGCGCATGGCCACCCCGGCCTACCTGATCGACGGTGCAGAAGACATGCAGCGCAGCTGGTTCGACGGTGTCGAGCGTATCGGCATCACCGCCGGCGCCTCCGCCCCCGAAGTGCTGGTGCGTGGCGTGATCGCGCAGTTGCAGGAGTGGGGCGCCACAGGTGCCGACGAGCTCGATGGTCGCGAAGAGAATGTAACGTTCTCGATGCCCAAGGAGCTGCGGGTGCGTTCACTGATCTGACCCGGCGGCCGCGCACAGCGGCTGATCGGTGGCGAGGTGGCGCAGGCTGACCCGCCCGGTGCGTGACAGCACCACCTGATGCAGGCTCCGGGTTCCGGGACTTTCGCACACGTGCAGGGTCCCGGCCTGGAACGCACCGCCCGCCTGCAGCGGTACCCCCAGCCCGCTGAAATGCACCTGCCGCGCCAGCGGCTGATTGCCCACCACACGAACCTTCCCGCTGGCACGGTACTCGTGCAGCAAGCCTTCATCGTCGGCGCTCATTCGCCATCCCTTGCTCCAGTCGCCCTCCAGGGCCGTCAGGCTGACTCGCTGATTGCGCAGCAGGGCTTCGCTGCGGGCGCTGCGCAAGGCCTGGGCAAGGTTCTGCGCGCTGGCCTCGCGCTGTAGGCTCACGCTCATGGCGCTGTAGGCCGGCAGCCCTAACTGCGTCAGCGCCGCGATCAGCCCCAGCGCATACATCATTTGTATCAGTGTTACGCCCTGTTGCCCCATCGTGCATCCCTCCCTGGAAGTGCTTCTCTGTAGATTCAGTGCCGCTCGGTTGGGCGTCCAGTCGGCCGGGTAGGCAATCACATGGGGAAATTTCGCAGGAGGCGAACATGGCCAGGAGGCTGCAGCAGGGCATGACCCTGATCGAAGTGATGGTGGCGCTGCTGGTGCTGTCACTGGGGGTAATGGCGGCGGCTGCGCTGCAAGGGCGGGCGTTGCACGGCACCGACGGCGCGCTGCGTACCACCCAGGCGCTGTACCTGGCCCAGGCCCTGCTCGAAGGCGCGCGCGCTGCGGGCGGGCTGAGGGCGGGGGAGGCCAGCGCCTTGCAACGCGAGCTGGTGAAGGTGGCCGGCGCATCCGCGCAGGCACAGGTGCGCCAGGCGGGCAATGGGCTCGCACTCGACCTGCACTGGCAGGGCGGTGGCCTTGCTGTGCAGGGGCAGGTGGGGCCATGAGGCGCGACACCGGTTTCGGCCTGGTCGAGGCGCTGCTGGCGTTGAGCCTGGGCGTGCTGCTGGTGCTGGCCGGCAGCCGTCTGTTCATCGGTGCGCTGCAGGGTTGGCAGGCGCAGGGCGCACTTGCGCAGTTGCAGGAGGATGCGCGCTTTGCGCTGCAGCGCATGGCCCGTGACATCCGCATGGCCGGTGCATTCGGCTGCCTGCGGCGCGAGGCGATCAGCTTTGCCGACCCTGCCATTGCCGCGACATTTGCCCTGCCGATCAGTGTCAGCCTCGAGCCTGACGGCACCCTGCGCAGCCTGAGCCTGGTTGGCGTGCAGGGTGGGGAGGCCGGTGGCCCGCCCAACTGGACGCTGCTCACCGACTGCCTGAGCACCGCCCAGGTGCAGGCAGGCGAGCGCTTGCCCGGGCCACACCAGTTCGCCTTGCCCGTTCGTCAGCAGGTGTACCGCCTGGTGGACGGGCAACTGCTGCTCACCAGTGGTGGCAGCCACGCGGTGCTGATCGAACATGTCAGCCGGCTGCAGGTTGACCTGGGCGTGGCGGGCGAGGGCGGTGAGCTGGCCTGGATGACTGCGGTGCCCGACCCTTCGCGCATTCGCAGCATCCGCCTGCGCCTGACCCTGAACGACCCTGCTGAACGGGTGCGCGCGCAAACCTATCAGATGGTCGCCGCCGTGCGTAACCGCCTGCCATGAAGCTGCAACGGGGCATGGCGCTGCTGGTGTGCCTGGTGCTGATGCTGCTGTGCGGCCTGCTGGGTGTTTCGGTGATGCACAGTGCCGCCTTGCAGGCACGCATGGCCGGCAACCTGGTGATGGCATTGCAGGCGTTCGAAGCGGCGGAAACCACGTTGCGGCTCGCCGAGGCCCGTGTGCTGGCGGGGCTTGAGCCACCGGGCCCGTGCGTGTACTGCCTGCCGCCGCCGGAGGCACCCAGGGTACGCGCCGCCGGTGTGCAGGGCGGGGCGGGGCCAAGCTCCGGGCTGGGCTGGCAGGCGCAAGGGCCTGGCTTCTTCCTGGTACAGAACCTGGGCCGCAGCTCGCGCCCCGCGCGGCTGCCCGACGGCCTTGAGGTGCAGCTGCTTCGGGTGACTGCCGTGGGGCGTCAGCAGCAGGCGCGGGTGGTGCTGGAGAGCGTGCTGGCGCAGCCATCGGTGTCGGCTGCGTGGCCGGCGCAACGTATCTTGTGGCGGCAGATCCACTAGGGGCGCACAACATGCCGCGAACTCATCAGGGCCTGAGCCTGATCGAACTGTTGATTGTCGCCGCCGTGGTCGGCATTCTGGCGGGCATTGCCTACCCCAGCTACCGCGACACGGTGAAAAGAGCCGCACGCAGCGAGGTCGTGGGGCTGCTGTTCGACAGTGCGCAGCACCTGGAGCGCCACCGCGCCCGCACGGGCCAGTATGCCGATACCGACGCCGTGATCACCCCGTTGCCCCCCGGCACAGGCCATTACAGCCTGCACGCCAGCCGCGAGGCCGAGGGTTTCAGCCTGCTGGCCCGGCGTCACGCTGGCGGGCTGATGGCCGGCGACGCCTGTGGCGACTTCGAGCTCGATCACCAGGGTGTGCGCGGCAACCCCGGTGCCAGCAACGAGGCGGACGGGGGCTGCTGGGGTAACTGACGTCTTTCATACGGGTACTGGACCAATAGATGACCAAGCAAGTAGTGATTGTCGGCGGTGGGGTGATCGGCCTGCTGACTGCGTTCAACCTGGCGGCCGATGTCGAGCAGGTGGTGGTGTGCGACAAGGGCGCGCTCGGCCAGGAGTCTTCCTGGGCCGGGGGCGGGATCGTGTCGCCGTTGTACCCGTGGCGCTACAGCCCGGCGGTTACCGCACTGGCGCATTGGTCGCAGGACTTCTATCCGCAACTGGGCGAGCGTCTGTTCGCCAGCACCGGTGTAGACCCCGAGGTGCATACCACCGGCCTGTACTGGCTGGACCTGGACGATGAAGCCGAGGCGCTGGCCTGGGCGGCCCGCGAGGGGCGCCCGTTGAGTGCAGTGGATGTGGCCCGCGCCTATGCGGCGGTGCCCGTGCTGGGGCCGGGCTTCGAGCGGGCCATCTACATGGCGGGTGTGGCGAACGTGCGCAACCCGCGCCTGGTCAAGTCGCTCAAGGCGGCATTGCAGGCCCTGCCGAACGTGACCCTTCGCGAGCATTGTGAAATCACCGGGTTCAGCCGCGAGGGCGAGCGTATTTGCGGCGTTGAAACCGTCGATGGCCCGATCCGCGCCGATCAGGTGGTGCTTACGGCGGGGGCCTGGAGTGGCGACCTGCTGCGCCCGCTGGGCCTGGAACTGCCGGTGGAGCCGGTGAAAGGGCAGATGATCCTGTTCAAGTGTGCGGAGGATTTCCTGCCGAGCATGGTGCTGGCCAAGGGGCGCTACGCGATCCCACGGCGTGACGGGCACATTCTGGTCGGCAGCACACTGGAGCATGCAGGCTATGACAAGACGCCCACCGAAGCGGCGCTGGCGAGCCTGAAGGCCTCGGCCATCGAATTGCTGCCGGCGCTGGCCGAGGCCACGCCGGTCGGGCATTGGGCGGGGTTGCGGCCAGGCTCACCGGAAGGTGTGCCGTACATCGGCCAGGTGCCCGGGCATGAAGGCTTGTGGTTGAACTGCGGGCATTACCGCAACGGGCTGGTGCTGGCGCCGGCGTCCTGCCGGTTGTTCGCCGACCTGCTGCTGGGGCGTGCGCCGATCATCGACCCGGCGCCGTACGCGCCGGGGCCGCGCCTGCTGTAACAGCAGGCATGTGGAAGCCGGCCTGGCCGGCGAAGGGGCCCTCAGCCCTGGCGGGTATCGTTGGGCCCCTGCTCCAGATGCGCCGGGCTGCAATACCACAGCTGGCCCCGGTGCAAGGCACGGTCGGTGGGCAGGTGCACGCCGCAATGGGCACAGCGCACCATCTTCAGCGGGTCATCGAGGGTAGGGCGAGTATCGGCAGCAGTGCCGGCCTTGAACTTGCGCCACAACCAGAACGCAGCAGCAATCAGGGCAATCCAGAGAATTAGGCGAACCATGGTGTCCAGCTTTGTCGAATGAAGAGCCCCCAGTTTAGGGCCTGGCAACAAAAAAGGGAGGCCATCAGGCCTCCCTTTTTCATTCACCGTATGGCGTGTCAGTCGAATACGCCAAAGGTCATGTAGCTGAACCACGAGCGGTCTTCGTTGTTGCCTTCGGCTTCGTGGTTTTCTTCTTCGATCACGTCGCCATTTTCGTCCTTGGGCAGCAGTTCCTGCGGGATCGCGTCTTTGGCGTCCTGGTACTGCTTCTGCACGTCCTGGTTGGCGCGGGTCTGGCCTGGCGGCAGCGGCGGCGCGCTGGAGATCAGGCCCAGGGTGGCCTTGGACAGCCACGAGCGGTTGTCCGCCTCGTCCTGCTGCGGCACGAACTGGCCGTCTTTCAGGCTCGGGTGATCGGGGTAGTTGAGTTTCAGGGTTTCCAGGCTGGTGGCTGCCAGTTCGTCCAGGTGCAGACGCATGTAGGCTTCGGTCATCACCGCCAGGCCGTCACCGACCGATGGGGTTTCCTGGAAGTTTTCCACCACGTAGCGGCCACGGTTGGCGGCGGCGACATACGCCTGACGGGTCAGGTAGTAGTCGGCCACGTGGATCTCGTAGGAGGCCAGCAGGTTGCGCAGGTAGATCATGCGCTGCTTGGCGTCCGGTGCGTAGCGGCTGTTGGGGAAGCGGCTGGTGAGCTGGGCGAACTCGTTGTACGAGTCACGCGCTGCGCCCGGGTCACGCTTGGTCATGTCCAGCGGCAGGAAGCGCGCCAGCAGGCCGCGGTCCTGGTCGAACGAGGTCAGGCCCTTCAGGTAATAGGCGTAGTCGACGTTCGGATGCTGCGGATGCAGGCGGATAAAGCGCTCGGCCGCCGACTTGGCAGCCTCGGGCTCGGCGTTCTTGTAGTTCGCGTAGATCAGCTCTAGCTGCGCCTGGTCGGCATAGCGGCCGAACGGGTACCGCGACTCCAGGGCCTTGAGCTTGGAGGTGGCGCTGGTATAGCTGTGGTTGTCCAGGTCGGCCTGCGCCTGCTGGTACAGCTCGGTTTCGCTGAGGTTTTCGTCGACGACTTCCTTCGAAGAACAAGCAGCGGTGAGTCCGAGGATGGCGATCAGCAGCAGGTGTTTCACTTGCATGGCGGCTTGCGTCCCTATGACGGCTGCTGTCTTGGGCGAGGCCGTCCTGTTATGATGAGCACCCCGTTGGAACCCTCGGGGCAAAAGACGCCGTATTTAACCACAAGCGTGCAGCTGAAACCAAAGGCTGTGCCTCCGCCTGATTCGAGCATGTCCGAGAAAATTGAACTTCGCGCAGAGGTACCGTCCGAATTGGGCGGGCAACGCCTCGACCAAGTCGCCGCCCAACTGTTTGCCGAGCACTCGCGCTCGCGCCTTTCCGCCTGGATCAAAGAAGGCCTACTGACCGTCGATGGCAACGTCGTGCGTCCGCGCGACATCGTCCATGGCGGCGCCCTGCTGGCGCTTGACGCCGAGCAGGAAGCCCAGGGCGAGTGGGTGGCGCAGGACATCGAACTGGACATCGTCTACGAAGACGAGCACATCCTGGTCATCAACAAGCCGGCCGGGCTTGTGGTGCACCCGGCTGCCGGTCATGCCGACGGCACCCTGCTCAATGCCCTGCTGCACCACGTGCCGGACATCATCAACGTGCCGCGCGCCGGCATCGTGCACCGCCTCGACAAGGACACCACCGGTCTGATGGTGGTGGCCAAGACCATTCAGGCGCAGACCCAGCTGGTAGCCCAGTTGCAAAGTCGCAGCGTCAGCCGCATCTATGAATGCATCGTGATCGGCGTGGTTACCGCAGGCGGCAAGATCAACGCCCCGATCGGTCGTCACGGCCAGCAGCGCCAGCGCATGGCGGTGATGGAGGGCGGCAAGCAGGCCGTCAGCCACTATCGCGTGCTCGAACGCTTCCGCTCGCACACCCACGTACGGGTCAAGCTGGAAACCGGGCGTACCCACCAGATCCGCGTGCACATGGCCCACGTCAACTTCCCGTTGGTCGGCGACCCGGTATACGGCGGGCGCTTCCGCATCCCGCCGGCAGCCAGCGTGACCATGGTCGACGCGCTCAAGACCTTCCCGCGCCAGGCCCTGCACGCACGCTTCCTGGAGCTGGATCACCCGGTGACCGGTGAGCGCATGGGCTGGGAGTCGTCCCTGCCGGACGACTTCGTATGGCTGCTGTCGCTGCTCAAGCAGGACCGCGAGGCCTTCGTCGGATGAGCCCGCTGACGCACCACCTGCTGACCCCCGACTGGCCTGCGCCAGCCTGGGTCAAGGCGTGCGTCACCACCCGGGGCGGCGGCGTGAGCCTGGCGCCCTACGATTCGTTGAACCTGGGCGACCACGTCGGTGACGTCCAGGCCGCAGTGGCCGAAAACCGTCGGCGGCTGACCGCGCAGTTCGGCATCCAGCCCGCCTGGCTCAAGCAGGTGCACGGCATCGATGTGGTCGAGGCCGACCCGGCGCGGGTTGCCGAAGCCGACGCCAGCTGCACCAGCACCCCCGGCATCGCCTGCACGTCCATGACCGCCGACTGCCTGCCGGTACTGTTCTGCGACCGCGCCGGCACCCGCGTGGGCGCTGCCCATGCCGGCTGGCGCGGGCTGGTGGGCGGTGTGCTGGAGGCCACGCTCGATGCGCTGGGCGTACCGGCCAGCGAGGTGCTGGTATGGTTGGGCCCGGCCATCGGGCCCCAGGCGTTCGAGGTGGGCGGCGAAGTGCGCGAAGCCTTCATGACCGTTCATCCGGAAAGTGCCAGCGCCTTCGTGGCGGGGGCGCAGCCCGGCAAGTTCATGGCCGACATCTATGCACTGGCGCGCATTCGCCTGGCGGCCCGTGGCATCACTGCCGTGTATGGCGGCGGCCTGTGCACCGTGAGCGACCCACGCTTCTATTCCTACCGTCGCAGCCCCGTTACCGGGCGCTTCGCTTCGCTGATCTGGCTGGCGCCTCGCTGACCTGGATCAAGCCCGCTACGCTTGAATCTTCCACAATCACCCTTATCTATAGGGGTATCTCAGGCAGGTTTTTCTTCATCAGGTGTGTCCATCGCTCCGGCCTGCCCATTAAAGGAAGGTAAGTTATGCGAATAGACCGTTTGACCAGCAAGCTGCAACTGGCGTTATCCGACTCCCAGTCCCTGGCCGTTGGCATGGATCACCCCGCGATCGAGCCTGCGCACCTGTTGCAGGCGCTGATCGACCAGCAGGGTGGTTCGATCAAGCCCCTGTTGATGCAGGTGGGCTTCGACGTCAACAGCCTGCGCAAGGAACTGGGCAAAGAACTCGACCAGTTGCCAAAAATCCAGAACCCTACCGGCGACGTCAACATGTCGCAGGACCTGGCACGCCTGCTCAACCAGGCCGACCGCCTGGCCCAGCAGAAGGGCGACCAGTTCATCTCCAGCGAGCTCGTGCTGCTGGCGGCCATGGACGAGAACAGCAAGCTCGGCAAGTTGCTGCTCGGCCAGGGCGTGAGCAAGAAGGCGCTTGAAAACGCCATCAGCAACCTGCGCGGCGGCGAAGCGGTGAACGACCCCAACGCCGAGGAATCGCGCCAGGCCCTGGACAAGTACACCGTCGACCTGACCAAGCGTGCCGAAGACGGCAAGCTCGACCCGGTGATCGGCCGTGACGACGAGATCCGCCGCACCATCCAGGTGCTGCAACGCCGTACCAAGAACAACCCGGTGCTCATCGGTGAGCCTGGCGTGGGTAAGACTGCCATCGCCGAAGGCCTGGCCCAGCGCATCATCAATGGCGAAGTGCCCGATGGTCTGAAGGGCAAGCGCCTGCTGTCGCTGGACATGGGCGCGCTGATTGCCGGCGCCAAGTTCCGCGGCGAGTTCGAAGAGCGCCTCAAAGGCCTGCTCAACGAGCTGTCCAAGCAGGAAGGCCAGATCATCCTGTTCATCGACGAGCTGCACACCATGGTCGGCGCCGGTAAAGGCGAAGGCTCGATGGATGCCGGCAACATGCTCAAGCCTGCGCTGGCGCGCGGCGAGCTGCACTGCGTCGGTGCCACCACGCTGAACGAGTACCGCCAGTACATCGAGAAGGATGCGGCGCTGGAGCGTCGTTTCCAGAAGGTATTGGTAGAAGAGCCGAGCGAGGAAGACACCATCGCCATCCTGCGTGGCCTCAAGGAGCGTTACGAGGTGCACCACAAGGTGGCGATCACCGACGGCGCGATCATTGCCGCGGCCAAGCTCAGCCATCGCTACATCACCGATCGTCAGTTGCCCGACAAGGCCATTGACCTGATCGACGAGGCGGCCAGCCGCATCCGCATGGAGATCGACTCCAAGCCCGAGGTGCTCGACCGTCTGGAGCGTCGCCTGATTCAACTGAAGGTGGAATCCCAGGCGCTGAAGAAGGAAGACGACGAGGCGGCCCTCAAGCGCCTCGAGAAGCTGACCGAGGAGATCGTGCGGCTGGAGCGTGAGTACTCCGACCTGGAAGAGATCTGGACCTCGGAAAAAGCCGAAGTGCAGGGCTCTGCGCAGATCCAGCAAAAGATCGAGCAGTCCCGTCAGGAGCTGGAAACCGCCCGCCGCAAGGGCGACCTGAGCCGCATGGCCGAGCTGCAGTACGGGGTGATCCCGGACCTGGAGCGCAGCCTGCAGATGGTCGACCAGCATGGCAAGGCCGAAAACCAGCTGCTGCGCAACAAGGTGACCGAGGAAGAGATCGCCGAGGTGGTGTCGAAGTGGACCGGTATCCCGGTATCCAAGATGCTCGAAGGCGAGCGCGAAAAGCTGCTGAAGATGGAAAGCCTGCTGCACCAGCGCGTGATCGGCCAGGAAGAGGCCGTGGTGGCCGTGGCCAACGCGGTGCGTCGTTCGCGGGCCGGGTTGTCCGACCCTAACCGGCCAAGTGGTTCGTTTCTGTTCCTGGGCCCTACCGGTGTGGGTAAAACCGAGCTGTGCAAGGCGCTGGCCGAGTTTCTGTTCGACACCGAAGAGGCCATGGTGCGTATCGACATGTCCGAGTTCATGGAGAAACATTCCGTGGCGCGGCTGATTGGTGCACCGCCAGGCTACGTGGGCTACGAAGAGGGCGGCTACCTGACCGAAGCCGTGCGGCGCAAACCCTATGCGGTAGTGCTGCTGGACGAGGTCGAGAAGGCCCACCCGGACGTGTTCAACGTGTTGCTGCAAGTGCTTGAAGACGGTCGCCTTACCGACAGTCATGGCCGTACCGTGGACTTTCGCAACACGGTGATCGTGATGACCTCCAACCTGGGGTCGGCACAGATCCAGGAACTGGTGGGTGATCGCGAGGCGCAGCGCGCTGCGGTGATGGACGCGGTGGGTTCGCATTTCCGCCCCGAGTTCGTCAACCGTATCGACGAAGTGGTGGTGTTCGAGCCTCTGGGGCGCGACCAGATCGCCGGTATCACCCAGATCCAGCTGTCGCGTCTGCGCAGCCGTCTGGCCGAACGCGAGCTGAGCCTGGAGCTGAGCCCCGAGGCCCTCGACAAGCTGATCGCGGTCGGTTACGACCCGGTGTATGGCGCACGGCCGCTGAAACGGGCGATCCAGCGCTGGATCGAGAACCCGCTGGCGCAACTGATTCTGTCGGGTCAGTTCATGCCGGGCAGCAGCATCACCGCCAAGCTGGAGGGCGAAGAGATCGTCTTTGCCTGAGTTTTCGGCGGGTTACGCTAAGGCCTCGATTTTCGAGGCCTTTTTTCTTTGCATTTTGCTTCGAGTGCTTGTAAAGTGCGCCCCGCTGTATGTCACCCCGCAGGTTTCCGGCAGAAGTGGGAATCTGAAAAAAAGTTGCAAATCAGTGTGTTGAATGCAAATTAAGGGTTGACAAGGGTTTTGAAGATTGTAGAATAGCGCGCCTCAGAGACATGAACGCAGCGATGCACAAGGTCAAAGAGTTCGAAGCGGTAGCGATACAGTTTTCGAAATTGCAGCAAGTTGTACTTGAAATTGATAGTTCCGCGATAGCTCAGTCGGTAGAGCAAATGACTGTTAATCATTGGGTCCCAGGTTCGAGTCCTGGTCGCGGAGCCAAATTTCAAACCGGGGTATAGCGCAGTCCGGTAGCGCGCCTGCTTTGGGAGCAGGATGTCAGGAGTTCGAATCCCCTTACCCCGACCATATTTGGGTCGTTAGCTCAGTTGGTAGAGCAGTTGGCTTTTAACCAATTGGTCGTAGGTTCGAATCCTACACGACCCACCATTTTTGAATCCGGTTCGCTGGGTTTGAATCTTAAAAGGTTGGTACGCCATTAGCGTCCAGCCATTAAAAAAGGCACCTTAATCGGTGTCTTTTTTTTACCGGGGTATAGCGCAGTCCGGTAGCGCGCCTGCTTTGGGAGCAGGATGTCAGGAGTTCGAATCCCCTTACCCCGACCATCTTCAGAAAAAGGGCACCTTGCAAAAGGTGCCCTTTTTCGTTTGCGCGGGGTTTAGCGCGTGTGCAGCCAGCTGGCGGTACTGCCTATGCCCAGCACCTCCTGCAGGGGGCTGTAGTGCGCGCATCCGCGCCTCGTCGAAATACAACTCGCCCCGGGTCAACCGCACGCCAGTGGCCTGGCGCCCATCCGGCCCCGGCAGGGCGCCGGGGCGGACGGGGGTAGCCGTCAGTGCAGCTTGAGGCGGGGTTCGGTACCGCGGCCGATACGGCTGCCGAGCATCAGCATCAGCGTGCGGAAGGTGCCATACAGCGCCATCTGGTGCATGCGGTACAGCGACACATAGAACATCCGCGCCAGCCAGCCTTCGAGCATCACACTGCCGGTGAGGTTGCCCATCAGGTTGCCCACTGCCGAGAAGCGCGACAGCGAGACCAGCGAGCCGTAGTCGCGGTACGCGTAGGTGGGCAACGGCTTGCCCTCCAGGCGCGCCTTGAGCCCTTTGGCCAGCAGCGAGGCCTGCTGGTGGGCGGCCTGGGCGCGCGGCGGCACATTGCGGTCGCTGCCCGGCTGCGGGCAGGCGGCGCAGTCGCCGAACGCGAAGATGTCATCGTCCAGGGTGGTCTGCAGGGTAGGGCGCACCACCAGTTGGTTGATGCGGTTGGTTTCCAGCCCGTCGATGTCCTTGAGGAACGCCGGGGCGCGGATACCGGCCGCCCACACCTTGAGGCTGGCGTGGATCACCTCGCCGTTGGCGGTCTTGAGCGAGTCTGCGGTGACCTCGCTCACCGACGCGTTGGTCAGCACCGTCACGCCGAGTTTTTCCAGGGTTTTGTGCACCGGCACGCTGATGCGCTCGGGCAGTGCCGGCAACACCCGTGGGCCGGCCTCGATCAGGGTGATCTGCATGTCCTTGGGCTGGATGCGGTCCAGGCCATAGGCGGCCAGTTCGTGGGCGGCATGGTGCAGCTCCGCCGCCAGCTCCACGCCGGTGGCACCGGCACCCACGATCGCCACGCTGATCTTCTCGCTGGCAAGGTCGCCGGCGTGGGCGCGCAGGTAGTGGTTGAG
Organism: Pseudomonas sp. VE 267-6A; assembly: GCF_024126555.1. Taxonomy (NCBI): domain Bacteria; kingdom Pseudomonadati; phylum Pseudomonadota; class Gammaproteobacteria; order Pseudomonadales; family Pseudomonadaceae; genus Pseudomonas; species Pseudomonas sp. VE 267-6A. Next base: position 23,247 of record NZ_JAMYBY010000005.1, read on the forward strand.
CAACTGCTGGTGGAAGCGCTCGGCCTGCTTGCGGGTGTCGAGGAACAGGCAATGCTGCGCCGCACCCAGGGTGCCGAAGTCGTTGGTGTTGCTTCCCACCGCGATCACCAGCGTGTCATACGCCAGGGTGCGCGCCGGCAGCAGCTCGCGGCCGTCCTCGTCGAGGGTGGCGGCCAGCTGGATCTGCTTGCTCGAACGCTCCAGGCCGCTCATGCGCCCCAGCTGGAACTGGAAGTGGTTCCACTTGGCCTGGGCCACGTAGTTGAGCTCGTCTTCGGAGGAATTGAGCGAACCGGCCGCCACTTCGTGCAGCAGCGGCTTCCAGATGTGGGTCAGGTTGGCATCGACCAGGGTAATCGCGGCGGTGCCGCGCTTGCCCAGGGTCTTACCCAGGCGGGTCGCCAGTTCCAGGCCGCCGGCGCCGCCGCCGACAATCACGATACGGTGAGTCATGGGGATATCTCATAAGGTTTGCGGAATTCTGGGTTGGGTCCTGAGTGGCCGGCCGCGCAGGGCGGGCGGTTTGGGCGAGCGCAAGGCAGCTCATAGCACCAGGTGGCTCAGGAGGCGGCTCAACAGGCCAAGGCTGATCGTCACGCCCACCACCAGAGCAAGGAGCAGCCATGGCCTGAAAGGCTTGCGCTCGACTTGGTGTTGGGGGGCACGCAGGTATTCATCGACTCGTCGCTGGTCTTCGGGGTTCAGGCGGCTGGTCATGGAGGCCTCGTCAGGTAGACGCATGTGACTGTGGGAACGCTACAGTGTTCACTGTAGTCCGTCGCCAAAGGCTTACCTGGGGGATCGAAGCGCTCGTGACAGCGAATGATTGCGCTTTGTATCACCCGCGCCGCATTTATGCCATCCCGCTTTGGCAGGGGGCAGCGATCACAGGCTGATCCCCACATCGAAGACGATGCTGCGCCCCAGGTTGGCGCGCAGAAAATCCGGCGCATCGGGGTGGGCGAACAGCACCCGGGCAAAGGTAGGGCCCACCAGCGACAGCGAGCGCCAGCCCTGGCGCAGGTATTCGGTAGGCGGCGGGAAGTGGCTGTTGAGGTCGAGCACTTCGCGCTTGAGGCTGGCGAAGGCAATGATGTCCAGTTCGCCCAGGTCCAGGTTGCGTTCGCGGTAGTTGTGCGACTTCTTGCGCAGGGTGGGCGCCAGGCGCTGCAGCAGCTCCTGCGCACTGATGCGTCGCGGCCGTGCCTCGCGCCTTACCAGCTGCGCGAGGGAGAACGCGCTGCGCCGGCGCTGCAGTTCTTCGCGCCATTCGTCGTTGAGCCGGCGCCCTTCGTCGAGCACGAAGAACACCTCGAAGGCGGCATCGCGAAACAGCACGTCGGGTGGCTCCTGACCGGCGGCGGTGAAGTCCTCGCTGCGGTAGGGGATGTTCAGGCCTTGCAGCAGGCGCTGGCATACCCAACGCTCGCGCTCCCATTTGCGGGCATTGGACAGGAACGCATTGGCTTGTTCGGCCTGAATGGTTAGCAGGCGCAGGTAGTCTGAGTCATCCATGGGCACAAGCTTAGCGCCCAAATCATGACAACGCTGCATTCCAGGCCCGGTGGATGGCGGCAACAGGCCATGGAACGGTGTGTAGAATGAGCCATCGTCGGGCGCAATGCACACAAGGGGCAGACAGCCGTGATTGGCGCACAAGTGTTATCGGAACAAAGCCTGCTGCTGGGCTGGCTGTGCTATGTGCCGCTGCTGCTGTGGGCGGTGTGGCGCGCGCCGTGGGTCGAGCTGTTCACCGACCGGCGGCGCCAGCACCTGCTGTTCGGCACCATCTTCGCGCTGTTTGCGTTGTGGCTGGTACGCCGCGACTTCGACACCGGCGTGTCGTACCACTTCATCGGCATGACCGCCGTGACCCTGCTGCTGGACTGGCCGCTGGCAATCGTCGGTGGCCTGGTGGCGCAGGTGGGGCTGGTGGCGCTGGGGCGTCAGGACCTGGCGGCGATGGGCGTCAACGGCCTGCTGCTGATTGGCCTGCCGGTGCTGGTGACGGAGGGGGTGGCCATACTGGTGGAGCGCGCACAGCCTAAAAACCTGTTCGTGTACATCTTCTGTTCGGGGTTTTTCGCCGCCGCGCTGGCGACCTTGCTGTGCCTGCTGGCCAGCCTTGGCTGGCTGTGGCTGGACGGTATCTTCGTGATGCCCGAATGGCTGTCGGACTTCATCGGCTACCTGTGGCTGATCATCTTCCCCGAGGCCTTCATCAACGGCATGGTAATCAGTGCGCTGGTGGTGTTCTGCCCCGAGTGGCTGGAAACCTTCAACCGGACCCGCTACCTGCAGGCCCCGTGGAAGGACGACGAACCGCGCGGTTAGTGTTCGCGCGGGTTGAAGTCGCCGGAGAACAGCTCGTCTTCGGCATCCGGTGCCACCGGAATCTTGTGCTCTTCAGCGGCCCAGGCACCCAGGTCGATCAGCTTGCAGCGGTCGGAGCAGAATGGCCGATAGGTATTTGTGGCACTCCATTCAACAGGGGCGCCACAGGTCGGGCAGTCTACGGTCAGGGGTTGGCTCATGCTTGGCCTCCACGCAAAGTCAGGTAAAAGTGATGCAGGCGGTCGACCTCCGAATGCAGCCAGGCCAGGTCGCGGTCGTTGACGATCACGTCGTGGGCATGGCGCAGGCGCTCTTCGCGGCTGGTCTGCGCCTTGAGAATGGCCTGCACCTGTTCGGGGCTGGTCTGGTCGCGCTGCAGTGTACGCTCGATCTGCAAGGCCTGCGGCGCGTCGATCACCAGCAGGCGCTGGGTGCGCTGATACTGGCCCGATTCGATCATCAACGGTGAAACGAACACCGCATAGGGCGACTCGGCCTTGGCCAGGTAGCTGAAGATCTCCTGGCCGATCAGCGGATGCAGCAGGGCTTCCACCCAGCGGCGTTGCGCCGGGTCGCTGAAGATCAGCTGGCGCAGGGCGGCGCGGTCCAGTTGCCCGTCGCTTTGCAGCACGCCGGGGCCGAAATGCTCCACCAGGCTGGCCAGCGCCGGGCGCCCGGGCTCGACCACCCAGCGTGCGGCCTGGTCGGCATCCACCAGGTGCACGCCCAGCTCGATGAAGCGTTGCGCCGCGGCGCTCTTGCCACTGCCGATGCCACCGGTGAGGCCGAGAATCCAGGGTGTGAAGGCGGGTGTGGTCATTGCAGTCCGGCAAATTGCAGATAGGAAGTGGTCATTTGACCACCCCAGAGCAGCGCGATCCAGCCCGCAATGGCCAGATAGGGCCCAAACGGAATCGGCGTGCTCGCCTGCTGGTTGCGCAGGCGCAGCAGCACCAGGCCCAGCAGCGCGCCCACCAGCGAGGCCAGCAGCAGCGTCAGCGGCAGGATCTGCCAGCCGCCCCAGGCACCGAGCATGGCCAGCAGCTTGAAATCGCCATAGCCCATGCCCTCCTTGCCGGTGACCAGCTTGAACAGCCAGTACACCGTCCACAGGCTCAGGTAGCCGGCCACGGCGCCCCACAGCGCCTGGTCCAGCGGCACGAACACCTCGAAGGCATTGAGTATCAGGCCCAGCCACAGCAGCGGCAGCACCAGCACGTCGGGCAGCAACTGATGCTCGATATCGATCAGGCTCATTGCCAGCAAGCCCCAGCTCAACAGCATGAACGCCGCTGCGCTGGCGCTGAAGCCGAAATGCCAGGCCGCGAACAGGCCAAGCCCTGCGCAGGTCAGCTCCACCAGCGGGTAGCGCGGGCTGATCGATGCCTTGCAGGCCGAACAGCGCCCGCGCAGGCACAGGTAACTCAGCACCGGGATGTTCTCCCACGCGCGGATGCGGTGCTGGCAGTGCGGGCAGTGGGAGTGGGGCAGCATCAGGTCGAAACGTGGCTCGGCCGGGCTGGGCAGCTCCAGCACTTCACGGGCCTCGCAGCGCCATTGGCGCTCCAGCATCATCGGCAGGCGATGCACCAGCACATTGATGAAGCTGCCCACAATCAGGCCAAGCAACAAGGCGACGCATTGGTAGGCCAGCGGCTGGCGGGCCAGGGTTTCGAACAGGTCCATAGTCAGATCACATCGCCCAGCTGGAAGATCGGCAGGTACATGGCGACCACCAGGCTGCCCACCACCAGCCCGAGAATCAGCACGATCATCGGCTCCAGCAGGCTGGCCAGGTTGTCGAGCCATTCGTCGACGGCCGTTTCGTGGTGGCTGGCGATCCGGTCGAGCATATCGTCGAGCGTGCCGGATGTCTCGCCAAGGGCGCACATCTGTAACGCCAGGCACGGGAACAGCGGCTCGTTGCGCATCGCCGCGCTCATCGACAGGCCGTTGCCGATGGCCTGGCGCAGCCGCAGAACGGCTTGCTCGTACAGCGTATTGCCGCACGCGGCGGCCACCGGCCCCAGGGCTTCGGTGAGCGGTACGCCGGCACTGAACGACGTCGCCAGGGTGCGCGCAAAACGAGCCAGCGCCGCATGCTGCATCACCGGCCCCAGAACCGGCATGCGCAGCCCCTGGCGCAACACCCATAAACGCACCGCCTGGTGACGCTCGAAGGCGCGGCGCAGGGCAAATCCCGTGGCCAGCATTACCCCAAGCACCCACAGCAGATACTGCCCCAGCCATTCGGCCAGGTTGATGACACCCAGGGTGAAGGCTGGCAACGGCGCGCCGAAGCCTGCAAACATGGCCTGAAACTGCGGTACCACCTTGAGCAACAGCAGCGCCGCCACCCCCAACCCCACCAGCAGCACCAGCGCGGGGTAGACCATGGCCTTTTTCAGCCGGGCCCGCAGCGCCTGGCGTTTCTCCTGCAGCGTTGCCAGCTGGTCGAGCAGGCTGTCCAGGCAGCCGGTTTGCTCGCCTACGGCCACCAGGTTGCAATACAGGCTGTCGAACTGGCGCGGGTGCCTGCGCAGCGCATCGGCCAGGCCGCAGCCGGCGGCGATATCGTTTTTGAGGGTGCCCAGCAGGCTGCGCAGCGCTGGGTTGTTGGCGCCTTCGGCGATCATGCCCAGCCCTTGCAGCAGCGGCACGCCGGCCTTGAACAACGTTGCCAGCTGGCGGCTGAAGCGGGTGATGTCCTTGGCGCCGAGCGAAGCGGGCAATTGCAGGGTAATACGGCGTGCCGCGTTCACCTGGGTTGGGCGAATGCCGCGACCGCGCAGCAGCGCCTTCACCAGCGCACTGTTCTGCCCGCTGCTGTGCCCGCTCACGTGGGTGCCGGAGCGGTCGATGCCTTGCCAGGCATAGGTTTTTGTCTTGTGGTTCATCGCTACCTCCATGCAGCGGTGGACAGTCACAAACCCTGTAACAGCTTCAGGGTGATAGGCTCGGGCAATCCCGCCCGGTGGCCACTAGAGTAGTCGAGCGCGGTGCTGGGTTAAGCACCCGCAGGGTGACAAAAGGTGTCTGTTCGGGCCTACTGGCGCGCTGGTCTGCGGCGGTGTCCGTGGCGGGATTTGTGAGTTTTTGCGAGGGGAGTGCCCATGAAGGGACAGCGCGGTATTACATTGATCGAGTTGATGATCGTGGTGGCGATCATCGGCATTCTGGCGACCATTGCCATGCCCATGTACACCAACCACCAGGCGCGGGCCAAGGCCACCGCGGCGCTGGCCGAGGTGTCGGCATTGAAGACCGCCTTCGAAGTGCAGATCAACCAGGGCAAGGACGTGGCCGATGTCGCCGCCCTTGGCGGCCAGCCGACCACGGCCAACTGCACCCTGAGTGCGCAGGGCGTGGCGGCGACTGGTGTGGGCACCCTTGCATGCGTGCTGGTGGATGCGCCGGCGCCGGTGGCGGGCAAGCACCTGACCTGGGCCCGTTCGGCCAAGGGCTGGGCGTGCAGCACCGATATCGAGGCCGACCTGGCCCCAGCCGGGTGCGCTGCGGTGCAGGCGAGTGGTGGGCAATAGCTGTTGATAAACAGTGATTTGCGAAAGCGTGGCGGCAATGGTAGCGTTGTCGCCACGCCGGTGTAGCTCAGTCGGTAGAGCAGCGCACTCGTAACGCGAAGGTCGCAGGTTCGATTCCTGTCTCCGGCACCACATCCAGCTCCACTGCATTCCGCTGAATGCTTTGGAAGCCCTCTAAACCGGCCATCTGGCCGGTTTTTCGTTTCCACGACCCTCCGTCGGGAACCAACAAAATCCCCAATAACCGGGGGTATTTTTGGGGTACAGCGTCTTTCCTGAATGGAGAACGTACCCCTATGCCACGCCTAGCCACTCCGCTCAGCGACCTCAAGTGCCGCACGGCCAAACCGCGTGATCGCGCCTACAAACTGTTCGACGGCGGGGGTATGTACCTGTACGTCGCACCCAGTGGCTCGAAGACTTGGCGGCTACGGTATTTCAAACCCAGCGGCAAGGAAGGCACGCTGATCATCGGCAAGTACCCCATCGTTTCGTTGGCCGTCGCGAGGACCAAGCGCGATGAGGCTAAGGCTCTGTTGCTCGATAACCTTGATCCGATGGAAGAAAAGCAGAAGGCCAAGATCGCTGCTCAGCGGGCGAGTCTTCTGTTTGAAACCGTTGCTTTGGAGTGGCACGTCGAAATGTCCCGACGGTGGACTGAGAGCCATGCCAAGACGGTGCTGAGCAGGTTGCGCACCCATGTGTTTCCATTGATTGGCCAGCGGCCTATCGCTGAGCTCGACACCCATGATCTCCTTGAGGTCACTCAGCGAATCAAGGATCGCGGCACCATGGATGTCGCCTTGCGAGTGCAGAACTATCTATCCACGATCATGCGGGGCGCGAAGCGGGCGCGGCAGATCACTCAAAACCCGGCGCTCGATCTGGCCGGCTCGATTCAAGCGCCGCGCACCGTGCACCGTCCTGCACTTTCGCTGAACCGCCTTCCTGAACTTTTGGATCGAATCGACAACTACACCGGTCGCGAACTGACCCGGCTCGCTGTGCTGCTGACGCTGCATGTATTCGTGCGGTCCAGTGAACTGCGCTTTGCGCGGTGGGATGAATTCGACCTGCAACGGGCGATGTGGGAAATCCCCGATGCCCGTAAGCCGATTGAAGGCGTTCGCTATTCCACGCGCGGGACCAAGATGAGTGGGGACATACAGATTGTGCCGCTGTCGCCTCAAGTCATCGAGATCCTTGACCAGCTGCGCAGCTTGAATCGCTTCTCTGAACTGGTTTTGCCCGGTGACCACAGGTATTGGAAACCCTTGTCGGAGAATACGGTTAACCAGGTGCTGCGCAATATGGGGTACGACACTACCAAGGACGTGTGCGGACATGGATTCAGGACCATGGCTTGCAGTGCCTTGCTCGAGTCAGGGCTGTGGACGGACGCGGCGATTGAGCGGCAGATGAGCCATCAGGAGCGTAACCGCGTGCGCGCCGCGTATATCCACAAGGCCCAATTTCTGGAGCAGCGTCGGTTGATCATGGCGTGGTGGAGTAACTACATCGATGCCAACAGATCGGGCCATGTCACTCCGCATGAGTTTGCCCATCCGGTGGGCGATAACGTCACCGCCTTGTCAAATGGCCATGGCGCTTTTAATCGCGGGTGAGTCTGCGAGATCGGCGCTGGCTGCTCTTTCACGCGGGTCCATCCAAACAGGGCTGCAAAGCCGCCCTGTTTGGATGGACCTCACTTTGAAGAGCTAGAAGCCACGGCGTTATCCGGGATTTACCACGGAATTCCAACGGTGGATAACCGCTTTTCACGTCCCCAATAACGCTGAACTTCGACCCTTGACCAGGTTTATCCACAGGCGTAGAACTGGCCGTGCAAGCGCTGTCGATGACAGCAACCCAGGTGACCCGAGCCTTCAAGGTCACGCCGCTCCTGCGGTGGTTCTCCCCCCAAATGGCGATTCGCGTCCGGCAGCTCGCCCGGTCACCTCCCCGGTGATGGATGCCTACTTCAGATCATGGCCCTCGTGCGCCAGACAGCACTTCCTACTTCGCTGCCCTGCAGCAACCTATCCGCTTGGCCGAATCTTGCGCCAACCTGCGCCCGTCTCTTTCTCCTGGAAAGAGACGGGCGCTTCTAGCACTGCTGCAGCCCTCATCGCACTTGGCTTTGCGGCAACTTCCCTTGTGACAATCGGCGTGACAAACGCCGATTGTCACCAGCAACAGCGCTGCAGATGATGGTGCCGCAGACCACGGAATGGACTGCACCTGACTGACGGTCAGGCATGCCCCGGTCATCGCATTGCTGCGTTCACCCGGCTCAGGATCTCGCGGCACTGGTCTCGTCAGCCAATGCAGCCTCCACCCGCCCACCGGTAACGGTGCTCAGGAGGCCAGATCATGAGATGCCCTTGCTCTCGGACGTAAAGAGCCGCCAGTCCCGCGTAGAGGACATTCCCCACAGGTCGCAGGGGCCTTGATCCCTGATAACACTCAGCATTCTTGGCGGGATGACGTGGGGCGAGGACTGGACAGAGGCTTTCAAGGCAAGAAAGAGATGTAGTACATTTCAGTGATGGCATTGGGCCTGCTTGTCGTGTCTGAGTTATGCCGTGGAAGACCATAAATAAGTCGGAGCTATAATGTACACTGTCAGGGAAGTTCAAATAGATAACTTTTGGCATAGACTGGATGCCAAATGCACATTTAATGATGATGTGAACATCATCATTGGACGTAACGGCACTGGCAAAACTACCTTCATGAATATGCTGCACGCAGCTTTGACGGTAGATTTAGAAGAGCTGGCAGAGAATGATTTCACTACAATTACTATTAAGCTTGTTAATGGCAGTAAGAGTCGATTAATTCGAGTGTCAAAGAGTGACGGTCCAAGTTTTAACTTTCACTCCATTGATTATAAGATTTCAAATAGGCGGCATTCTCTTAGGGCCATCGCTAGTAGCGACGAAGTTCGCGTGCCAATGGGGTTCAAGAAACGAATCCTAGAAGAGGCAGCAGCTGTGCGTAGCTGTCTTGCTGAACTTATCAGTTTGTCATCCCTCTCAGTGTATCGGCTTAAAAACTCGGAAGATTATGAAATCAAGGATCGAGCAGGCAGGCGGCTGATATCGCCTATTGATTTCAGGCTTCTACAACTAAGGGCAGATATAACAAAATATCAATACGAACTTTCTGTTAAGGCACGCGAGATTTCGTCGACTCTACAAAAAGACGTGCTGGCGTCGATCCTTTTTACCGAAAGCTCCACAAGCTCCCGAAGAGTGCCAGCAAATTTTGAGAAAGATAAAGAGCAGAGGAAGCTCGTTAATGCTTATACAAGGCTTGGAGCAAGCGATACAAATACTCAGAAGAAAATTTCTTCGCATATAGCGGCGGTTGATGAGGCTTTTAAAGTTTTCTATACGCATAATGCCAAGGATATGAAAGATAAGCATTTCACTGCCATTGAATCGTTTTTGAGGACTCAAAATATTGTAGAGATGTCCCTCAGGGCAGAAGAGAAAACGCTTGATATATATAGCGAGATGAATCAGTTTACATCTACGCTTAAAGAATTCATTCCAGATAAAAGCTTTAGTATAAGCTCTGGTGAGTTGAAAGTTAGCAGTGCTGAGGGTGACTGCGAAGAAATTCCAATAGCTAAACTTTCTTCGGGGGAGAAGCAATTGATAATTCTTCTGGCAGAAGCCTTGCTTCAGAGAGGAAGGCATTATGTTTATCTGGCTGATGAGCCTGAACTCTCATTGCATATAGACTGGCAGAGAAAAATTATACCTGCTATTAAGAAGCTCAATCAAAATGCTCAAATAATTGCAGCTACTCACTCGCCGGAGGTGGCTTCAAAATATCGTAATAATATCATTGATATGAAAGGTGTCATCAATGGCCGGGCTTGAGTATTCGGATGAGGCCTTGAATGTTCGGGCGGCATTTTTTGGCCAGAATCGTATGCTTTATGTTGAAGGTGACGATGATGTCATCTTCTGGGAGTCCATTCTAAGTGCCTTCGGAAAAGACGGGTATAAAGTAGAGTCTGTAGGCGGTGTGGAAGAACTGAAGAAAAAGATTGTCAAAATTGCTAATCACGATATTGACTCGGCTGCGGCCAGGGACTCAGACTTTAATAAGCTGGACTTGAACTATGTCGCCGTTCCAGATGTTGTTGTGACGTATGGTCACTCAATTGAAAATACACTTATCACGTCACCTGGGCTTGTTCATCTTGCAAGGGTATACGGTCGGGGCCCAGTCGGTACGATATCGGAGGTGGATTTTGACGATTGGATGGAAGGTTTGGAGAGCAGTTTTGAAGATTTAATCTTCTATGATGCAGCTAATCAAATTAATGGACTCGGGGAGTCGGTACTTTCGGATAATTGCACGAGGTTTATGACTAGTCAGAAGTCGTGCACCCCATGTGATGCCAGGATCGGCGCGGAAGTAGTTAGGCATGCAGCTAACCTTAACTTGCACGCTCATATGGCTGCAACAAAGGCCGTATTTGCAGCGACTGGTAATCGGGCTCTTGATTTTATGCGGGGCCACTTTCTCGCTACAGCTGCAATGAAGAAGGTGAATCGAGTGCTTGCTGGAAATGGTGCGAGTAAATCTGTTAACAATGACAGCTTTACGAGTAGCCTTATGTTGGGCTTTGGTAGCGTATTCAATAATCTGCATCCGCATTATGAGTATTATAGTGTGGAAGTGGCGAATATCTAGGATTGTGGTTTGCGCTTGGATTTTGCTATTCTACATGGTTGTTATTATGTAAGTATGGCCTCTATGCATATGGATGTGCTTGAGGTTTATTTTATATTAATTAGGCATGCGTTGTAATTGGTTTACGCATGACAAACCGCTTTTTGTACTTTTCATTGTTCTTCTCGTGCCATAGCGTTTCGTTACTTAGAAATAGCCTGAGGATAATTTTTGGGATAAGGGAATTTGCCATGATGGGTAAATATGAATAAATTCAGAGCTTTGAGCGGTGATACGACTCCTGTCTACGCACCACATCCAGATCCACTGCATTCCGCTGAATATTATGGAAATACTCTAAACCGGCCTTCTAGCCGGTTTTTCTTTTCCATAAACCTCTGTCGGAAATCAACAAAATCCCCATTAATCAGGGGTGTATTTGGGGGCGGTGTCTTTCCACCATGACATGACCTCAGTCATAATTTTTATGACTGAGGTCAGAGTTTGGTTTACTTAAAGCTCAGTCATCAGTGTTGCGACGATTTTGTCGTGCCGGATCTGGATTGCATTTTGGTCCCAAATACTACCTGCGCTGACAAATTTTGCTATTTCCCGTTGTTGGAAGTTGTGCTGGTATGTTTCCAACTTTTCGGCAAATGGAATGTTTCCCACTGCGCAGTTGTGGGACTTTGACACCAGAAGGTAATTGCCGAGGCAGTTCAGGTATTCGCTCTTGAAGGTTTCGTCGTAGGCGCCGTAACCATGAGGACTAGCTGTGGGCTCGGTGGTTGGGGCGATGTGCTCCAGTTCTGGACGCTTGATGTCGTCATTACGCCGCGGCTCATAACCGCGCTGACCTTGTCCTTCCAGGTGCACTTCGTATTTCCATAGCAGGTGCCTAGCGGTGGAGTGTCTGATACCCCATTCTAGAGCCTCTGCCAGTTTTTCATTGTTCCAATAAGCCCACCACCCACTGCCTACAGTCTTGAGACGCTCGATGTTCTCAAGGATAGGCCCTATCGCCGGTGCGTCACTGGTAAATGCCTCGTAAGTATCATTAATGCGGGATGTGATATCCGCACGAGTGCCAATCAGGCGATGTCGGATGATCAGGCTTTCAAAGGCAACACAAAGCTGGTTCTTGTCCGGGAGAGGAAGACCAAAGCTGTAGGCCTTGAGAATAAATGGCAGTACAATCCCGATTCCGCCCAAGCTCACCAGTGAGTGAATCGGAAAACTGCTTCGCTCGTCAGCGCCGAAAAATGCCGTTAAATGTTCGAAACTGGTGGCCAGTGAGCTGGTGAAGTCTTTCACAAACTCAAGAGGCGACTCTGCTGTAAGCATTTTCTCAATCCGGTCCAGCGCACCGCTTTCCCACAGCGAATTGAAGTGAACGCGCAAGGTGTGCTGCAGCACGTCGTCTTCATTGATGCGGTAATCAATTGCCGAGATCGACTTGTAGATGGTTTCGAAGCGGTTCTGGATCTCTTCGATCAGGTTGTCCCGCGCTTGTTGATCTTCGCTGTGAAGATGGATGGCATACATGAACTGCGCCTTAACCACCTCAAGGTTGGATGGGCGCTTGCCGCGGTTGTTCTGGAAGATGAACATCTGGATGGCTTCAGCCTCGTCCCGCACTGGGTGTGTACTGCATGATGCCTGGGACACGATTCGCAGCATGTCGGTCAGGAAGGCTTCAGGCTGAGAACCCAGCTTCTTTTTGAAGAAGTCGAAAGCATTGATGAGCCGCTGGGCAGATGTGGTCAGCGAAGCAGGGGCGACGGTTCTGGACTGGTTGATCACATAATCGACAAAGGTCTGGTTGTCGTAACCGACCGTCTTGAAGCGGATCTGACTTTCCCGCTTGATCATGTCTTTGTAGCAGTCCTGCTCATCTTCGGTGAGTGCGCGCTTGGCTTGTAGGCATGCGAACAATGCAGCTAGAAACAGCGTGATCGTGGTCAGGCGCTGCTGGCCGTCAATTACCCGGTACTCTCCCTGTGTCTGCTCAAATAGGAAATGGCCAAAGTAATAAGGGCTGCGGGAGTTGCTGCTGCGATAGGCTTCCAGGTCGGATAGAAATACCGCTGTCTGACTGACGCGGGTTGAACCTTCAGCTGGCGTATCCCAGGCATAAGCGCGTTGATATGTGGGCACGACGATGCGGTTGTTGGCCAGCATGTTGCGAATGGTTGAAGAGGCTTCCAAGAGGTATGTCCTTATGGGTGGTGGCGTTTTGCCTCATCATCGCTTGAGTGGTGCTTTTTTGCATGCTTGGGCACTACATTTATTTTGCTTGGCCCCGTCAGCATCCCCAGGGCTTCGCGGTTAGGGCTCAATGGCCAAGCGGTATACAATCTCCTGCTCTCGCTGGGCACCAATTTAAACAGCCCAAAAATTCCCGATTCGATTCCACCGAAAGCCATAAATAGCTGATTTTTTTATAGATAACCTTTGAGGTACATCGAAAAATCCACCAAATTCCAGCCCTACTAAAACCGAGCCCTCACTACCAACAACCGTCCGTCTGTCTCCGCACCAGAGGCCAGCTTCCAGAAGTCTATGACCGTCTACGCACCACCTCACAAAGCCCGCATAGTGCGGGTTTTGTTGTTTCTGTCTGTCTCGTTTTGTCTCTTTAATACTGGAGTTCGGAAAGTAAATTGCAAGAGGACGCCGTACATCCAGGTTGTAGGAAATCAATTCTTTGATCCTATTTCCTTCAAAATTCTAGGAAATTTCCGCCCGCCTCAGCGCTTGCGAATCGATCCCACGAGGCATAAATTCCTCCAGTCGCAGAAAAATCTGCGATCAGGTGTAGGAACCTGCTGGTAAACTTGGCGCATGCACTAGGCGCCCCCATCACAACGGCTGGCGTTTTTTTTCGCTTGCTGTGACGTGTCATGGCGGCTGTGCGTGGGCAGGCTTCGGCCTGGCCGGGTTCCAAGTTTCCCGGTATTCCTACCCCATGCACAGCTGCCACCCAATCCCGTAGGAAGGATCGTGGTAGCTCCAAAATCAAACTTGGAGTCTCATGCATGCCTATCCGCATTCTGAGCAGGATCCTCGCATCCGCTCTCCGCCTCGGTACGCCGGCGGCGTATTCCACGCACCATTTCTACTCCATCTTCACGCAGGCCAGCTACAAGTCACAGGGCGGAAATCCTCATGATTGACCTTGAGCGCCTGTCTATCCTCCAGCGCTACGCCTGGACCCTCGAATTGCTCGGTGAAGCGCTCGTTCAACATGACGAAGTGCTGGAGTGTGAACACAACCCGCAACTGAGCTTCCGCAACACAGCAGGTATTCATCAGGCCATCCGGATCATCAGCCGGCTTGCCAGTGAGCAGTGTGGCAAGTTGCTTGAACTTGAAGATTCAATGGCGGGTGAGGGCGGCTGAGAAAGTTAGGGTTATAAAGCGTTGGATATGCCGCGCCACAGATTAGGCGCGGCTTATCAAACGAACCTTTAATCAATTCCGAAAAAGCACACTTAAGCCTCTTCCTGCAATTCAATGGCAATTAATATAAATAACAATTATCACTTGCTGATGGCTATTTGACACTATCCGTATCCCTGCCTATAAACCCTTGCGGTCTTTTTTTGTTAAACAAAAACTGTTTAGGGGAAAGCGGCATGGATCAGGATTTTCACTTCTACGGTACTTACCACTCAGCACTGTGTGGCGGCTTCAACAAGGACGATGCAACCCTTATTGCCAAGGCAGCCAACTTCATCGACTTCTTCAGCGAGAGCACCTATGCCTCTTACTGGAGCCTGGTCAGCGACACCCAAAAATCTGCCAAGTACAACGTCGTCGCGAAGATGGACAACCCGCGCTACACCTACCAGGGCGGGCTGCTGGGCACGATGGGGGAGCCTGAAGATGGCCTGTGGTGCTCGTACCACTTCATCCCCGGCAACTACAACGACCCGGCCGGCACGCCCAGCCGAGAAGAAACCCATGGCGCCGAAGTGGCCAACTACCTGCCCAAGTTCACCAAGCGCGACACCTTCGGCGGCGAGCAGATACTGAGAAAGTACAACGCCAGCAAGGTGAAGGATCTGCAATACGGCAAGATGCTCAACCGGCCGCAAAGCGCACTCTCGCGCAGGCTTGTTCAAGATGCCGTGCTCTGCGCCACCGATGACGACCGGCTGGAGAAGATCATCAGCCTGGCCATCGGCGGGGCAGAGGTGCTGAAGGACAATCGTGCAGACGTGCTGCGCAGGTTCAGGCTGATCCTGCTGGGGGTCAGGGCGCATGTGATCGCCGACACCTGGGCCCACCAGGACCACTGCGGCCTCGACAACGTGATGAACACCTACTGGGATGCGGACTACGACCCGGACTCCTGGGAATGGTCCAAGATGGGCTACGGCCCACAGGCCATCTACTACATGGACGGCTCGTCGAAAAACTGGAACAGGAAAGTCCTGAAGTCATCGGACACCAAGGGCGTGCCGTTCGCGAACCCCAACTTCGAAGCGGCCCCCAGCGGTACCAGTTATCTGGGCCACGGCTGGCTCGGGCACTTCCCCGACTACAGTTTCGCCAAGTTCAGGTACAAGCCTTGCTGGTCCAACCCCAAGCAGATGGTCGAGCGCGATAACCCCAAGGAATATGAATCCGCCTGGCTCGAGTTGACCAGTTTGTTTTGCCAGGTAAAAACAGGCAGGAAGTTGCAGTTGGATGACCGCATCAAAGACGAAATGAGCAAAGCCCGCCAGGCCATCGAGGCCCCCTGCGACCTTACCAAGGGCACCTCGGGAAGAAAGAGTTCGGAGCTTGCCTGGAAGCGCATTCTTACCGAAAAGCCAAGTTCGGAAATCAATGTGGACCTGGAGCCCGACACCCATGCGGTTCTGGAGGGCATGGTCCAGATCAGTACCGAGATCCATCGCTTCGGCACCAACTACGTGAATATCCAAAGCGATCTGTACCTGTTCCAGATTGCCGCCGACTATCACTTCCAGTTCGTGAAGCACTACGTCCAGGCCAATGATATCTATCACTTCACAAGCTCGTGGTCGCGGCAGCGGAGTACGTTGTCGGATGCCATCGTGAACCTGTTCGAGTAGCGCCGGATAACGGCTATCAACCCCCCGGCGCCATGCCGGGGGCTTGCCGTTCGGCACCGTCGCGCCATCCACCCCTTGCATTCGGCCAAGGGTCAGGAATATAGTTGACTGATTACTCAGTCTTCTTAAGCGAACCTCCCTCCATGGCACGTCCCCTCAGCCCCGAAAAACGTGAAGCCTTGCTGTTGTCTGCGATGCAGGCGGTCGCCGAGCTGGGCGTGATGGCCAGCACGTCGAGCATTGCGCGGCGCGCCGGGGTTGCCGACGGCACCTTGTTCACCTATTTCAGCAGCAAGGAGGTGCTGTTCCAGGAGCTCTACCTGCACCTCAAGCAAAGCCTGGTGACGGCCATGATGTCGGACTTCCCGGCCCAGGCCGACTACCGCCAGCGCATGGAGTACATCTTCAATCGCTATGTCAGCTGGGGCCTGAACAATGCCCTGGAGCGCGTGGTGCTGGCACGGCTGTCGGCGTCGGGGCAGGTAACCGCAGACACCCGCGCACTGGGCGCGCAGCCGTTCCAGGCCGTGTCCAGGACGATGGAGGGCGGGGTAGAGGACGGCGTGCTGATCGATGCCCCGATCAGCTTCATTTCTTCCGTGATCGAGAGTATCGCCACCACCACCATCGAACACATCGAGAAGTCCCCGGAGGAGGCCGACGGCCACCGCCAGCTGGGCTTCCATATGCTGTGGCGCGCCATTACGGCGTAAAAGCCTTGCCTTTTAACTGAGTGATTAATCACTCACAATTTGTAACAGGAGTATCTTCATGGCTGTTCAAAAGTGGTTCATTACCGGTGCTTCGGGTGGCCTGGGCCTGGCCCTTACCGAAAAGGCGCTGGCCCAGGGGCATACCGTGGTCGCCGCAGTGCGCCGTGTGGAGGCGATGCAGGCGTTGCAACAGGCGTATCCAAAGCGCCTTCATGTGGAAGCGCTCGACGTGACCGACCGCGAACAGGTACGCGCCGTTGCTGCCCGCCATCCCGATGTGGAGGTGGTGGTCAACAACGCGGGCGGGGCGGTGATCGGTGCGATGGAAGAGATGACCGACGCCGAAGTCGAGCAGCAGATCGCGCTCAACCTGATGGCGCCGATACAGGTCACCCGCGCCTTCATGGCGGCGATGCGCGCACAGCAGCGCGGTACCTTCATCCATGTCAGCAGTGTCGGCGGCCGTACCGCCTACCCGGGCGGCTCGCTGTACCACGCGGCCAAGTACGGGCTGGAAGGCTTCGCCGAAGCGGTGGCGCAGGAGCTGGCCGAGTTCGGCATCAACACCCTGATCATCGAGCCAGGCTCGATCAAGACCGGCTTCGTGGCCAACATCCGCTGGACCGAGCAGCTCGACGCCTACAAGGGCAGTGCGGTCGGCAACCTGCGCGGGTGGATCGAACAGCATGGCGAAGACACCGCCTCGGGCGACCCGCTGAAAATGGCCGACGCCATCTACACCCTCAGCCAGCTGCAGAAGCCGCCGCTGCGCACCGTGCTCGGCGGGGATGCCTATGCGGCGCTGGAGGCCGGCTATGCCCGCAGCCTGGCGGACATTCAGGCACAGAAGGCGCTTGCCGAGTCGGTGATGCTGGAAGGCAAGGCCGGCTTTCGGCCCGAGTGAGCAGCCCCCTCTTTTTCGTTGCCCATGCGCCGCGTCGGCGCTTTGAAAAGGTTGAATGATCATGTCTGAAGTCTGGTTGATTACCGGTGCGTCCCGAGGCCTGGGGCGCGCCATTCTGGAGGCGGCGCTGCACAGCGGCGCCAAGGTGCTGGCCACTGCACGCGACATCACACGCTTCGTCGAGCTGCAGGCGCAGTACGGCGCCAACCTGGCCACGTTCGAACTGGACGTGACCGACGAACAGCAGGCCAGGCACGCCGTGGCCGAGGCCGTGCGCCGTTTTGGCCGGCTGGATGTGCTGGTCAACAACGCGGGCTTCGGCCATATCCAGCCGTTCGAGCACATCCCCACCGATGATTTTCGCGCCGAGGTCGAGACCAATCTGTTCGGCGTGGTCAACCTCACCCGTGCGGCCATCCCGGTGATGCGCGCCCAGGGCCGCGGCCATATCTTTCAGGTGTCATCGGCCGGCGGTCGCATCGCAAGCCCGGGCCTGTCGGCCTATCAGGCGGCCAAATGGGCCGTGGGCGGGTTCAGCGACGTGGTCGGCAAGGAGGTCGCGCCCTTCGGCATCCAGGTGTGCACCCTGGAGCCCGGCGGCATGCGTACCGACTGGGGCCACCAGGCCCGCAGCACGCTCACCGAGCTGGCCCCGGACTACATGGCGTCGATGGCCGCGTTCAAGGCCTTGATCGAGTCCTACGTGGGCAACGAAGTGGGCGACCCCGAGCGCATTGCACAGCTGATCGTGGCGCTGGCCGCTCGTGAAGGGCTGCCGTCGCGTCTACTGTTGGGGTCGGACGCCTTGTATGTGGTCGAGGTGGAAGAGGCCGCCCGCAGCGAAGCGATGCAGCGCTGGAAGCCGGTCAGCCTCGCGGCCGATTTCGGCACGGCACCGCCGCAATGGCCGTCGGCATGAAGCCGGCGCACCCTTCAAACTGAGCGAGGCCAGCCTACGCCATGAACATAGTGATCTTTGGTGCATCCGGCATGATCGGCAGCGGGGTGCTGCGCGAATGCCTGGCGGCGCAGGATGTGGAGTCCGTTCGCTTGATCGGGCGCTCACGCCTGAACGCCCAGCACCCCAAGCTCCGGCAGGTGGTCAGGCCGGCCTTCGCCGATAACCCGTCCACGCTGCTCGACGACGACCTGCGCGATGTGGATGCGTGTTTCTTCTGCCTGGGCGTTTCGGCGGCGGGCATGACCCAGGCGCAGTACACCCACATGACCTACCGCCTGACCCTGGCGGTGGCCCAGCGCGTGTGCGAGCTCAACCCGCATGCCACCTTCATCTACGTCTCCGGGGCGGGCGCCGACAGCAGCGAAACCAGCTCGACGATGTGGGCGCGGGTGCGCGGCATGACGGAGAACAGCCTGCTGCGCCTGCCGTTCAGGCGCGTGCACATCCTGCGCCCGGCGGTGATTCAGCCGTTGCATGGGGCCATCTCCAGAACCCGCGCGTACCGCGTGTTCTACCGGCTCACCGGCCCGCTGCTGAGCCTGGCGCGTGCGCTGTTGCCCGAAAAGGTGCTGAGCACCGAGGTCATCGGCCAGGCAATGCTGTCGATCGCCCGCCATGGTGCCACCCAGCCCGTGCTCGATTCGGCGCAGATCTACCACACGGCCTTGCGCGAAAAACCGGCCCCCAACGGCGGGTGACGCGCTGGGGTGGTTGATGGCAGGCGCTGAAAAATCCGGTTGCAGATAACATATGGATATCCGTATATTCGGTTATCCATATGTAAGGGCCGCCCACAATGATTACCCCACCCGAGCTGTTCAAGAGCCTGGCCGACGAAACCCGCGCTCGCGCTGCGCTGCTGATCGCAGAGCAGGGCGAGCTGTGCGTGTGCGAGCTGATGTGTGCCCTGGGCGACAGCCAGCCCAAGATCAGCCGTCACCTGGCGCAGCTGCGTACCAGCGGCCTGCTGCTCGACCGTCGCCAGGGGCAGTGGGTGTATTACCGTCTCAACCCGCAACTGCCCGGCTGGGTGCACGACCTGCTGCAGGTGACGCTGCGCGCCAATGCCGACTGGCTCAAGGACAGCACCACACGCTTGCACAACATGGACGGTCGCCCCGTTCGTGCTGCTGCCTGCTGCTGAGCCAGGAGCGCCCCGATGCTGACTGCCATCGCTGTTTTCCTGCTCACCCTGACCCTGGTCATCTGGCAACCCCGCGGCCTGGGCGTCGGCTGGAGCGCCAGCCTCGGCGCACTGCTGGCCCTGGCGCTGGGCGCGGTGTCGCTGCACGACATCCCCACGGTGTGGGCGATTGTGTGGAACGCCACCGCCACCTTCATTGCGATCATCGTCATCAGCCTGCTGCTCGACGAGGCCGGCTTCTTCGAATGGGCAGCCCTGCACGTGGCCCGCTGGGCGCGCGGCAACGGGCGCCGGCTGTTTGCCTTCATCGTGCTGCTGGGCGCTGCGGTCTCGGCGCTGTTCGCTAACGACGGTGCGGCGCTGATCCTTACCCCTATCGTCATGTCGATGCTGCTGGCGCTGCGTTTCTCCCCGGCTGCGACCCTGGCGTTCGTCATGGCCGCAGGCTTCATTGCCGACACCGCCAGCCTGCCGCTGGTGGTCTCCAACCTGGTGAACATCGTTTCGGCCGATTACTTCGACCTGGGCTTTGGCGAATACGCAGCGGTGATGGTGCCGGTGAACCTGGTGAGTGTGGCGGCCACCTTGCTGGTGCTGTTTCTGTACTTTCGCCGCGACATACCGGCGGTGTACGAGGTACAGGCACTGAAGGCGCCGGTGCTGGCGATCCGCGACCGCGCCACCTTCCGCGTGGGCGGGGGCGTGCTGGTGGCGCTGCTGGTGGGCCTGTTCCTGCTCGAGCCGCTGGGCATCCCGATCAGCGCCGTGGCGGCGGCCTGTGCAGTGGTGCTGTTCATCGTCGCTGCGCGCGGGCATGTGATCTCCACCC
Source organism: Pseudomonas sp. VE 267-6A (assembly GCF_024126555.1). Taxonomy (NCBI): domain Bacteria; kingdom Pseudomonadati; phylum Pseudomonadota; class Gammaproteobacteria; order Pseudomonadales; family Pseudomonadaceae; genus Pseudomonas; species Pseudomonas sp. VE 267-6A. Next base: position 43,453 of record NZ_JAMYBY010000005.1, read on the forward strand.
GGCGCGTGCTGCGCGATGCGCCCTGGCAGATCGTGGTGTTCTCGCTGGGCATGTACCTGGTGGTGTACGGCCTGAAGAACGCCGGCCTTACCGACCTGCTCACCCAGTTGCTGGACCGTCTTGCCGCCTATGGCGTGTGGGGCGCATCGCTGGGCACCGGGCTGCTTGCCGCGGTGCTGTCTTCGGTGATGAACAACCTGCCCAGCGTGCTGATCGGCGCGCTTTCGATCCACGCCAGCGAAGCCCAGGGTGTGGTGCGCGAGGCGATGGTCTACGCCAACGTCATCGGCTGCGACCTGGGCCCCAAGATCACCCCCATCGGCAGCCTGGCCACATTGCTCTGGCTGCATGTGCTGGCGCGCAAGGGCACGCGCATCACCTGGGGCTACTACTTCAAGGTCGGCCTGCTGCTGACGGTGCCGGTGCTGTTGATCACGCTTTCGGCCCTGGCCCTGCGCCTGAGCCTTTGACCATTCTGCCTGCCAAGGGGAGTACACCACCATGCGAGTTCTGTTCATGTGCACGGCCAACAGCTGTCGCAGCATCCTCTGCGAAGCGATGTTCAATCACCTCGCCCCGGCGGGCTTCGAGGCGCTGAGCGCCGGCAGCTTCCCCAGGGGGCAGGTGTTGCCGCGCAGCCTGCTGACCCTGCAGCAGGCCGGCATCAGCACCGCGGGCCTGAGCAGCAAGGGCAACGAGGCCTTCGCGGCCAACCCGCCGGATATCGTCATCACCGTGTGCGACAAGGCCGCAGGCGAGGCGTGCCCGGTGTTTTTCGGCCCGGCGCTCAAGGCCCACTGGGGTCTGGCCGACCCTTCCGAACAACCCGGCACCGACGACGAGGTGGAGGCGAACTTTCACCATGCCCTGGCGCGTATCGAGCGTCGCTGCCGGGCGTTTTTCGCGCTGCCATTCAGCCAGCTCGATGCCCACGCGCTCAAGCGTGAACTCGACCGCATTGCCACGCTCTGACCCGGAGGCCCCATGCACCACGACCTGCCCAACCTCGACCCGAGCCTGTTCGAAGGCCTGCCCACCGCCCTGCAGGCCGGCGAGCGAAAGCCGCGCATTCTGTTGCTGTACGGCTCCACCCGCGAGCGTTCCTTCAGCCGCTTGCTGACCGAGGAGGCCGCGCGCCTGCTCCAGCATTTTGGCGCCCAGACGCGCATCTTCGACCCCAGCGGCATGCCACTGCCGGACGACGTACCGGTGGAGCACCCCAAGGTTCAGGAACTGCGCGAGCTGGTGCTGTGGTCCGAAGGCCAGGTGTGGTGTTCGCCTGAACGGCACGGCGCGATGTCGGCGGTGTTCAAGGCGCAGATCGACTGGGTGCCGCTGGCCCTCGGCGCCATTCGCCCCACCCAGGGCAAGACCCTGGCCGTGATGCAGGTGTGTGGCGGTTCGCAGTCGTTCAACGTGGTCAATCAGCTGCGCGTGCTGGGGCGCTGGATGCGCATGTTCACCATCCCCAACCAGTCGTCCGTGCCCAAGGCGTACATGGAGTTCGACGAGCAGGGCCGCATGAAGCCCTCGCCGTATTACGACCGGGTGGTGGATGTGATGGAAGAACTGGTCAAGTTCACGCTGCTGCTGCGCGACAGCCACGCGCACCTGGTGGACCGCTACTCCGAGCGCAAGGAAACGGCGCAGGCGTTGTCCGATCGCATGCGCCAGGCGTCGATCTGACGCCAGGGCGCAACCGGCGGGCAGCCCTCAGGCAGCCCGCTCCAGCGCCCCCAGCAGGTCGACGAATTCGCGTGACAGCTTGTGCCGCGGTGCCATGTGCACCAGCGGCACCGACAGCTCGTGGGATTCGCGCATCTTCACCGAGCTGCTCAGGTACACCGGCAGCACCGGCAGCCCCTCGGCCAGCAGTTCGTCCACCAGGCTCTGGTGCAGCGCGGTGCGCGCGACGAACTGGTTGGCCACCACGCCTTCCACCTGCAGCGACTCGTTGTGGTCCTGGCGCAGTTCTTCCACCTGCTCGATCACGCTGTACAGGGCCTGGCGCGAAAAGCTGTCGCAATCGAACGGAATCAGCAGGCGGTCGGCGGCCACCAGCGCGCTGAAGGTGTAGAAGTTCAGCGACGGCGGGGTGTCGATGTAGATGCGCTCGTAGTCTTCGGACAGTTCAACCAGCAGCTTGCGCAGCTTGTTGATCTTGAACTTGCTCTCCAGCTTGGGCTGCAGGTCGGCCAGGTCGGGGCTGGCGGTCACCAGGTCGAGGTTGTCGTAGCGGGTGGGGGTGATGCACACGCGCCCGCGCTTGCTGCCCGGTGCGCTGGAGAGGGTCTGCTTGAAGAAGTCGCTGATGCCGGCCGGGATGGCGTCGCCGAGCAGGCCGGTGAGGTAGTGGGTGGTGTTGGCCTGGGGATCGAGGTCCACCAGCAGCGTCCGATACCCTTCGGCGGCGCTGACGGCGGCAAGGTTGCAGGCGATGCTGGTCTTGCCCACGCCCCCTTTCTGATTGAATACGACACGGCGCATTGAGTTTCGAGTCCTTGTCAAAGGCCCGCTGCAACAGGGCTGCAGCGGGAACAGCTTCCATACTATGACCAAAAGGTTGCAGTTTTAAGACAACTGCGGGGCGGGCACCTCAGTCGGCGAGCGGGGCAACGATGGCCTTGCGGCACACCTCGATGATTTCGTCGGCCAATGGCGCATCGTCCGGGCAGGCGCGCGACAGCATGATCGCGCCCACCGCCTGGGCAAAGCGCTCGATCATCCTGGCGCGTGCGGTGTGCGGGTCTTGATCGCCGTTTTCGGCACCTGCGTGCTCGGCCCGCTTGAGCAGGCCCTCCAGGCCCTCGGCAAAGGTCGCCTTGATTGCGGCCGGCTGGCGCGCCGCGTCGCCACACAGGGCGGCCATGGTGCAGCCGGTGCTGCGTGCATCGCGGTGTTCGCGCGACAGGTAACGCTGGAAAAATTGCGCCACGTCCAGTGCTTCTTCGGCGCTGGCAGTCTTGGCCAGCCCGCAGGCAGCAGCCTCGGCCATCAGGTCGGCCTTGGAGCCGAAGTGCTTGTAGAAGCCGCCGTGGGTAAACCCTGCCGCCGCCATCAGGTCTGCCACGCCCACCCCGTCATAGCCGCGCTCGCGAAACAGTTCGGACGCGGTTTCGACGATGTGCGCGCGATTGGCCTGCGCCTGTGCCTTGGTGACCCTCATGTGCAGATTCCTCGCTGCGTGTGCCGTCAGTCAGGGGCCCACTATACATTGATGTCAACCATAATCAAAACTGTTGACGGCTAAGATTATGGTCATCATCATAGCGGCTCGTTACCCACCCATCCAGAGCGCAACCCCATGACTACCCTTGCCACTGTTCTCATCACTGGTGCTTCTTCCGGTATCGGCGCTACCTACGCCGAGCGTTTTGCCCGTCGTGGCCATGACCTGGTGCTGGTAGCCCGCGACAGGCCTCGCCTTGACGGGCTGGCCAGCCGCCTGGCCCAGGCTCACGGCGTGGCCGTCGAGGAGTTGCAGGCCGATCTCACCCTGGCCCAAGACCTTGCCAGGGTCGAAACCCGCCTGCGCGAAGATGCCCGCATCGGCGTCCTCATCAACAACGCCGGGGCGGCGCAGTCGGGGGCCTTCGTCGAGCAGAGCGCCGACAGCGTCACGCGCATCATCACGCTCAACACCCTCGCGCTGGCGCGCCTGGCCCATGCCATCGCGCCACGGTTGGCGCAGGCCGGGGAGGGGGCCATCGTCAATATCGGCTCGGTGGTAGGGCTGGCACCGGAGCTGGGCATGACGGTGTATGGCGCCACCAAGGCGTTCGTGCAGTTCCTGTCGCAGGGGCTGAGCCTGGAGCTCTCGCCCAGCGGCGTATACGTGCAGGCGGTGCTGCCTGCGGCCACGCGTACCGAGATCTGGGAGCGCTCGGGCATCGACATCAACACCCTGACGCAGGTGATGGAGGTGGACCACCTGGTGGATGCGGCGCTGGTGGGGTTCGATCGCCGCGAGGGCGTGACCATCCCGCCGTTGCATGACGACGCCCGCTGGACGGCCTTCCAGGCGGCGCGTCACACCCTGATCTCGGACATCCGCCAGGCCGAGGTGGCGGCGCGCTATACCGAGCTTGCCTGAGGCGGGCGCGGGCCGGCGCGCCGATGATCGGCGGCCAGCGCCCGCGCAACCTGCCGGTGGCCGAACCCACAACGATAAGTCGCTGCGCCCCTGGGGCTGAATGACCTGTTCGGGCTGGTACTGCGCCGCACCGCGCGTTACGTTAGCCAGAAACAGACGGTCTACGCCTCGCGCATCACCCACAAGGGCTGGCCCACCCGCTGGCCGATGCTGCGCTGCGAAGGGCCCTGAAGGAGCCGGCACCGATGAATCAACCCCTCACCACCCAGGCGCCCAGCGTTGCCCAGCCTTTTCGCGAAGAGGCGGCAGACGGCTTCAGCCTGGGCGGCTTCACCTGGCGCCACGGCGCGGCGGACCCCACGCGGGCGGTGGTCATCATCAACGCCGCCACCTCGGTGCGCTGCCGTTTCTATTCGCGTTTTGCCGACTACCTGTTCGCCCATGGCGTCGACGTGATCACCTACGACTACCGCGGCATCGGCGAATCGCGCCCTGCCGCCTTGCGGGGTTTTCAGGCCAGCTGGTCGGACTGGGGCCGGCTGGATTTCGAGGCGATGCTCCAGCGCGCCCGGCGCGAGTTTCCCGGGCAGCCCATCGATGTGGTCGGGCACAGTTTCGGCGGTTGCGCGCTGGGCCTGGCGGCGTCGGCGGCGAGCATCCGGCGGGTGGTCACGGTGGGCGCGCAGTTCGCCTACTGGCGTGACTATGCCCCGGGCAGCCGCTGGCAGCTGCTGTGCAAATGGCACCTGGCAATGCCGCTGCTGACCCGCGTGTTCGGCTACTTTCCCGGCAAGCGCCTGGGCTGGATGGAGGACACCCCGGCCGGCGTGGTGCGCGACTGGGTGACACCCGCCGCTACCTATGAACAGCGGCCCAGCGGTCGCGCGCTGGGGGCGTTGGGCTTTGGCCAGGTGCAGGCCAGTATCCTGGCGATCAGCCTGACTGACGACCCGTTCGGTACGGTGCCGGCCATCGAGCGCCTGCTGGGCTACTTTACCGCCAGCGCGTGCACGCACCTGCGTATCGCCGCGCAGCAGGTCGATGCCAAGGGGATCGGTCATTTCGCGTTCTTTCACAGCCGCTTTCAGGCGCAGCTGTGGCCCATAGCCCTGGACTGGCTGCGCAGTGCACAACTGCCGGCGCAGGTGCCCGGGCAGGTGATTGAACCCCAGGCATGAAAAAACGGCCCAGGCGGGCCGTTCTTGTGCAGCGGTGTGGCGTCAGCCCTTGCGTTGCAGCGGCGCGCCGGCGAACGTCACGCCGGCCAGGCCATGCTGCATCAGCGCACGGATATTGGCGTGGTCGCTGCCCTCGGGGGTGGCCAGCACCGAGCGGTAGTGCTCGCCGAACGCCAGCAGCGCGTGCTGGTCGCTCAGGCCTTCGAGCAGTGCCAGGCCCAGGGTCTTGCACGACCCTTCGTTCTGCCCGGCGGCGTTTTCCACACCGCCATTGGTGAAGGCCTGTGGCTGGTAGGTGTAGCCCTGGGCGATGAACGCCAGCGTGTCGGCGAATACATGTTCGCCACTGTCGAGTTGGCTGCGCAGGGTGTTCAGGTCAGTCATGGGGTTTTCCTTTGGCGAACGCCGCTTGCTGTTCGGCGCTGGCTTCTTTCTGGTATTGGGTTTTCCACTCGGCGTAGGGCATGCCGTAGACCACTTCGCGTGCGTCCTCCAGGCTAAGGTCGATCTGGCGCTCGTCGGCGGCGGCCTTGTACCACTTGGACAGGCAGTTGCGGCAGAAGCCGGACAGGTTCATCAGGTCGATGTTCTGCACATCGGTGCGCTCGCGCAGGTGCGCTACCAGGCGGCGAAAGGCCGCCGCTTCGAGTTCGAGTTGCTGTTGCGGGTCCATGGGGGTTCCCTTCACGGTGCAGCGGCTCATCCGGCCGCGATGCGGTTCTTCAAATGGCGGCCACCGTTGATGACCACGTTGCTGCCGGTGCTGTACTGGCTGTCGAGCAGGAACATCACGGCCTCGATCAGCGGCTGGGCACCGGGTTCGAATTCAAGCAGGGCCTTCTTCAGCGCCTGCTGGCGGTACTGCTCGTCGCCGTCTTCCTTGAAGATCAGCAGGCCGGGCAGGATGGCGTTGACGCGCACGCTGGGGGCGTACTTCTCGGCGAACGACAGCACCATGTTCTGCAACGCCGCCTTGGTGGCGGCATAGCCGATATGGCTCTTGCTGCCGCGCGAGGAGGTTTCGTCGCAGATGTGGATGATGTCCGACTTGTCCAGCTTGAGCAGTTGCTCACCCAGTGCCAGGTTCAGGTGGTACGGCGCTTCCACGTGCAACTTGAACATGGTGTTCAGGTTGGCCAGGTCATCGTCGAGCCACAGCGAGGCGTTGTGGATGATCGCCCGCAGGCCGTCATAGCGGCTGCGCAGGTGGTCGATCAGGGCCAGGCGGTCCTGCTCCAGGCACAGGTCGGCCTGGAACTGCACGATGTTCGGGTGGGGCGCCTGCGCGCTGATGCTGCGGCTGGCGCTGACGACCGTGTGGCCGGCCTGCGCCAGTTTGATGGCCAGCGCGAGCCCGACTCGCTGGCTGGCCCCGGTAACAAGAATTGGGCTGTTCATGTAATGGGCGGTCAACTTCAGATATTCGCTTGGGTAGGCCCCAGCATACCCGAACTCGCCGCCGTTGCACGCCCCGGGGCGCTGCGTCAGCGGGTGCCCACGGGCGGCGCGGCAACGCTCTGCGGGGCAGGCTTGGGGTGCAGCCAGCTGGCCAGCAGGTGGGTCGACAGCGGGATGAACAGGTAGACCATCAGCGGGGTCAGGGCCAGGGTGCTCAGCAGTACCCGTGGCACCAGGCCGAGCTCGCCCAGCCAGTGGCCGAACAGCAGGTTGAAGGCCAGCGACACCGGAAAGAACGCCAGCCAGATGGCCACGGCCTGTTTCCAGCGCGGTGGACGTTGTGCCAGGGCCGGGCCGAACCAGCCGTCGATGCCGCTGACCCGGTGCTCGTGGGGCTGCTGGAACAAGCCGTTGCCGCGGGCCAGCCAGGCGCTGCGCGAGGCGGAAAACTCCCAGGCATGCAGGGTTTTCTCGTCGGCGAAGCGGAAGATGATCTGGAACTCGTCGTCGTTGGGCGGCGGGGCCAGTACGCCGGAACCCAAATAGCCGGGAAAGTCGGTAGCCAGCTGTTCGCCTTCGCGCAGCCAGGCGATCAGGTCTTCGTAGCGACCCTCGGCAACGCGGCGCGCCACCATCAAGGTAACCGGAGGGGTAGACATCGTGTATCTCCTGGTAAAAACCGGCGCGGCGGGTAGCCACGGCCATGCAACGCTGCCCGGGGTGGTGGGTGGCGTTCGAGTGTTCGTGTGGGAACAAGCAAGGATTATTCCGCAAATAAGCTGACTCGTCAGTGCTGATGTGTCGGCTGCCCGGCGCATGGTGCTTGCGGCGGGCTGGTACAAGGGGAGTAGAATTGCCTTTCACTACGCAATCACGGTCTTTACGGCGATGATCGAGCCTGATTCGGCTTCCCTCCCTGATGCTCCCCACCGCCAGGAGGAGCTTTTCCCCATCCGTGAAGTGGCGCGCCTGACCGGCATCAACCCGGTCACCCTGCGTGCCTGGGAGCGCCGTTATGGGCTGATCCAGCCGGTACGCACCGAAAGTGGGCACCGCCTGTATTCCCAGGCCGACATCGATGACGTGCGCAGCATTCTGGGCTGGATCGAGCGCGGCGTGGCGGTGAGCAAGGTCGGCAAGATCCTTGCGCGCAACCAGGCGACCCAGCAGCAGGCCCCCTCGGCCCAGGCGCCCGGCACCCAGGCGGACTGGAAGCAGTGGCAGGTGCAGCTGCGCCAGGCCGTCAAGGCATTCGACGAGAGGCGCCTGGAGCAGGTGTACGGGCAGGTCTTCGCCAGCTATCCGCTGGTGGTGGTGTTCCAGGACATCCTGATGCCGGTATGGCACGACCTGTGCGCGGCCGGCGAGGCATTCGGTGCGCAGAGCGAGTGGCTGTTTCTCGACGGCTTCCTGCGTGCCCGGGCCTTGCAGCGCCTGCAACTGGCCCGCGAGCAGCAGGAGGTAAGCGTGGTGCTGGCGGCGATGCCAGGGCATTGCCGCGAGCTTGAGTTGCTGGTGGCGGCCCTTATGCTGGGCAGCAGCGAGGTGGTGATCAGGGTGTTGGCCGTGGGGCAGCCGCTGGAGGAACTGAGCCTGGTGTGCGAGCGCATGGCGCCGCAGGCACTGGTGCTGTTCTCCAACCATTCACCGACGGCCGAGCTGCCCAAGCGCTTGATGCGCCTGGCCCAGGGCCTGGATTGCCCGTTGTTGTTCGCGGGGGAGGCGGCGGAGCTGGCCCAGGATGCGCTGATGCGCTCGCAGGTGGCGTGCCTGGGCAGTGAGGGGCGCTTGATGCGTCGGCGCCTGCAGCAGTACCTGGCAGAGCACCTGGATACCTGAAACCCCTTCGCCGGCAAGGCCGGCTCCTGCAGGCAGTTGCAACCCTGCAGGGGCCGGCCTTGCCGGCGAAAGCCGCGCTGCGGTGTTAATCCGGATGCAATTCGGGATGCGCCAACCGGTGCTGGCGCAGGATGTACTGGCGCAACCGCTCGATCTCTTGGGGTTGGTGCTGGCTCAGCCGATACGCTGCCAGCCCGTCGGCCGTCTTGCGCTGCAAGGTGCCCTGCAGGTTGATCGGCGCGTCGGCCTCGGGGCTGAACCACAGGTTGAAGGTCTTGGGCGGCTTGCGATTGCGCGGTACCTGCACCAGCACACCGCGAAACGACATCTCGCACACCTTGAGGTCGGTGCTCAGGCCCAGCTCGTCGTCCAGCGCAACCGGCGGCTCCAGCGTGAGGCGCCAGGGGCGCATCATCGGCCCGTCTTCATAGATGCTCGGTGCGCCCAGTTGCAGGCTCACCGCATGGAACTCGTCTTCCACCAGCTGCAGTGGAAAGCTCATCTGCTGGTTCTCGAAATTCGCCTGCAGGGTCACCTGCTCCTGGGCCACCAGCCGGGTCAACAGTTGCTGCACCTCGCTGCCGCCATCAAGGCGCAGGCTGGAGGTGACGTCCGTCAGGTTCAGCTGTGGCGAACGGTGCATGGTCTGAATGAAATCCAGCTCATCCTGGGTCAGGAGGGCATCTGATTGCATGGGCGAACTCGGCAATTTCAATCGGGAATCATTTCTTCGTGGGTGATGGACAACGATTCGCTGGCTTTGTTAAGACCGTCCGTCGGGTTTCTGCGCGTCGAGCTTGGCGTACGCCCGGGCCAGTTCCTGCTCCAGTTCCAGCACCCGCTGCTCGGCGGCCACCTGGCGGCTCACGTCCTTCTGGATACCGATGAAGTACTTGAGCTGGTCGGCCTCGTTGAACACCGGGGTGATCGACAGCTCGTTCCAGAACGGCGTGCCGTCCTTGCGGTAGTTGAGCAGCACTTCCCGGCATGGCTGACCGCTGCGGATGGCGTCGCGGATGCGTGCCCGGGCCGCATCGTCGCGCGGCTCGCCCTGCAGGAAGCGGCAGTCGCGGTACAGAATGTCGTTGGCCGCGTAGCCGGTCAGGCGTTCGAAGGCCGGGTTCACATAGATCAGGATGGTGTCGTCGTCGCCTTCCTGTTCGGCTACCACGATCCCGTCGTTGGAGGCATCAATCATGCGTTGCAGCAGCTTGGCGTTGATCATCGTGTCGAACCGAATGTGAAAGGGGCACCCAGGCGAAGGATTCTAGTGGATTGCCGAGCGGTCGGCATCTGCATGCGGGCCAATTGCCAGCGTCCGGAACCCGCATCAGGTGGTAGTATCCTACGCTTTTACTCAGCTTCGGGATTAGTTATGAAAGTTGCCATTCTTTCCGGCTCGGTCTACGGCACTGCCGAGGAAGTTGCACGCCATGCCGCCTCGCTGCTCCAGGCGGCGGGTTTCGAGACCCTGCTGGCCAACCGTGCCAACCTGCAGGACGTTCAGGGCTTTGCCCCGCAGGCCTTTCTGGCGATCACGTCCACCACCGGCATGGGCGAGCTGCCCGACAACCTGGTGCCGCTGTACAGCGAGATCCGCGATGTGCTGCCAGGTGCCTGGCGCGGCTTGCCCGGTGCGGTGATCGGCCTGGGCGACTCCTGCTATGGCGACACCTACTGCGGCGGCGGCGAGCAATTGCGCGAGCTGTTCGCCGAACTGGGCCTCGACGAAGTGCAGCCGATGCTGCGTCTGGACGCCAGTGAAACCGTCACCCCCGAAACCGATGCAGAGCCCTGGCTGGCCGAGTTCATCGCCAGGCTGCGCGGCTGATCACAGCGGTTGCGGGCGCTCGCGCAGCAGCGCCAGCCAGGCCTGCGCCGCCCGTGACAGGTAGGCGCCCTGGCGCCAGATGAAGGCGATGTCCCAGCGCAGGTCGCTGGGCTCGCTCAAGGTCACACGCACCACCCCCGGCCGTTCCAGGCCCCGCGCCACCACCCGTGGCAGCAACACCACGCCCTGGCCTGCCGCCACCAGTGCCGCCAGAAAATCCGCCTGGCCGCTGCGTCCGCCTTCCTTCGGGGTAAAGCCGTAGGCCTGGCAGGCCGCCAGCAGGCGATCATTGAGCACGAAGCTGCGCTGGTACAGCAGAAACGGCGTGTCGGCCAGTTGTCCCAGGTTGATGCTGGCGGCAGTTGCCAGTGGGTGGGCTACCGGCAGCAGTGCATCCAGCGGTTCGTTGCAGAAGGGCTGGCACTCGAAGCCCGGTGTGGTGGGCGTGAGGCTGCCGCCCAGCTCCAGCTCGCCGCTGCGCACGGCGTGCTCCACGTTCAGGCTGCCGCCTTCGAGCAGTTGCACGGTGATGTTCGGGTAGCGCCGCCGGTACTCGGCGAACAACCCGGCAAACAGCGCGTCGCTGCCCAGCAGCGGCAGCCCCAGGCGCAACTCGCCCCGCGCCAGCTGGCCAAGGTCGTCGAGTTCGTTGTGCAGTTCCTGGCGCAGCCGCAGCATGGCCTCGCCGCGGGCCAGCACGATCTTGCCGGCGTCGGTCAGGTGCAACTGCGAGCCATGGCGATCGAGCAGGGCCATGCCCAGGTCGTGCTCCAGCTGCGCCACCTGCTTGCTCACGGCCGACTGGCTGATATGCAGGGTTTGCGCGGCCTGGGTGAAGCCGCCGCGATGAACCACTTCGACAAAACTGCGTAGCTGCTTGAATTCCATTGCCTGAATTCCATTATGGAATGCAGGCCAGTCTAACAATTCGCTTTTTGCATGGGCAGCGGGATTTTAAACTGCAGACCTCAGAGGACCCCTTCGATGACTGCCGTTTCATTCAAGAAATTTTCGCGCTTGCTCGCTGAACTGGGCGTGCTGCTGGTGCTGTACCTGCTCGGTTGCCAGCTGTCGGCCTGGCTGCACTGGCCGATCCCGGGCGGTGTGGTGGGCATGGCGCTGTTGCTGCTGGTGTTCGCCACCGGGCGGGTCAAGCCGGCCACCCTGCAGACCGGCGCCACCCTGCTGATGGCAGAGATGCTGCTGTTCTTCATTCCGGCGCTGATGAGCCTGCTCGACTACGGCCCGCTGCTGCGCAGCGAAGGCTGGCGCATTCTGCTGGTGATCGGTGCAAGCACGCTGCTGGTGATGCTCGCCACTGCCTTCACGGTGGAGTGGGCGTGCCGCTGGAGGCTGCGCCATGACGCTTGAGCCGATGTCGCTGTTCTGGCTGGCGCTGACCCTGCTGGCCTACCTGGGCAGCCGCTGGCTGTACCGACGTACCGGGCGCTACCTGCTGTCGCCGCTGATCCTGGTCCCGGTGGTGCTGCTGGTGGTGGCGGTGCCGTTGCACACCGGTTACGCCGAGTACGCGCGCAACACCCACTGGCTGATGTCGGTGCTGGGCCCGGTCACCGTGGCCTTTGCGGTGCCGATCTGGCAGCAGCGGGCGCTGCTGGCACGCCACTGGCCGGCCCTGTCGCTGGGCATGCTGGTGGGCAGCGCGGCGTCCATCGGCAGTTCGTGGGCCCTGGCCCATGCGTTGTCGCTGGACAATCAGGTGAGCCTGTCGCTGCTGCCACGTTCGATCACCACACCCTTTGCCATGCCGCTGGCCCACGACCTGGGCGGTGTGCCGGAACTCACCGCGGTGTTCGTGATGTTCACCGGGGTGCTCGGTGCCCTGATGGGCGGGGTACTGCTCAAGTACCTGCCCTTGCGCACGCCGCTGGCACGCGGGGCGCTGTTCGGGGTGGGGGCGCATGGTGCCGGGGTCAGCCGAGCCCATGAGGTGGGCGGCGAAGAGGGCTCTGTGGCGGGGCTGGTGATGGTGCTGACGGGCATTTTCAACCTGTTCATGGCGCCACTGTTACGTCACCTGCTGTAACTATTTACTGCCCTGACCCGATGGGCCAATAAGCTGGCTGGCAATGCAACACCCGCCATCGAATCTCGCCTCTAGACTGACCGGCAGCAGAGCACACCCATGTGCCGAGGTGATTGCAATGACCGCCGCCAACCCTTTGCCCGACAACGCGCTGCCCCCAGGAAGTTGCAGCCCCGAACCAGGACCTGCGTGATGCCCCTCGCCGAGATTCCCTTGAGTGTCTGGCGTACCCGTGGTCGCAGTTTCACGTTTCGCCAGCAATCGATTCGCTACTGGAGCGCAGGGCAGGGCGAGCCCCTGCTTCTGCTGCACGGCTTCCCCACCGCCAGCTGGGACTGGCACTACCTGTGGCAACCCCTGGCCCAGCGCTTTCGCGTGATCGCCTGCGACATGCTCGGCTTCGGTGACTCGTCCAAGCCGTTGCACCACACCTACAGCCTGCTGGAACAGGCAGACGTACAGCAGGCCCTGCTCGAACACTTGCAGGTTCAGGAGCCGGTGCACCTGCTGGCCCATGACTATGGCGCCACGGTGGCCCAGGAACTGCTGGCCCGTCACCACGAGGGGGCGGCCCAGGTGGCCAGTTGCGCGTTTCTCAACGCCGGCCTGTTCCCGGAGTGCCACCGTGCGTTGCTGGTGCACAAGCTCCTGCTCAGCCGGCTTGGCTGGCTGGTGGCGCGCTCGTTCGGGCGCGACGACCTGGTCAGGAATGTCACCCACCTCTATGGCCGCAGCACACGCCCCAGTGAAAGCGTGCTGGATGACTGCTGGAGCCTGATCGCCTCCAACCGCGGCAATCGCATCCTGCACAAGCTGGCAGCCTATGTACCCGAGCGCGTCACCTGGCGCGAGCGCTGGGTGGCGGCCTTGCAGCAGTCAGGCGTACCGCTGCGCCTTATCAATGGCGCCGCCGACCCGGTATCGGGTGCGCATGTGGTGGCGCGCTACTGCGAACTGGTGCCCCAACCCGACACCGTGACCCTGCAGGGCATCGGCCATTATCCGCACACCGAGGCACCGGTACAGGTGCTGCGCCACTACCTGGCATTTCGGCAGCAACCCCTGCCAAGCCTGGCGCACAAGGTCGCCTGGTCCTGATCATCCCGCTGCCTTATTGCCTGCCATTCAGCGTCCGCCCGGTTGATTGTCCGGGGCCGGGCGCTGGCTGACACTGGCTGCCATATTCCTTGCAGTTAACGGAGTGCCGAGATGACCGAGTCGATTCGCCTGGATGAAAAAGTAGTGATTGTGACCGGCGCTGGCGGGGGCCTCGGGCGTGCCCATGCGCTGCTGTTCGCCCGTCATGGTGCCCACGTGGTGGTCAACGACCTGGGAGGCTCCACCCATGGTGAAGGCGCCAGCGCATCGGCGGCCGACCGCGTGGTGGCCGAGATTCGCGAGGCGGGCGGCACGGCGGTGGCCAGCCATGACTCGGTCACCGATGGCGAGCGTATCGTCCAGCAGGCGCTGGACACCTTCGGCCGCGTGGATGTGCTGGTCAACAACGCCGGCATCCTGCGGGACAAGACCTTTCACAAGATGGAGGACAGCGACTGGGACCAGGTGTACCGCGTGCATGTGGAGGGTGCCTACAAGCTCACCCGCGCCGCCTGGCCGCACCTGCGCGAGCAGAACGCGGGGCGGGTGATCTTCACCTCGTCCACCTCGGGCATCTATGGCAATTTCGGCCAGGCCAACTACGGCATGGCCAAGCTGGGCCTGTACGGGCTGACCCGCACCCTGGCGCTCGAGGGGCGCAAGCACGGCATCCTGGTCAATGCCATCGCCCCCACCGGTGGCACGCGCATGACCGAGGGGCTGATTCCGCCGCAGGTGTTCGAACAGCTCAAGCCCGAGCTGATCAGCCCGCTGGTGGTGTACCTGGGCAGTGATCGCTGCCAGGACACCGGCGGGCTCTACGAGGTCGGTGGCGGCTGGGTGGGCAAGGTGCGCTGGGAACGCAGCCTGGGGGTGGGCTTCGACCCGCGCCAGGGCATGAGCGTGGAAGACATCGCCGCAAGTTGGGATGCCATCGGCGATTTCGAGGGCGCGGTGCACCCGCAGGACAGCCTCGAGGCGTTGCAGCAGATGATGGCCAATCTGCACAGGCACGCAGGCTGAACCGGGCAGCACAAATAAAAAAGGCCGCTGCAAAAGCAGCGGCCAAGCAAGACGTAGATCAAGGAGCTTCAAAATCAACGTCGGTGAACCTGAAGGGGGAGGGTTCAACGTGTCAGGTGGTTACTCTAGGGGGAGAGGATTAACCTGACATTAACCGCCAAACCATCGGCCCAGCGCCTGGCGAAACCGCGTTTCGCTGCAAGCCCGGCCAGCATAGCCAGCCCCCCTACCGAAAAAAATAGACGTTTCGGACATTCACTGTTGCAAAGTGGGTAACAGTGCACCAAAACAGGTCACTGTGGCTCATAGCCCATGCGCCAGCTGATTGCCTGCGCCGCCGCCTGCAGCTGCTGCGCCGCCGGGCCCTGTTCATCGGCATGGAAAATCGAGGTAGGGCCCACCACGGTCAGCACGGCAGCGATGTTGCCCATGGCGTTGAACACCGGTGCCGACAGCGCATCCACCCCCGGCATCAGCAGGCCATGCACATGGTGCAGGCCGCGTGCGCGGATCTGCGCAAACAGCGCTTCGTAGTCTGCGGCGTCCTGGCCCAGGGCAAGCAGTTCCTGGTCGCGCAACTCGATGGTCTCGCGCTGGGGCAGGTAGGCCCCGAACACCAGCCCGGTGGACGAACTGAGCAACGGCAGCACCGAACCGATCTGCGTCACCACCGTCACGGCGCGCACCGCAGGTTCGATGTTCACCACCGTTGCGCCCTGGTTGCCCCACACCGCGATAAAGCAGCTTTCATTGAGCGCGTCACGCAGCTGTGACAACGGCATGGCCGCCACTTTCAGCACGTCCATCCCGCCCAGCGCGGCCAGGCCCACGCGCAGGGCTTCACGGCCCAGCCCGTAGTGGTTGGTGGCCGGGTTCTGCTCGGCAAAGCCGCTGGCGATCAGGGCCTGCAGGTAGCGATGCACCTTGCTCGCGGGCATCTGCACATGCTCGGCCAGGCGCGACAGCGAGGTGGCCGGCGAGAGCTGGGCCAGCGCCTTGAGAATGTCGGTACCGACCTCCGCCGAGCGGACCTTCTGTTTGCCGTTGTTGTCGGCGGTGCTGGTTTTGCTCATGGGAAAGGGGTCCGTGTTGACAGGTGGGCGTCTTTATAGCTTGACGGGTTACAGGTATCAAATTACGTTATGCGTAATCAGTTTACGATAATAATAACGCTACCTGACTGGAGGCTCGATGAACGTCGATTCCACTCCCGCCCTCGCTTACCAGAGCGGCTTCGGCAACGAATTTGCCAGCGAGGCATTGCCCGGCGCCCTGCCGGTTGGCCAGAACTCCCCGCAAAAAGCCCCGTATGGCCTGTATGCCGAGCTGTTTTCCGGCACCGCATTCACCATGGCGCGCAGCGAGCAGCGGCGTACCTGGCTGTACCGTATCCGGCCATCGGCACTGCACCCGGCATTCGAACGCCTCGAGCGCCAGTTGAGCGGCGGCCCGCTGGGCCCGGTAACCCCCAACCGGCTGCGCTGGAGCCCGCTGGACATCCCGGCCGAGCCCACCGACTTCATCGACGGCTGGGTAGCCATGGCGGCCAACTCGGCGGCGCAAAAGCCGGCCGGCATCAGCATCTACAACTACCGCGCCAACCGTTCCATGGAGCGGGTGTTCTTCAACGCCGATGGCGAACTGCTGCTGGTCCCCGAGCAGGGCCGCCTGCGCCTCGTCACCGAGCTGGGCGTGCTGGACGTGGAGCCGCTGGAAATCGCCGTGCTGCCCCGTGGCCTGAAGTTTCGCGTCGAGCTGCTCGACAGTCAGGCGCGTGGCTACATTGCCGAAAACCACGGCGCGCCGCTGCGCATTCCGGACCTGGGCCCGCTGGGCAGCAACGGCCTGGCCAACCCGCGCGACTTCCTCGCGCCGGTGGCCCACTACGAAGAGCAACAGGGCCCGGTGCCGCTGGTACAGAAGTTCCTCGGCGAGCTGTGGGGCTGCGAACTGCAGCACTCGCCGCTGGACGTGGTGGCCTGGCACGGCAACAACGTGCCGTACAAATACGACCTGCGCCGTTTCAACACCATCGGCACGGTCAGCTTCGATCATCCCGACCCGTCGATCTTCACCGTGCTCACTTCGCCTACCAGCGTACCGGGCATGGCCAACATCGATTTCGTGATTTTCCCGCCGCGCTGGATGGTGGCCGAGAACACCTTCCGTCCACCGTGGTTCCACCGCAACCTGATGAACGAGTTCATGGGGTTGATCAAGGGCGAGTACGACGCCAAGGCCGAAGGCTTCCTGCCCGGCGGCGCCTCGCTGCACAGCTGCATGAGCGCCCACGGCCCGGATGCCGAAACCTGCGCCAGGGCGATTGCCGCCGACCTTGCACCGAGCAAGATCGACAACACCATGGCGTTCATGTTCGAGACCAGCCAGGTGCTGCGCCCGACCCGCCATGCGCTTGAATGCCCGCAACTGCAGGCCGACTACGACACGTGCTGGGCCACCTTGCCGAGCACCTTCACCCCGAATCGGAGATAACCATGAACCAGTCCGCCATTGCCCGCAGTTGGGTCGAGCACGCCAACGGGCATAGCGATTTCCCGCTGCAGAACCTGCCGCTGGGTATCTTCAGCCGTGGCAGCGACGAGCGTCGCTGCGGTGTGGCCATCGGTGACGCGATTCTGGACCTCGACGCGGTGCTGGCCGCCGGGCTGTTCGACGGCCAGGCCCGCCATGCGGTGCAGGCCACCCGCGGTGGTGCGCTGAACGCCTATTTCGCCCTGGGCCGTGAGGCCCGCGTGGCCCTGCGCGAGCGCCTGCTCGAACTGCTGGGTGCCGACAGCCCGCACCAGGCTGCGCTGAAGCCGGCCCTGTACCCGGCCGCCGAGTGCCAGTTGCACCTGCCGGCGCGCATCGGCGACTACACCGACTTCTATGTAGGCATCGAGCACGCCAAGAACGTCGGCAAGCTGTTCCGCCCCGACAACCCGCTGCTGCACAACTACAAGTACGTGCCGATCGGCTACCACGGCCGTGCCTCGACCATTCGCCCGTCGGGTACCGATGTCCGTCGGCCCAACGGCCAGACCCTGCCCGCCGGGCAAACCGAGCCGAGCTTCGGCCCGTGCGCGCGGCTGGACTACGAACTGGAGCTGGGCATCTGGATCGGCCAGGGCAATGCCATGGGCGATGCCATCCCGGTAGCGCAGGCAGGCGAACACGTTGCCGGCTACTGCCTGCTCAACGACTGGTCGGCCCGCGACATCCAGGCCTGGGAATACCAGCCGCTGGGCCCGTTCTTGTCCAAGAGCTTCATCTCCACCGTGTCGCCCTGGGTGGTCACCGCCGAGGCGCTGGAGCCGTTCCGCTGTGCCCAGCCGGCACGCCCCGAAGGCGATCCGCAGCCGCTGGCGTACCTGCTCGACCCGCGTGACCAGGCGGGTGGCGCGTTCGACATCGAGCTGGAAGTGCTGCTGCTGACCGAGCGCATGCGCGAGCAGAACCTGCCGGCGCATCGCCTGACCCTGAGCAACACCCTGAGCATGTACTGGACCGTGGCGCAGATGGTTGCGCACCACAGTGTCAACGGCTGCCAGTTGCAGCCAGGCGACCTGTTCGGTTCGGGCACCCTGTCGGGCGCCAAGCCTGGCCAGTTCGGCAGCCTGCTGGAGATTACCGAGGGCGGCAAGGTGCCGATCGAACTGGCCAGTGGCGAGGTGCGCAGGTTCCTCGAAGACGGCGACGAGATCATCCTGCGCGCGCGCTGCAAGCGTGATGGCGTGGCGTCGATCGGTTTTGGCGAGTGCCGCGGCAAGATTCTGCCGGCACATTGAGAGGGTACGAGCATGGAACTGTATACCTACTACCGTTCTACCTCGTCGTACCGCGTGCGCATTGCGCTGGCGCTCAAGCAGCTGGATTACCAGTCGCTGCCGGTCAACCTGCTCAAGGGCGCGCAGCGCGAGGCCGAGTTCCTGGGGCTGAACCCCCAGGGGCGCATCCCGGCGCTGCGTATCGACTCGGGCGAGCTGCTGGTGCAGTCGCCGGCGATCATCGAGTACCTGGAGGAGGTTTATCCACAGCCTGCGCTGTTGCCGCAGTCGCCGGTGGCGCGGGCGCAGGCGCGCGCCGTGGCGGCGTTGATCGGTTGCGACATCCACCCGCTGCACAATGTCAGCGTGCTCAATCAGCTGCGTGAGCTGGGGCATGACGACACCCAGGTGAACGCCTGGATCGGCCACTGGATCACCCAGGGGCTGGCGGCGGTGGAGCAGATGATCGGCGAGGCGGGGTTCTGTTTCGGCGATGAGCCGGGGCTGGCGGATGTGTACCTGATCCCGCAGGTGTATGCGGCCGAACGGTTCAATGTGGACCTGTCGGGCTGGCCACGGATTCGCCGTGTGGTGGCGCTGGCCGGTGAGCATGATGCGTTCGTGCAGGCGCACCCTTCGCGTCAGCCGGATGCCCCCTGATGGCCCATTCGCCGGCCAGGCCGGCTCCTGCAGGCGCTGCGCGGCCCGTGTAGGAGCCGGCCTGGCCGGCGAAGCTTTCAGTGCACCGAAGGCGTCGGCGGCGGCAGGTGGCTCAGCCGCTCGGTCAGGCGCAACCGCTGGATCGGGTCATCCGTCAGCATCAGCGCATGCTCCAGGTCAAACCGCTCTGCCTGCGGGCAATCCAGCCGCTGATACAGTGTCGCCCGCGCCAGGTAATCGCTGGCGCTGGCCGAGCCCAGCAACAACACCCGCTCGGCATCCTTCAGCGCCGCAAGGTCATCATCATTGCTCGCATGCAACTGACGCAGGTTGCGCGACAGTCGTTGCAGCATCTGCTGTGCGCTGGCCGTCACCAGATGCTCGGCGCTCAACGGCAACTGCGGGCCGAACTGGCGGCTGAGCAACTCGCGACAATCGGCCGGGTACAACCGGCGCCCGCCGCAGGGGTCCAGCAGGTGATCGGCCCCCGGCACGCGCAACAGGAAATGCCCCGGAAAATTCACCCCCTCCAGTGGTATCGACAGCCCGCGGGCCAGCTCCAGCGTGAGGATCGCCAGTGCCAGTGGTTGTCCGCGACGACGTTGCAGCACCTTGTTCAGCAGCGCCGCCTGCGGGCGCAATGGGTGATATTCGTCCTGCTGGAAGCCCGCCGCGCTGAGCGCCCGCAGCAACGGCTGCGCCAGTTCGCTCACCGGCAGCATGGGCAGGCTCTGGCTGACCTGCTGCTGCACGAGCTGCAATTCGCCCAGCACCTGGGCCGGCTGCACGCTGGCATCGTGTTCGGCAGCGATCCACAGCGCCGCCTCGAACAGGGCGGCGGGGTTGCGTTCCAGGCAGGCCAGGCAGGCTTGGCGTGGGGTCATGGCAGTCTCCGCTCAAGCTTCTGTTGTAGCGCCGGCAGGGGCGTTCGTCCAGTGCCGCAACGTGTGCCTTCGCGCCGCCTATACTGGTGGGAGCACTGACTCACGAGGGCTGGGCAATGTTCGCTCTCATGCAAAGCACGCGCACCCACTCACTGCACCTGTGCGTCGACCCGGCCACGGGCCTCAAGGCGGTGATCGCCATTCACAACCAGCGGCTGGGCCCGGCCATGGGCGGTTGTCGCTATCTGCCTTACCCGGACGACGACACCGCAATGACCGATGCCATTCGCCTGGCCCAGGGCATGAGCTACAAGGCTGCCCTGGCGGGCCTGCCGCTGGGCGGCGGCAAGGCGGTGATCATCCGCAACCCCCATGTGGAAAACCGCGCCGCGCTGTTCGAGGCCTTCGGGCGCTTCGTCGACAGCCTGGAGGGGCGCTACATCACCGCGACCGATAGCGGCACCTCGACCCTGGACATGGACTGCATCGCCCAGAGCACCCGGCACGTCACCAGTACCACCACCGCCGGCGACCCTTCGCCGCATTCGGCCATGGGCGTGTTCGCCGGCATCCGCGCCACGGCGATGGCGCGCCTGGGCACCGACAACCTGGAAGGGTTGCGCGTGGCTGTGCAGGGGTTGGGGAATGTCGGGTTTGCCCTGGCCGAGCAGTTGCATGCGGCGGGGGCGGTACTGCTGGTCAGCGACCATGACCCGGGGCGGGTGCAACTGGCCATGGAGCAGTTGAATGCGCTGCCGGTGGCCAGCGAAGCGCTGGTCAGCACGCCTTGCGACATCTTTGCGCCGTGCGGGCTGGGCCCGGTGCTCAACAGCCAGAGCGTCATGCAGCTGCGCTGTGCCGCGGTGGCCGGCTCGGCGAACAACCAGCTGACCCACCTTCAGGTCGCCGACCAGCTCGAAACCCGCGGCATTCTGTATGCCCCGGACTACATCATCAATTCCGGCGGGCTGATCTACGTGGCGCTGACCCACCAGGGCCAGGACCTTGGCACCATCACTGCGCACCTGGCGCGCATTCCCACGCGGCTGACCGAGGTCTTCGCCCACGCCCAGGCCGAGAAGAGCTCGCCGGCCCGCGTGGCCCAGCAACTGGCCGAGAAGCTGGTGTACAACGCCTGATGCCTACTCGGCGGGCTGCTCGGCAAGCAGCTCGGACAACGCGTCGGGCTGGCTCTTGAAGGCCTTGGCGAACACATCGCGGTTCTTCGCCATGTAGATACCCGCTTCCTCGACCTGCTGTTCGCTCAGCGACGGCACGGCCTTCTGCAGCACCTCGGCGAGCAGTTCGGCCAGCTCGAGCATCTTGTCGTGACGGTCTGCTTCAGCTTTATCCATGAACAAGCGCTCCAGATCGCGGCTGCTGCGGTATACCACTTCGACGGCCATTCATCACCTCACATGCCTTTCGATAATTGATGTGTACGAGTACTGTGTTTTTATACAGGTAAAAGCATAAGGCAAACCACCACGTTTGGGTAGTGGCATTTTTATAGCCCAATTTGCTCGCAATGGTGGGGTGGCGGGTGTCTTGCGGCAATCGGTCGCCTTCTCAAGCTGTGCCGCTGGCCTTTTTACTGCATGCAGGCAAAGCGTCACCTGGGTGGCGCATCCTCCCTTCGTCGTTTCCAAGGAATTCGCATCGTGAACATCAAATGGGCTGAAAAAGTGCGCAAGGGCCTGCATGGCTCGGCGGATTCGCTGGGCAACCTGTGCGTGGAGGCCTTTCATTACCTGGCACTGTTCGGCATCGGTGCCATCACCGCCTATGCGGCGGTGTCGGCATTCATCGAGATGATCGGCAAGGGTGGGGTGAGCGTCGATGACATCCTGCTGCTGTTCATCTACCTGGAGCTGGGGGCGATGGTGGGGATCTACTTCAAGACCAACCACATGCCCATCCGCTTCCTGCTGTACGTGGCGATCACCGCGCTTACGCGCCTGCTGATCGGCGATGTGTCGCACCACAAGGCCCCCGACGTGGGCCTGCTGTATGTGTGCGGCGGGATCCTGCTGCTGTCGTTCTCGATCCTGGTGGTGCGCTACGCCTCGTCGCGCTACCCCTCCACCAAGGCCATCGACGCCAGCGGCAAGGAAATCGAAGAGGCCAAGTAGCCTTGGCTCACGCCCCCGCGCGGCGCTCGCTGGCGGCGCGCAGGCCCGGGGTGCGTGCACCGTCGCGGGTCATGCTGGCCAGAATCTCCATGGCGCTGTGGCCCTGCTCGATGGCAATGCCAAAGCGCACGCTCTCGATCAGGCGCGCCAGGCGCTTGGGGTCATTGCGCTGGGCCGGGCTGATCAGGCGCTTGGCCACCACGCCCTGATCGTCGGACAGGGTCAGCATGATGCTGCCATCGAGCCGCTCGATACTCAGGTTGACCCGGTAGGTGTCGGCAAATGCAGTGTTGATCTGTTGGAAGGGGTTGACCATGGGGCTGTACCTGGCAAAGACATGTTCTGATTGACCGGGCCCTGGCCAGGTTGGTTCAGGTGGCGTTGCGAGGCAGGTGCCGAGTGGTCAATAAAAAAGGCGAGCCGTGGCTCGCCTTCTTTCATTGCCTAGGCTGTCAGGCCTGACGGGCCTGCAGGGCTTGCTCGTTCTCCAGGAATTCTTCCTGCAGCAGGGCATCGGCTGCCGGGGCGGTTGCGACCTTCTGGGTCACGCCGCGTTTGCCGCGCAGTTTGCCGAACAGGTGCTCGAGGGAATGCTCGAGTTTGGTCGCGGCGCCTTCGATGGCCTGCTCCAGGCTATCGGCCTTGTGGCTGACGGAAATCGGTTGATGGCCTTTGGGGCGTGCCTCCATCTGGCAGCGCATGTCGTGGGGGCCTGGCTTGTCGCCGTTCTCATCGCGCAGGTGGACTTCGATGCGGGTGAGGTCTTCTTCGTAGCGTTCGAGCGTGCTTTCTACCGTAGTGCGTACCCACTCTTCGAGACGGGCACTGCTTTGGATATGGTTGTCGCTGTTGACTTGGATTTGCATAGTTCAATCCCTTATTCAGCTAGCTCGCAAGAGAACGATGCGGGCCATTGCGGCCTGTGGAAATCATCGCCTCTTGACTACAAGGTCAGGCAGTTGGCAGAACTTTTCAAGTGCTTGAAGAAGAAAAATATTTTGTGGCAATTAAACACGTGAAAGGTTGTCTGGGGGTGTCCTGAGTCAATGCGCGACCCCCCGGCAAGGTGCGCTCCTGTAGGAGCCGGCCTTGCCGGCGAAGCAGGCGCTACCGATCAGAAAGCGACCGATGTCTGCAGATAGACCGTCCGTGGCTCACCCACATACTTGCCCTTGTTGTTGTCGTCGAACGAGCGCGTGAAGTACTGGTGGTTGAAGATGTTCTTCACCCCCACCGCCACGTTCAGGTTCGACAGCTGCGGCCCGAAGTCATAGCCGGCGCGGCTGCTGAACAGCATGTAGCCCGGGATGCGCCCGGCCGCGCCGTCTGCGCTTTGGGCCGAGGTGTTGGCGTTGTCGGCGAACTGGTTGCTCTGGTAGGTGCTGTCCAGGTTCAGCTTCCACGGCCCATCGGTGTAACCCAGCCCCAGCGTGCCCTTGTGCCTGGAGGAGAACGGCACACGATTGCCCTTGTTCGGCCCATCTTCGCGGATGGTCGCGTCAACGAAGGCATAGCTGGCGTACACATCGAACCCGGCCAGCGCCGGCGTGAGGCCGTCCAGCGCGTACTTCACGCTCGTTTCCAGGCCCTGGTGGCGGGTTTCACCACGGGCGATCACGTCGTCGGTGGTCTGGTTGCTTTCGTACTGGTTGTCGAAATTGATCAGGAACAGCCCGGCCTCGGCCTGCAGGTTGCCGTTGTCGTAGCGCGTGCCCAGCTCCCAGGTGCGGGCCTTCTCGGGCTTCACTTCACCCTGGTTCACGCGGTTGGGCATCTGGCTGTACTGCACGCTGCCGAACGAACCCTCGGTGTTGGCGTAGAGGTTCCAGCTGTCGCTCAGGTGGTACATCACGTTCAGCGCCGGCAAAGCGGTGTTGTAGTCGCCCTTGTATTCCAGGCCCTTGAGCTTGTTGCTCTGCTGCGACTTGATCATCTCGTAGCGGATACCCGGGGTGATGGTCCACTGGCCGATGTCGATGCGGTCATCCAGAAACAGCGCATGGGCATCGGTGCCGCCACGGGTGTCGCGGTCGTTGGGGCTGGAGGTGGTCGGCAACTGGCCAGCGCTGACGCTCTCCATGTAGCGCAGCTCGTGCCCGGCCTCGTTGATGTAGCGGTAGCCAAGGCCTACCTCGTGGTGGCTGTCGCCCAGCGCAAAGCCCTGGGTGAAACGGGTTTCGATGCCGCGCACCCAGTACTCGCGCGGCGACAGCGAGATCGACCTGTTCTGCACCAGGTAGCCACTGCGCAGGGTCTTGGTGAAGAAGCTGTTGACGCTGAACTGGCGCTCACCTTCCTTGTAGTCGTAACCGGCGTTGAACATCGTGCGCCGGCCCCAGAACTTGTCCTGCAGGCGGGTCGACTGGTACGGGTCGGCGTCGTAGTCGGCCATGTTGAGGCCGCCGGGCATCTGCGCCTCGCCCTCGTAGTACTGCGCCATGGCATGCAGGCTGTTGGCCTCGTCCAGTTGCAGCTTGCCCTTGAGGATCAGGTCGTCGATCTGCGTGTCACTGTGCTCGCGCCAGTCGCCACCGCGAGTGCCCGAATACAGGATCGCGCCGCCCAGGCCGTTGTCGGCGGTACCGCCGGCCAGCAGGTTGGCGCTGCTCTTGAAACCGTCGTGGCTGGAGGAGGGGCTGGTCTGGGTCTGCAGGCCGGCCTTCAGCGTGGGTTCGTCGGGGATCGCGCGGGTCACGAAGTTGACGATGCCGCCCACGTTCTGCGGCCCGTAGCGCACGGCGCCGCCGCCGCGTACCACGTCCACTGCGTCCATGTTGCCCAGGCTGATCGGCGCGAACGACAGCTGTGGCTGGCCATAGGGCGCAAACGGCACCGGAATGCCGTCCATCAGCACCGTTGAGCGCGAGGCCAGGCGCGGGTTGAGCCCGCGGATGCCGAAGTTCAGCGCCATGTCGTGGCTGCCGGTGCCGTTGTTTTCCGGCGCATTCACCCCGGGTATGCGGTTGAGCACTTCCCGTGCGCTGCTGGCGCCGGTGCGTTCGAACTCTTCACGGCGGATCACGTCCCGTGCGCCGGGGTGTTCGAACACGTTGTCCTGGGTGGCTTCACCCAGCCAGTCGCCGACCACGCTGGAGCTGCCCAGCTCCAGCGGCGCGCCGGCGGCCGGGGCCAGCGGTTGCAGGCTGTAGGCGTTGTCGCCTTCGGCGCGGGCCTGCAGGCCGGTGCCTTCAAGCAGCGCGGCCAGGCCCTGTGCAGTGGAATACTCGCCTTCCAGGCCACGGCTTTTCACGCCCTGGGTCACCTGCGAGCCGAACGAGATCAGCACGCCGCTTTCACGCCCGAACTGGTTCAGGGCGTCTTCCAGCGACATCGGGGCGATGTGGTAGGTGCGTGCCTGGGCGGCGTGCAGGGGCGCAACGGCGCCGAAGGTGAGGCTGGCGCCCAGCAGCAGGGCATGGGCGAGGGGGCTTAGGCGAAGCGGCATGCAAAGGGTCCTTGAGAAGGTCGGGGCAAAGAGTTCTGCCTTCTCTGTCACGCGAGATGAAAAAACGGCTCAAGGTTCTGAAAATAATCTCAGGCGCGGGCTTCTACCGTGACCCAGTAGCGGGTGAAGCGCCGCACGCGCACCGGCAGCGACACCTCCAGCAGGTCCAGGATGCGTTCGCTGTCGGCCAGCGGGTAGCTGCCCGACAGCAACAGGTCGGCCACCGCCGGATCGCACGTGAGCTGGCCGCGACGGTAGCGGGCCAGGTCGTCGATGAAGTACCCCAGGCGCGTATGCGCAGCCACCAGCATGCCGTCGACCCAGGCGCCGGTGTTGGCATCCACCGCATGGGTGGCGCCCCAGCGTGGCCCGTCGAAACGCGCCTGCTGCCCGGCTTCAAGCGCATGCCCGGCAAGCATCGCCCGGCCCTGCAGCACCGCCACCTGGCTGTGGTCGGCCCACTGGCGCACGTTGAAGCGCCCGCTCGACAGCTGCAGCAGGCCGTTGCCGGTCACCACGCGCAGGGGGCGGGGGTCGTCGGCCACATTGAGCAGCAGTTCGCCTTCGAGCAGGTGGATCAGCCGCTGTTCGCGGTCCAGGCGCACGTCGGCGGCGCTGGCAGTGTTCAGGTGCAGGTGCGTGCCGTCGTCCAGGCGCATCTGGCGGCGCTGGCCCAGCGGGCTGCGGTAGTCGGCCAGCAGGGGCGGCAGCGGGTTGTGCTGCTGCAGGGCCAGCCCGCAGGCGCCGCCCACCCCGAGTAGCAACAGCGCCTTGAGCGCGCGTCGCCGGCTGGCCGAGCGTGGCGCCTGCAGGGCGGCGTGCGCCAGTGGCGAAGACAGCCCGCGCAGGCGCTGATTGACCCGCTGTATGTGTTCCCAGGCGCGACGGTGTTCTTCGCTGGCCTGCAGCCAGTGCTCCATGGCCAGTTGCTGGCGGCTGTCGAGGGCACCGCCCTGCAGTTCGATCAGCCAGTGCACCGCCTGTTCTGCCACCTTTGGCGAGAATTCCTGGGCGTTCACAGGGCGAAGTAGCAGCGCATGGCCGCCTTGTTCAGATGGCGCTTCACGGTGGCCAGCGAAATGCCCAGCTGCCGGGCGATGTCGGCGTAGCCCAGGCCGTCGACCTGGGCCATCAGGAAGGCGCGCTTGACCACCACGGGCAGGCCGTCGAGCAGCCGGTCGAGTTCGATCAGGGTTTCCAGAATGATCGCGCGATGTTCTTCGCAAGGCGCCACCGCTTCGGGTAGCTGGGCCAGTGCCTGGTAGTAGGCGCGTTCCAGGTCCTGGCGGCGGTAGTGGTTGAACAGCACGCGCTTGGCCACCGTGGTGAGGAAGGCGCGAGGTTCGTTGAGCGTTGGTGTTTCGCGCGCCTGCAGCAGGCGCATGAAGGTGTCCTGGGCCAGGTCGGCGGCGCTGTGCGGGCAGCCCAGGCGCTGTCGCAGCCAGCTGGTGAGCCAGTTGTGATGGGCGCTGTAGAGGCCTTCGAGCGAAGCAGGGGCGGGCTGGGCACTGGGCACCGTGACAACTCCGGCGCCGGGGGATGCGCAAAAGAATAAGAATTGTTCGCATTGTAGGATTTGACGCCACAGGCTTCAAGTCACCCGCTGCAAGCGGCCATACCACCGATCTGCTTCTTCATGGCCGGTTGAAGCGGTGTCTTTGCATCTGCGAATATTAATCATTAATATTACGCCCCTCCTCACACTGGACCCGCTGTCATGAAAAGCAAAGCCGCCGGGCTGCCCTTCAGTTATCGCCTGGCCGTGACCTCGCGCAGCCTCGCGGCGCTGCTCGGCGGTTACCTGCTGGCGGCCATGGCCAGCGTGTGCATCACCTTGTTGCTGCCCATGCCCAAGGCCGACGCGGTCGTCACCGGCATGATGCTGTCGTTTCTGTTCTACCTGGTGGCGATCC
Source organism: Pseudomonas sp. VE 267-6A (assembly GCF_024126555.1). Taxonomy (NCBI): domain Bacteria; kingdom Pseudomonadati; phylum Pseudomonadota; class Gammaproteobacteria; order Pseudomonadales; family Pseudomonadaceae; genus Pseudomonas; species Pseudomonas sp. VE 267-6A. Next base: position 70,761 of record NZ_JAMYBY010000005.1, read on the forward strand.
TCTGGTGCTTCGCCTGTCGCAGCGCCTGGCATGCCTGGCTCGGGGTGCTGCTGCCCGGCGCCGCGCTGGCCGCCATCAACGGCCTGGCCTACTGGATGCAAACCCCATGAAAGAAGGCTTTCGCCAGGCCATGGCCTGGCTGCACACCTGGGCCGGGCTGATCTTCGGCTGGCTGCTGTTCGCGATCTTCCTCACCGGCACGCTGTCGTACTTCAAGAGCGAAATCAGCCACTGGACCCAGCCGGAGATCCCGTACCGCACCCTCGACACCACCGCCAGCCTGAGCCTGGCGCAGCGCTACCTGCAAACCAACGCCGCCGATGCCGGCAGTTGGTTCATCCAGTTGCCCGAAGCGCGCGACCCGACCCTGCGCGTGGGCTGGCGTGCACCCGGCGCTGGCCGGCGCGATTTCAACGAAAAGATCCTCGACCCCGCCACCGGCAATCAACTGCACCCGCGCGACAGCAGCGGCGGCGAGTTCTTCTACCGCTTCCACTTCCAGTTGCAGATGCCCTACCCGTGGGGCCGCTGGCTGTCGACCTTCTGCGCGCTGATGATGCTGGTGGGGCTGGTCACCGGCATCATCACCCACAAGAAGATCTTCAAGGAGTTCTTCACCTTCCGCCCCGGCAAGGGCCAGCGTTCCTGGCTCGACGGCCACAACGCGATCGGCGTGCTGGTGCTGCCGTTCCACCTGATGATCAGCTACAGCAGCCTGGTGATCTTCATGGCCATGGTGATGCCGGCCAGCATCAGCACGATGTATGGCGACAACCTCCAGGCCTATTACAACGAGCTGTTTTCGCGCGACGAGCCGGTCAAGCCGGCGGGCACCCCGGCACCGCTGGTGCCGTTGGCGCAGCTGTATGCCCAGGCGCGCCAGCAGGCGCCCGGCAGCGAGGTCAGCTGGGTCGAGGTGCAGAACCCCGGTGACCTCAACGCAAGGGTGCGCCTGGTGCGTGCCAGCAACGAGGGCATCGCCCAGAACCGCGGCGCCGGCTGGCTGTTCGACGGCGTGCAGGGCACCCCGCTCAAGGCCCCGGGCGAGCAGAGCACACCGTTGGTGATTGCCGCCGGCATGTACGGCCTGCACATGGGCCACTTCGCCGGCCCGACGCTGCGCTGGCTGTACTTCGTGTTCGGCCTGGCCGGCACTGCCGTGATCGGCACGGGGCTGGTGATGTGGCTGGGCAAGCGCCAGCTCAAGCACGCCAAGAGCGGCACCCAGCCCTTCGAACTGCGTCTGGTCGAGGTGCTCAACATCGCCAGCATGAGCGGGCTGATCCTCGCCGTGGCGGCGTTCTTCTGGGCCAACCGCCTGTTGCCGGTGGCCCTTGAAGGACGTGCCGATCTTGAGGTCGACAGCTTCTTTGCCGTCTGGGGCCTGGCCCTGCTGCACGCACTGTTGCGCCCCGGGCGCCGCGCCTGGGGCGAGCAACTGCTGCTGGGCGCGGTACTGTTCGCCGCCTTGCCGGTGCTCAACGCCCTGACCACCGGCACCGGCCTGCTGCCTGCGATCGCCCAGGGCGACTGGATGATTGCCGGGTTCGACCTCACGGCGCTGGGCTGTGGCCTGCTGCTGGCCTGGATGGCGCGCAAGATGCTGCGCCCGCAGGTGTTGGCGCCCAAGCGCGCGGCACGCACGCCCAGGGCCGCACCGCTGATCGAAAGCGAGGTGCAGTGATGCTGGCCATCGCATTGTTCGGTTTTGCCGCAGTGGCGGCGTTGTGCCTGGCCATGGAACGCCATTACACCGACCTGCTGGGGCACAAGCCCACGCCCCGCCGCCTGCGTGGCCTGCGCATGGGCGGCTGGTTGCTGATCGCCGTGGCACTGGGGCTGGCGGTGCGTCACAGCGGCTGGGCCATGGGCCTGGTGGAGCTGAGCGCGGTAGTGATGGGCGGCTTGTGCGCGTGGGTGTTCGTCCTTCCCTACGCCCCGCGCCTGCTGCTGGGCCTGGCCGCGGCCAGCCTGGTGCTGGCGCCGCTGGCACTGCTGGCGCCGTACTGAAACGATGAGCGAGCCGCTCGACAGCCACGACGACGCCCCGGGCCGCGCACGTTTTGTACAGGTGTTCGTGGCCCAGCGTGCGCGCATGGAGCGCCTGGTCAGCCGCCGCGTGGGCTGTCGGGCCACCGCCGCCGACCTGGTGCAGGAACTGTTCCTGCGCTTCTGGCGTCGCCCGCAGGTCGAGGTCGAGGCGCTGGACACCTACCTGCTGCGCTGCGCCGGCAATATCGCCATCGACCACCTGCGCAGCCAAGGCGCCCGCGAGCGGGTCAACGACAGCCTGCTGGCGCCGCATCAAGACAGCCATGCCAGCGAGCCCGAGGCCGCGCTGGAGGCCGGCAGCGACCTGCGTCGGATCGAGGCTGCCCTGCGCGAGCTGCCCGAGCGCACCCGCCAGATCTTCCTGCTCAACCGTATCCATGGCCGCACCTATGCCGACATTGCGCGGGCCATGGGCCTGTCCCAAAGCGCCGTGGAAAAACATATGATGCGTGCCCTCGAGGCCTGCAAGGCGAGTATCGCCGCCGAGCCTGCCGTGCCCCGCAAGCCAGGGAATGCCCCGCGATGAACGCTCCAGCCCCACCTACCGCCGAACAGCAGCAGGCCGCGCTCGCCTGGCTCGGCCAGATCAACCAGCAGCCCGCGCGTGCCGAGGGCGCCGCGTTCAAGCGCTGGTTGCTGGCCGACCCTGCGCACCCGCAGGCCTGGCGCCAGGCCCAGGCGCTGTGGCAGCAGACCGCCGCGCCTGCAGCACGCCTGGCCGCCGAAGACGCCCCGGCACTGGACGCCTACCTGCGCGCGATGGACCGGCCCCGGCGCCGTTGGCCGGCCCGTGTGGCCGGGTTGGCACTGGCTGCCAGCGTGGTGCTGGGCGTGGCGATGGGGGCGGGCTGGCACCCGGCCAACTGGGTCGATGACCTGGGCGCCGATTACGTGGCCGCGGTGGGCGAGCTCAAGGCCGTGACCCTGGCCGACCGGTCGCACCTGCTGCTGGATGCCGACAGCGCCATCGACGTGGACTTCAGCGGTGGGCAGCGTCGCGTGCAGGTGCGGCGCGGCGCGGTGTTCTTCGAGGTCACGCATACCGGTGCGCCGTTCACCGTGCAGGCCGATGGCGGCGAGGTGCGGGTGATGGGTACCCGGTTCGAGGTGCGTCGCCAGCCCCAGGGCACCACCGTTACCGTGCTGTCGGGCAAGGTCGGGGTCACGCCGGCGCCGGGGCAGGCGCAGCAGGTGCTCACGGCCGGCCAGCAGGTGGAGTACGCCCAGGGCCTGGCCGGTGCAGTGCAGGGCGTGGACAGCGAGAACCGCCTGGCCTGGCGCCAGGGCTGGCTCAACTACTACCAGGCGCCGCTGGCGCAGGTGGTCGACGACCTGGCGCGGCATTACCCCGGGCGCATCCTGCTGCTGGACGACGCCCTGGCGGCGCGCAAGGTCAGCGGCAGCTTCCCCGCCGCCGACCCGCTGGCGGCGCTGGACGCCCTGGGGGCGGTGGCCGGCTTCCAGCGCAAGACCCTGCTCGGGCGGGTCACGCTGCTGCGCTGAAAAATATTTTCACGGCCCGGTGAGGTAAGTACGTGCGGCAACCGTGTAGTGATTGAAAGTGCGATTCATTCGCATGAAACAGGTTCACTCACAGGTCGACGGCATGAAGTTCAGGGCAAAATCATCGTTGGTGCGTTGCATTTCAATCGGGCTTGGGGCGGCAGCGTGGCTGCCGCTGGGGGCGGGCGTGAGCCAGGCGGTGGCAGCGCAGCAGGTCGAGCAGGTGTACCGCTTTGCCCAGCCCAGCAAACCCTTGCCCCAGGCGCTCAACGACTTCAGCCGGGTCACCGGGTTGAGCGTGGTCTACACCGTCGAGCTGCCCGGCCTTGCCGCGCCGGCCCTGACGGGCACGTTCAGTGCCGAGCAGGCCCTGCAGCGCCTGCTGGGCAACAGCGGCTTCACCTACCGCCGCGTGAATGCTCGCACCCTCACCGTCGAACCGCTGGCCCAGGCCGGTGCACTCAACCTCGAGCCCACCACGGTCTCGTCCCAGCAGGACAGCGTCGGCAGCTACCAGCCGCCGGCCACCAGCGCGATCATGCGCAGCCAGGTGCCGAACCTGGAGATCCCCCAGGCCATCAACGTGGTGCCGGCCCAGGTGCTCGCCGACCAGGCGCCGCGCAACCTCGACGATGCGCTGAGCAACGTCAGCGGCATCACCCAGGGCAACAACTTCGGCGCCACCGCCGACACCGTGATGAAGCGCGGCTTCGGCGACAACCGCGACGGCTCGATCATGCGTGACGGCATGCCGCTGGTGCAGGGGCGCAGCCTCAATGCCAGCACCGAGCGGGTCGAAGTGCTCAAGGGCCCGGCCTCGCTGCTGTACGGCATCCAGGACCCGGGCGGGGTGATCAACGTGGTCAGCAAGCGCCCGCAACTGCAGCGCTACAACGCCGTGAACCTGCGCGGTTCCAGCTTTGGCAGCGGCAAGAACGGCAGCGGTGGCGGGCTCGACAGTACCGGCGCGCTGGGCGACAGCAACTTCGCCTACCGCCTGGTGCTCGACCACGAGGACGAAGACTACTGGCGCAACTTCGGCACCCACCGCGAGACGCTGGTGGCGCCGTCGCTGGCCTGGTTCGGTGAAGATACCCAGGTGCAGCTGGCCTATGAGCACCGCGAGTTCCTGTACCCGTTCGACCGCGGCACGGCCATCGACCCACGCACCAACCACCCGCTGAACATCCCCAGCACACGTCGGCTGGACGAGCCCTTCAACAACATGGAAGGGCGCTCGGACCTGTACCGCCTGGAGGTCGACCATCAGCTTGCCGATGACTGGAAACTCCACTTCGGCTACAGCTTCAACCGCGAAACCTACGATGCCAGCCAGGTGCGCGTCACTGCGGTTGACCCTGCCAAGGGCACCCTCACGCGCAACCTGGACGGCACCCGTGGCGCCCTGAGCAGCGACCGCTTCGCCACCGTCAGCCTGGACGGCAAGCTGCAACTGGCAGGCATGCAGCACGACGTGCTGGTGGGGGTGGATGACGAGTACCGCAAGGTGTTTCGTGCCGACCTGATTCGCGGCGCCCGCAACACCTTCGATTACCTGAACCCGGTGTACGGCCAGGTCCAGCCCGGCACCGCCGTGCGCGACAGCGACAGCGACCAGACCGACAAGCTGCGCAGCAACGCGTTGTTCTTCCAGGACTCGATCCACCTCGACGAGCACTGGATTCTGGTGGCCGGTGCGCGCTATCAGCAGTTCGACCAGTACGCCGGTCGCGGCCGGCCGTTCAAGGCCAATACCGACAACAGCGGCCAGGCCTGGGTGCCGCGTGCGGGGCTGGTGTACAAGGTCGACGACACGCTGTCGTTCTATGGCAGCTACACCGAGTCGTTCAAGCCCAACTCCAGCATCGCGCCGATGACCGGTGGCCTGGTGCTGGATTCCTCGATTGCCCCCGAAGAGGGCAAGTCGTGGGAGCTGGGGGCCAAGCTCGACCTGCCGGGGGCGATCACCGGCAGCGTGGCGTTGTTCGACATCACCAAGCAGAACGTGCTGGTGGCCAATTTCGACACGGCCACCGGCGACACCCTGTACAGCAGCGCCGGCGAAGTGAAGTCGCGCGGCCTGGAGATGGACCTCACCGGGCAGGTGAGCGAGCGCTGGAGCCTGATCGGCAGCTATGCCTTCACCGACGCCCAAGTGTCCCAGGACCCCAAGCTCAAGGGCAACCGCCTGCAGAACGTGGCGCGGCATACCGGGTCGTTGTCGGCGGTGTATGACGTGGGCAGCCTGTTCGGTGGTGATCGCCTGCGGGTCGGCGCCGGGGCGCGCTATGTGGGCGAGCGGGCCGGCAACGCGGAGAACGATTTCGACCTGCCGGCGTACACCGTGGCGGATGCGTTCGCCAGTTATGAAACCCGGCTGGATGAGCACAAGGTGCGCTTTCAGCTGAACGTGAAGAACCTGTTCGACAAGACCTACTACAGCTCGGCGGTGAACCGCTACTTCGTGGCAGTGGGGGATGCGCGGCAGGTGAGCCTGTCGAGTACGCTGGAGTTCTGAGAGCACAGGAAGAACACCCACCGTGAGGGCGGTGGGGGCCCTGTGGGAGCGGGCTTGACCCGCGATCAGCGGCGCATGGCCAACCGGTAATCCCCCGGCGTGGCCCCCACCACCTGCCTGAAGCGATTGCTGAAATGGCTGGCACTGGCAAACCCGCACGCCAATGCCACCTCGCCCAACGCCCCGTCGCCACAGCGCAGCAGCTGGCGTGCCCGGGCCAGGCGCCGCGCCAGCAGGTACTGGTGCGGCGGCAGGCCGAAGCTTGCGCGGAACATCCGTGCAAAGTGGTAGTGCGACAGGTTGCACAGCAACGCCAGCTCACCCAGGCTGATCGCCTGCTCCAGGTGCGCCTCGATGTAGTCGGCCAGGTGCCGGCGCTGATGCGTCGCCAACCCGCCCTTCAGGCGCAGCCCCCGACGCAGCCCCACCTGGTTGAGCACCGCATGGTCGAGAATCTCGTGGGCCAGGCTGCTGGTCAGCAGGCGCTCGCCGGGCTCGTCCCAGTTCAGCTCGATCAGCCGGCCAAAGCGCAGCGCCTGCTCCGGGTCGTCGATGAAGGTCGCTTCGTGCAGTTGCACCTCGCGCGGTTCGCGGTCCAGCAGGCGGGTGCAGGCCAGGGCGAACTGCGCCTGGCTGATGTACAGGTGCGCCAGGCGGATGCTGCCATTGATCACCCAGTTCGAGGCGTGCTCGGCCGGCAGGATGCACAGCTTGCCGGGCCCGCCCTTGGCGGCGGGGCGATCCCGGCGAAAGGTGCCGGTGCCGCCGGCGATATAGCACGACAGCGTGTGGTGGCTGGGCGCTTCGTAGTCGCGGGCGTCGTGGCGGTTGTTCCACAGGGCTGCGACCAGCTCGTCGCCGAGCTGCGCACTGTGTTCCAGGCGGGCATTGGGCGAGGCGTGCATGGCTTGAAAGACTTGCAACTGGTCCAGCGGCGTCATGGGGTCTACCTCTGTCGGCCATCCTACTCGCGGCCACCGGGCCTGACAGCCCCGCCCAGCAAAAAACCGCAAGTTTGTGCAAGCGCACGGGGCGGCCCGCGCCGGACACTGCAGGCTGTCGTGAGGAGTGCATGCCATGAACCTGTCGTTGTACCTGCTGACCGTGCTGATCTGGGGCACCACCTGGATCGCCCTGAAACTGCAACTGGGGGTGGTGGCCATCCCGGTGTCCATCGTCTATCGCTTTGCCCTGGCGGCGCTGGTGCTGTTTGCCGTGCTGTTGATCGGGCGGCGCCTGCAGGTGATGAACCGGCGCGGGCACCTGATCTGCCTGGCCCAGGGGCTGTGCCTGTTCTGCGTGAACTTCATGTGCTTTCTGACGGCCAGCCAGTGGATCCCCAGCGGCCTTATCGCGGTGGTGTTCTCCACCGCCACGCTATGGAACGCACTCAATGCGCGGGTGTTCTTCGGGCAGCAGGTGGCGGCCAACGTGCTGGCGGGTGGCGCGCTGGGGCTGGGCGGGTTGGGGCTGCTGTTCTGGCCGGAGCTGGCCGGGCATGCGGCCAGCCGCGAAACCCTGATCGGCCTGGGCCTGGCGTTGCTGGGTACGCTGTGTTTCTCGGCGGGCAACATGCTCTCGAGCCTGCAGCAGAAGGCCGGCTTGCGGCCGATGACCACCAATGCCTGGGGCATGCTCTACGGGGCCGGAATGCTGGCGCTGTACTGCGTGGTCAGCGGTATTCCGTTCGCGATGGAATGGAATGTGCGGTATGTGGGGTCGCTGCTGTACCTGGTGATCCCGGGGTCGGTGATCGGCTTTACCGCGTACCTGACGCTGGTGGGGCGCATGGGGCCGGAGCGTGCGGCGTACTGCACGGTGCTGTTCCCGCTGGTGGCGCTGAACGTGTCGGCGTTCTACGAGGGGTACCAGTGGACAGCGCCGGCGCTGGGCGGGCTGGTGCTGGTGATGCTGGGCAATGTGCTGGTGTTCCGGAAGGGGCGGGTGGTGACGCCTTCGCCGGCAAGGCCGGCGCCTACCAGGGCCGCGTAACCCTTGCAGGAGCCCGCCTTGCTGGCGAATGGCAGCCTTACTTCCACACCTGCGGGTTCACCAGGTCGCGCGGGCGCTCGCCCAGCAGTGCCGCGCGCAGGTTGTCGATGGCACGGTTGGCCATCGCCTCGCGGGTCTCGGCCGTGGCCGAGCCCACATGCGGCAAGGTCACCGCATTGGCCAGCTGGAACAGCGGCGATTCGCTCAGCGGCTCCTTCTCGTACACATCCAGCCCTGCACCGCGAATCGTGCCCTGCTGCAACGCCGCCACCAGCGCCGCCTCATCCACCACCGGCCCGCGCGACACGTTGACCAGAAACGCACTGGGTTTCATCAGCTTCAGTTCGCGCTCGCCAATCAGGTGCCTGGTGTTGGCCCCCAGCGGCACCACCAGGCACACGAAGTCGGCTTCGGCCAGCAGTTGATCCAGGCTGCGGTACTGCGCGCCCAGTTCCTGCTCCAGCGCGGTCTTGCGGCTGTTGCCGCTGTAGATCACCGGCATGTTGAAGCCGAACCGGCCACGCCGCGCAATCGCCGCGCCAATGTTGCCCAGCCCGACGATGCCCAGCGTCTTGCCATGCACGTCGCTGCCAAAGTGTGCCGGGCCCACGGTGGCTTTCCATTCGCCGGCCTTGGTCCAGGCGTCCAGCTCGGCCACCCGCCGCGCCGCGCTCATGATCAGCGCAAAGCCGAGGTCGGCGGTGCTTTCGGTGAGGACGTCAGGGGTGTTGGTAAGGGCGATGCCGCGCTGGTTGAAGTAGGCCAGGTCGTAGTTGTCGTAACCCACCGACACGCTCGACACCACCTGCAGCTGCTCAGCGTTGTGCAGCTGCGCTTCGCCCAGCTTGCGCCCCACCCCGATCAGGCCGTGGGCCTGGGGCAGCGCTTCGTTGAACTGGGCATTGATGTCGCCCAGCTTGGGGTTGGGCACGATCACGTTGAAGTCTTGCTGCAGATGCTCGACCATCGGGGCGGTGATGCGGCTGAAGGCCAGTACGGTCTTTTTCATCGGCGAACTCGCTGCGGGCAGGGGAGAATGGGTAGCACGCTATCATTCTCCGCCGCCCCTGTGCAGCAAGATTTCAGGTGGCGATGAGCAGCTCGTGGGTCTTGAGGTCGGCCTCGTGGGCCGCGAGGATCTCCGGCAGCGAGTTGCGCAGGTACTCGACCCAGGTCTTGATCTTCGCATCCAGGTACTGGCGCGAGGGGTAGATCGCGTACAGGTTCAGCTCCTGCAGGCGGTACTCGGGCATCACCCGTACCAGGCTGCCGTCGCGCAGGCCGTCGATGGCCGAGTAGATCGGCAGCACGCCCACGCCCATGCCGCTGCGGATCGCCGCCTTCATGGCATCGGCCGAGTTCACCTGGAAGGGCGCCTGGGTGATGTTCACCACCTCCTGGCCCTCGGGGCCGTCGAACAGCCATTTTTCCAGCGGGATCACCGGGCTCACCATGCGCAGGCAGGCGTGCTTGAGCAGGTCGGCCGGCTTGTGCGCCACGCCGTGGCGCTTCACGTATTCGGGCGAGGCGCACACGATGCTGTAGGTGATGCCCAGGCGCTGCGACACGAAACCCGAGTCCGGCAGCTCGCTGGCGAGCACGATGGACACGTCGTAGCCCTCGTCCAGCAGGTCGGGCACGCGGTTGGCCATGGTCAGGTCGAAGGTCACGTCGGGGTGGGTTTCGCGGTAGCGGGCGATGGCATCGATGACGAAATGCTGGCCCACGCCGGTCATCGAGTGCACCTTCAGTTGCCCGGCCGGGCGCGCATGCGCGTCGCTGGCCTCGGCCTCGGCTTCCTCCACATAGGTGAGGATCTGCTCGCAGCGCATCAGGTAGCGCTTGCCCGCTTCGGTCAGTGCGATGCGCCGGGTGGTGCGGTTGAGCAGGCGGGTTTGCAGGTGCGCTTCAAGATTGGAAACCGCCCGCGACACGTTCGCGGTGGTCGTATCCAGTTGCACGGCAGCGGCGGTGAAACTGCCGACTTGCGCGACGCAACTGAAAGCACGCATGTTTTGCAGGGTGTCCATGGGGCGCTCTCAAGGAAGACGACAGAATTGTGACATGAAGTAACCAAAGCAGTCTTCAGACTAAAGCCGGATTATCGCGGTTTTCGTAACAAAGATTCGCAGTAAAGCACGCTTATCGCCAGTGCGGCGGCCCCCTAGAATTGCGTCACCTAGCGTCATCCACCTTCTAGTCGGGAACTCGCAGCTGTGCCGCGTCGCATCATCAGAGCGCTGAATGCGCTCAGTGTCTGTGCCTTTAGCTTGACCTTGAGCGGCTGTATCGGAACCTGGGGCATCGCCCCGCAAAGCAAGACGCTGCAAGCCAATACCCTGACCACCGACGCGGCCATCCGAGCAGCCGCGCAGGATGCCCACTGGCCCGACCAGCAATGGTGGCAAGCCTATGGCGACCCGCAACTGGCGCGCTGGATCGCCCTGGCGCTCCAGGGCAGCCCGACCATGGCCATGGCCGCTGCCCGCGTGCGTGAAGCCAGGGCCATGGCCGGGGTGATCGAGGCCGACGAAAAACTGCAGGTCAACGGCCAGTCCAGCCTCAAGCGCCACAACTGGCCCGAAGACCAGTTCTATGGCCCCGGCGCGCTGTCCGGTGCCAACACCTGGGACAACAATGCCACCCTGGGCCTGAGCTATGCGCTGGACCTGTGGGGCCGCGAGCGCAATGCCAGCGAGCAGGCCGTGGACATGGCCCACATGAGCGTGGCCCAGGCGCGACAGGCGCAGCTCGAACTGCAGAACAACATCGTCAAGGTGTACATCCAGCTGTCGCTGCACTTTGCCCAGCGCGACATCGTCAAGGCCGAGCTGGCCCAGCAGGAGCAGATCCTGGCCCTGGCCGAACGGCGCCTGGCCGGCGGCATCGGCACCCATTTCGAAGTCAGCCAGGCGCAGACGCCGCTGCCCGAAACCCATCGCCAGCTCGACAGCCTCGATGAAGAAATCGCCCTGGCGCGCAACCAGCTGGCCGCGCTGGCCGGCAAGGGCCCGGGCGAGGGGGCGCAGTTGCAGCGGCCGAATCTCTCGTTGGCCACCGCGCTCAAGCTGCCGTCGGCGCTGCCTGCCGAGCTGGTGGGGCAGCGTCCCGACGTGGTTGCCAGCCGCTGGCAGGTGGCGGCCCAGGCGCGCGGTATCGATGTGGCGCATGCCGGCTTCTTCCCCAACGTCGACCTGGTCGGCGGGCTCGGCTTCATGGCCACCGGCGGCGGTGCGCTGGAGTTTCTCACCGGGCGCAAGTTCAACTACAACGTCGGCCCGGCCATCAGCCTGCCGGTGTTCGACGGTGGCCGCCTGCGCTCGCAACTGGGCGTGGCCTCGGCCGGCTACGACATCGCCGTGGCGCGCTACAACCAGACCGTGGTCGAGGCCCTCAAGGGGGTGTCCGACCAGTTGATCCGCCGCCACTCGATGGACGAGCAGCAGCACTTTGCCGCCGAGTCGGTGGCCTCGGCGCAGAAGACCTACGACATCGCCATGATCGCGTTCCAGCGCGGCCTCACCGACTACCTCAACGTGCTCAATGCGCAGACCCTGCTGTTTCGCCAGCAGCAGATCCAGCAGCAGGTGCAGGCCGCGCGCCTGACCGCGCATGCCGAACTGGTCACCGCCCTGGGCGGTGGGCTGGGCGCCGGCAACGATGTGCCGACGCCGGATAAGCAGGACGCACCGGCCACCCCGCGCACCCTGGCGGTGTTCGACAAATGAGCGCCATGACCCTGCCGTTTCGCTGGCTGGCATCACTTGAATGGCGTCGCGGCTTCTTCGAATGGGCGCGTAGCGACGGCGTCACCTGGGTGTACATCTTCAAGGTGCTGAGCGCGGCGTTTCTCACCCTGTGGCTGGCCATGCGACTGGAGCTGCCGCAGCCGCGCACCGCGATGATCACCGTGTTCATCGTGATGCAGTTGCAGAGCGGCCACGTGTTCGCCAAGAGCTTCTACCGCCTGCTCGGCACCCTGGCCGGTTCGTCGGTGATGGTCGCGCTGATCGCGATCTTCCCGCAGAACACCGAGCTGTTCCTGCCCAGCCTGGCGATCTGGGTGGGCATCTGCTCGGCGGGGGCGATGCGCTACCGCAACTTTCGCGCCTATGGCTTCGTGCTGGCCGGCTACACCGCGGCCATGGTCGGCCTGCCGGCCCTGCAGCACCCCGACGGTGCATTCATGGCGGCAGTGTGGCGGGTGCTGGAGATCTCCCTGGGCATCCTGGTGTCGACCCTGGTCAGCGCCGCGATCCTGCCGCAGTCGGCCAGTGCCTCGATGCGCAACGCCCTGTACCAGCGCTTTGGCGTGTTCGCCGGCTTCGTCGCCGAAGGCCTGCGCGGCGACAGCCAGCGCGACCGTTTCGAAAGCAGCAACGTGCGCTTCATCGCCGAGGCGGTGGGCCTGGAAAGCCTGCGCAGCGTGACCGCCTTCGAAGACCCGCACATGCGCCGACGCAACGGCCGCCTGGGCCGCATGAACAGCGAGTTCATGGCCATCACCACGCGCTTCAACGCCCTGCACCAACTGCTCGAGCGCCTGCGCCAGCGCGGCCCGCTGCAGATCGTCACGGCCATCGAGCCGGGCCTCGATGCCCTGGCCAACCTGCTCGACGGCTATGCCGGGCGCTCGCTGACCCACGCCGATGCCGCGCGCCTGGCCGAGCAACTGGCCGCCTACAAGGACGACCTGCCCGAGCGGGTACGCAGCCTGCGCGCCGCCTACCTCGACACCGCGCCCAGCGACGCCGACCTGCTCGACTTTCACACCGCCTACGAACTGCTGTACCGCTTCGTCGACGACCTGCACAGCTATGCCCAGACCCACGCCTCGCTGGCCGAGCACAGCCACGCCCGTGAGCAATGGGACGAACCCTACGTGGCCCAGACCAACTGGCTGGTGTCGCTGGCCGCCGGCGTGCGGGCCGCGTTCATCCTGCTGGTGCTGGGCAGCTTCTGGCTGGCCACGGCGTGGCCCAGCGGGGCCATGATGACCCTGATCGCGGCGGCCACCGTGGGCCTGTCGGCGGCCACCCCCAACCCCAAGCGCATGTCGTTCCAGATGGCCTGCGGCACCCTGTTCGGCGCGCTGGTGGGGTTCTTCGAAACCTTCTTCGTGTTCCCCTGGATCGACGGCTTCCCGCTGCTGTGCATGGTGCTGGCGCCGGTGTTCGTGGTGGGCGCGTTCCTGGCCTCGCGCCCGGCCTACGCCGGTTATGGCCTTGGCCTGCTGATCTTCTTCTCGACCGGCTCGGTGCCCGACAACCTCACCGTGTACAACCCCTACACCTTCGTCAACGACTACATCGCCATGGTCATCGGCATGCTGGTGTGCGCGGCGGCCGGGGCGATCATCCTGCCGCCCAACAGCCGCTGGCTGTGGAGCCGCCTGGAGCAGGACCTGCGCGGCCAGGTGCTGTTCGCCATCAGCGGGCGCCTGCGCGGGCTGGGCTCGGCGTTCGAGAGCCGCACCCGTGACCTGCTGCACCAGGCCTATGGCCTGGCCGTGGGCCAGCCCCAGGTGCAGAGCAAGCTGCTGCGCTGGATGTTCGTGGTGCTGGAGGTGGGCCACGCGATCATCGAGCTGCGCAAGGAACAGGCGATACTCCCGGTGCACCCGTGCTATGCCGAGTCCCAGCCCTGGCGCCAGGCCATCCGCGTGATGGGCCGGGCGCTGGCGCGGCTGTTCCTGCAGCCCACCGCCAGCAACCACGAGCGTGCGCTGGTGGCAGTGGACCATGCGATCAGCCGCGTGCAGGCCACCGACGAACCTTTTGCCCGGCACTTCGACACCTCGGCCCTGCGCCGGGTGCAGAGCTACCTGCACTTCATCCGTACCTCGCTGCTCGACCCACAATCGCCGCTGGCCCACCTGCCCGCGACGCAAGGACTGCCCGATGCCCCGTGAAATCGCCTTCCACGGCCTGTACATGCCGACCATGACCTTGATGTTCCTGTTCGCCGCAGGGCTTGCCTGGGGGCTGGACCGGTTCATTGCCGGGCATGACGGCTACCGTTTTTTCTGGCACCCGGCGCTGCTGCGCCTGTGCCTGTTCATTTGCCTCTTTGGCGCCATGGCGCTGACCGTCTACCGTTGAGACCCTAGTCGATGAAAAAGTTTTTCAGCCTGATCGCCACCTTGCTGGTACTGGCAGCTGCCGTGGCGATCGGCCGGCAATTGTGGGTGCAGTACATGAACACGCCCTGGACCCGCGACGGGCGGGTACGCGCCGACATCATCAACGTGGCCGCCGACGTGCCCGGCTATGTGGTGGACGTGCCGGTGCGCGACAACCAGCTGGTGAAGAAGGGCGACCTGCTGATCCAGATCGACCCCGAGCACTACGAGGTGGCGGTCAGGCAGGCGCAGGCGCTTGTAGCCTCGCGCAAGGCCACCTGGGAGATGCGCAAGGTCAATGCGCACCGGCGTGCCGACATGGACAACCTGGTGATCTCGCGGGAGAACCGCGACGACGCCAGCAACATCGCCAACTCGGCCCTGGCCGACTACCAGCAGGCCCAGGCGCAGCTGGCGGCGGCAGAGCTGGACCTCAAGCGCACGCGCATCCTGGCCACGGTGGACGGCTACGTGACCAACCTCAACGTGCACCGCGGCGACTATGCGCGCACCGGTGAGCCGAAGATGGCGGTGGTCGACAAGGACTCGTTCTGGGTCTACGGCTTCTTCGAGGAGACCAAGCTGCCGCATGTGAAGGTGGGCGATCAGGCCGACCTGCAGATGATGAGCGGCGAGGTGCTCAAGGGGCATGTGGAGAGCATCTCGCGCGGCATCTATGACCGCGACAACCCTGAAAGCCGCGAGCTGATCGCCGACGTCAACCCCACCTTCAACTGGGTGCGCCTGGCCCAGCGGGTACCGGTGCGCATTCACATCGACGAGGTGCCTGAAGGCTTCCTGCTGGCAGCGGGCACCACCTGCACGGTGGTGGTCAAGCCGCGCGATTGAGCGCGTGCCGCTGCCATGGCGAACGTTCAGCGGTGCATGAACTGCGGCTCGCGCTTCTCGGCGAAGGCGGCCATGCCTTCCTTCTGGTCCTCGATGGCGAAGGTGGAATGAAACAGCCGGCGCTCCTGGCGTACGCCTTCGCTCAAGGTGGTTTCGAAGGCGCCGTTCACCGCCTCCTTGGCCATCATTGCTACCGGCCCGGAGTAGCCGGCGATCCGCGCCGCGACACGCAAGGCTTCGTTGAGCAGCGCCGCGTCGCTCACCACCCGGCTCACCAGGCCGCAGCGCTCGGCTTCGTGGGCGTCCAGGGTGCGCCCGGTGAGCACCATGTCCATGGCCTTGGCCTTGCCGATGAAGTGCGCCAGGCGCTGGCTGCCGCCGGCACCGGGGATGGTCCCCAGCTTGATTTCCGGCTGGCCGAAGCGCGCGCTCTCGGCGGCGATGATGAAGTCGCACATCAGCGCCATCTCGCAGCCACCGCCCAGTGCGTAGCCGGCCACCGCGGCGATCACCGGTTTGCGAAAGCTGGCCAGGCGCTCCCAGTCCACGGTCACGAAGTCGCTGGTGTACACGTCGATGTAGTTGCGGTTGCGCATGGCCATGATGTCGGCCCCGGCGGCGAACACCGTGTCGGTGCCGGTCAGCACCACGGCGCGCACGCTGCGGTCCTGTTCCAGGCGGTCGAGCACGCCGGCCAGCTCCGCCGCCAGTTCGGCGCACAGGGCATTGAGCGACAGCGGCCGGTTGAGGCGAATCAGCGCCACCGCGTCAATCTGTTCCAGCAGCAGGTAATCGAGTTTCATCCGTGTAGTCTCGTTCAAGGGGTGAGTGCAAGGGGGCGTCAGAGATGACGCGCATCGACCAGTACCGGGCAACCGGCCTTGTCGATGACTTTGCTGCTGATCGAGGGGTCGAACATGCGGTCCAGCCGCGACAGGTGGCGGTGGCCCATCACGATCAGGTCGCTGCCCAGGCGCTTGGCCTCGGCGACGATGCTCGACACCGGGTCGCCATTGACCAGGTTGCCTTCGGTCTGGAAGCCGCGTTCGCGCAGGTGGGTCACCGCCTGCAGCATGCTCATGTCGGCCACCTGCTGTTCATGGCTGGCCGCCGGGTATTCGGTTTCGTCCTGCGGGCTGATGTGGCCGTCCTGTTCGGGCAGCGCGTAGGCACGGTCGACCGCCAGCAGCACATGCAGGCGATGACGGGTCTGCTCGCAGAACGTGCTGACGGTTTCCAGGATGCCGTGGCTGCGTGGCGAGCCATCGATGGCGATCAAAACGACGCTGTACATGGGGCAGGGTCCACTCACTGTGCAAAGAGCAGCATTCTTGAAAAAAGCATGCGGCGCGGTAAATGGTGCAGCGTGCAATGACTAGTTGCGCCACATGCAGGGGCTGTGAGCGCGGCGGAAACTGTTAAGCTTTGCCCCGGACTCAACGAAGCAATGAATGGATGCTTGCCATGCACTTTCCAGATATGAATTTGCTGGTCGCGCTGGATGCGCTGCTCGATGAAGGCAGTGTGGTCGGCGCGGCGCGGCGGATGAACCTGAGCCCCGCGGCCATGAGCCGTACCCTGACGCGCATTCGCCATGCGGTGGGTGACCCGATTCTGGTGCGCGCCGGCCGCGGCCTGGTGCCCACGCCCAAGGCCATGGCCCTGCGCAGTCAGGTGCGCAGCGTGGTGGAGCAGGCCAACCAGGTGTTCAGTTCCAGTGACGAGGTCGACCTGCAGAGCCTGGAGCGGGCCTTCAATCTGCGCGCCAACGATGTGTTCATCGCGCCCTTTGCCGCGCCCCTGCTGGAAACCATGCGCGAACAGGCGCCGCACACGGTGCTGCGCTTCGTGCCCGAAGGCGAGGGCGGCGACGAGGACGCCGCACTGCGCGACGGGCGCCTGGACCTGTACATCAGTGCCACGCGCAACCTCGGCCCCGAGATCAAGGTGCAGAGCCTGTTCTCCACCACCTTCGTCGGCCTGGCGCGGGTCGATCACCCGATCTTCGATGACGAGATCACCCCCGAGCGCTTCGCCGGCTACGAGCAGATCAGCGTGTCGCGCCGTGGCCGCGCCGCCGGCCCGATCGATGCGGCGCTGGCCGGCATGGGCCTGCAGCGGCGCGTGGCGCTGATCACCCCGAGCTTTCATTCGGCGATGTTCTCGCTGCCCGACTCCGAGTTGCTGCTGGCGCTACCCGAGCACGTGCTGATGAGCGTGGCCCGGCTCGGCCTGCCGCTGCGCTCGTTCCGCATCCCGATGGCGCTGGAGGCGGTGACCATCATGCAGGCCTGGCACCCGCGCTTCGACAACGACCCCGCCCACCGCTGGTTGCGCCAGACCCTCAAGGAGTGCTGCTCCAGGCACTACGCCTGAGCCCGGGGCAGGCACGCGTTATCGGTGGCTTTTGTGGATTGCGTTTGACGCAGCAATAAACTGCGAATATGTCAGTTTTCGTCATCTATTGGCCTCCATAGACTTGCCGGGTACTTAACTACCCGGAGTCCTCCTGCCATGTGTGTGCCTTTTTTCTGCCGTGCTTCAGCGCCTGTGGGCGGGGGCCGGCCATGACGTCGCTGGCGGCCCAGGCGCCCTTGGGGGCCACCCCGGCGCCCGCTGCGGCGCCTGCCAAACCGGCCGCCCCGGCTGCCTTCGGCCTGCGTATCGTGGTGGGCCTGGTCGGCGTGCTGCTGGCGGTGCTGTGCGCCGGCCTCAACGAGATGGTCACCAAGATGGCCCTGGCCGACATCCGTGGCGGGATGCACATCGGCGCCGACGAAGGGGCCTGGCTGGTGGCGCTGTACTCGGCCACCTCGGTGTCGGCCATGGCCTTTGCGCCCTGGTGCTCGGTGACCTTCTCGCTGCGCCGCTTCACCCTGTGTGCCATCGGTGCCTTTGCCGTACTGGGGCTGCTCTGCCCGTTTGCACCCAACCTCGAAAGCCTGATGCTGCTGCGCACCCTGCAAGGCCTTGCCGGGGGCGCGCTGCCGCCGATGCTGATGAGCGTGGCGCTGCGCTTTCTGCCCCCCGGCATCAAGCTCTACGGCCTGGCCGGCTACGCCCTGACCGCGACCTTCGGGCCGAGCCTGGGCCTGCCGCTGGCGGGCATGTGGACCGAGTATGTCGGCTGGCAGTGGGCGTTCTGGCAGATCATCCTGCCCTCGCTGGTGGCCATGGGCTGCGTGGCCTGGGGCCTGCCGCAGGACCCGTTGCGCCTGGAGCGCTTCAAGCAGTTCGACTGGCGCGGCCTGTTGCTGGGGCTGCCGGCCATCTGCTCGATCGTGATCGGCCTGTCCCAGGGCGACCGCATGGGCTGGTTCAACTCGCCGCTGATCTGCTGGCTGCTGGGCGGCGGGGTGGTGCTGCTGGTGCTGTTCATGATCAACGAATGGTCGCACCCGCTGCCGTTCTTCAAGCTGCAGATGCTGCGCAACCGCAACCTGACCCACGCCCTGATCACCCTGGGCGGGGTGCTGGTGGTGCTGTCGGCCGTGATCATCATCCCCACCAACTACCTGGCCCAGGTCCAGGGCTATCGGCCCGTGCACAGCGGCCCGGTGATGCTGCTGGTGGCGCTGCCGCAACTGCTGGCGCTGCCGCTGACCGCGGCGCTGTGCAACATCCGCGCGGTGGACTGCCGCTGGGTGCTGGCCATCGGCCTGGGCATGCTCGCCATGTCATGCCTGGGCGGCACACAGATCACCTCGCAGTGGGTGCGCGAAAACTTCTATGTGCTGCAACTGTTCCAGATCTTCGGCCAGCCGATGGCGGTGATCCCGCTGCTGATGCTCGCCACCGGCGGCATGACCCCGCAGGACGGCCCGTTCGCCTCGGCCTGGTTCAACACCATCAAGGGCCTGGCTTCGGTGGTGGCCGCCGGGGTGCTGGAGGCCCTGACCACGGTGCGCCGGCATTTCCACTCCAACATGCTGGTGGACAACCTGGGCAACTCGCCGCTGGCTGCCAGCGATGCGCCGGGGCTGGCCAGGCGCATCCATGAGCAGGCCGTGGTGCTGACCTCGGCCGACCTTTACCTGTGCATGGCGCTGCTGGCACTGGCGCTGATCGTGCTGATTCCCTTTGTGCCTACCCGGATCTACCCGCCGCGTGCAGTGGCCTAGTCCCGTCGAGAGAGAAAGACATGACCTCAAGTAAAACTTCCAGACTCACCCTGATCGCCGTGGCGGTGATCGTCGTCGCCGGCCTGGCCTATGTGGCGCTGCCCGCGCTGTTCGGCAGCGGCGGCACGCAGTCCACCAACGATGCGTACGTCACGGCCGACTACACCGTGGTGGCGCCCAAGGTGTCGGGCTTCATCAAGGCGGTCCACGTCGAGGACAACCAGCAGGTCAAGGCCGGCCAGGTGCTGGCGCAGATCGACGACCGCGACTTCCAGGCGGCGCTGGCCGCCGCCGACGCGCAGTTGCTGATGTCCCGCGCGCAGTACCAGAACGCCCGCGCCACCCTCGAACGCCAGGCTTCGCTGATCGCCCAGGCCCAGGCCACGGTGGCTGCCGACGAGGCGGCGCTGGCGTTTGCCAACCATGAACTGACCCGTCACACCCGCCTGGCCGAGCAGGGCGCCGGCACCGTGCAGAACGCCCAGCAGGCGCGCAGCCGGGTCGACCAGGCCCAGGCACGCCTGGCCAACACCCGTGCGGCGCTGGCCGCGGCACGCAAGCAGGTGGACATTCTCACCGCGCAGGTGGAGGCGGCCCAGGGTGGCCTCAAGCATGCCGAGGCCGCGCTGGACCGTGCCCGCCTGGACCTGTCCTACACGCAGATCGTCGCACCCATCGACGGCATGGTCGGCGAGCGCGCCGTGCGCGTGGGCGCCTACGTCAACCCGGGCGCACGGCTGCTCTCGGTGGTGCCGCTGGCGCAGGCCTACGTGGTCGGCAACTTCCAGGAAACCCAGCTGACCCACGTGCAGCCAGGCCAGGCAGTGCTGGTGAGCGTGGATACCTTTGCCGGTGAACAGCTGCGCGGCCATGTGCAGAGCGTGGCCCCGGCCACCGGCCTGACCTTTGCCGCAGTCAAGCCGGACAACGCCACCGGCAACTTCACCAAGGTGGTGCAGCGCATCCCGGTGAAGATCGTGCTCGACGCCGACCAGCCATTGCTCAGCCGCCTGCGCGTGGGCATGTCGGTGATCGCCAAAATTGATACCCAGAGCCCGGCCAGGGCCCAGGCCGGCAACGAGGTCAGCGCTCGATGAACTTCGCACAGGCTACTTCGCCCTTGCTGCTGGGCGCCACGCTGACCCTCGGCGCCTGCAGCCTGGGCCCCGATTTCGAAGCGCCGCGCTCCACCGCGCCGTCGGCCTGGCCGACCCTGCAGGAGAAGGCCGGCCCCAGCCAGCCCGAGGCGACACCGCTGCAGGCGCGCTGGTGGGAGCAGTTCAACGATGCGCAGCTGTCGTCACTGGTGCAGCGCGCGGTCGAACGCAACCTGGACCTGCAGGTGGCCACCGCCCGGCTGATGCAGAGCCGCGCGGTGCGCAGCAGCATTGCCTCCGAGCAGTACCCGTCGGTCGACCTGAACGGCAACTACAGCCGCGCCCGCAACAGCGAGGATGGCCTCAACGACCCGTCCGGCAAGAACGGCAAGTCGGCCTTCAACCTGTGGCAGGGCGACTTCACCGCTGCCTGGGAACTGGACCTGTGGGGCCGGGTGCGGCGTGAGGTGGAGGCCGCCGACGCCAGCGTCGAGGTGGCCGAAAACGACCGCCAGGGCGTGCTGCTGTCGTTGCTGGCCGAGACCGCCCACGACTATATCCAGCTGCGTGCGGTGCAGAGCACCCTGGCGGTGATCCGCGAGAACCTCGACGTGTCGCGCCACAGCCTGCGCCTGTCGCAGATGCGCCTGAACGATGGCGTGGCGACCAACCTCGACGTGGCCCAGGCCAAGGCGCAGGTGGCGTCCATCGAGGCGCGCCTGCCCACCCTGGAAGACCGCCAGGCGCAACTGATCAACGCCCTGAGCCTGCTGCTGGCCGAACCGCCACGCAGCCTGCAGAACGAACTGCTGCAACCGGCACCGATGCCGCAGACCGCGCAGCGCTTTGCCATGGGCCTGCCCTCGGAGCTGGCCGAGCGGCGCCCCGACATCCGCCAGGCGCAGGCGCAACTGCACGCCGCCACGGCCAGCATCGGGGTGGCCAAGGCCAACTTCTATCCGAGCATCCGCCTGTCGGGCAGCGCGGGGTTCCAGTCGCTGCAACTGTCGGACTTCGGCAACTGGAGTTCGCGCCGGTTTGCCATCGGCCCGCAGTTGAGCCTGCCGATCTTCGAGGGCGGGCGCCTGACCGGCGTGCTCAAGCTGCGCGAGGCGCAGCAGCAGGAAGCGGCTGTGCAGTACCAGCAGGTGGTGCTGCGCGCCTGGCACGAGATCGACGATGTGCTGCGCCTGTACAACGCCAGCCAGCTGCGCCGCGACCTGCTCGACGAAGCGGTGCGCCAGAGCCGGGTGGCGCTGGACACCGCGCGCAACCAGTACGTCGAGGGCGCGGTCGACTTCCTCAACGTGCTGACCGTGCAGAGCGCCTTGCTGGCCAACCAGGAGCAGTGGGTCGAAAGCTCGGCGGCGGTGTCGCTGGCCATGGTCGGCCTGTACAAATCCCTGGGTGGGGGCTGGCAGTCATTTGCCCCACCGGCCCAGGCCAGCGCTGAACTCGATCGAGGGCAGCGGTCAAAGCACCCATGAGGCCTGCGCCGGCCGTGCCCCGGCACGGCCGGCGCCGCGCCGGGGTTCACATGTCATCCAGAAAAGGACGCAGGTATGAATATTTCCTTGCACGGCAAGCGTGCGATCGTCAGCGGCTCCACCGCCGGTATCGGCTTTGCCATTGCCCACGGGCTGGCCGAGGCCGGTGCCGAGGTGGTGGTCAACGGGCGCACCAAGGCCCGTGTCACGCGCGCCGTCGAACAGATCCAGCGCAAATTGCCGGGGGCCAAGGTCAAGGGCATCGCGGCCGACCTGGGCACGGCCGAGGGGGCGGACATCCTGTTTGCCAAGGAGCCGGAAACCGACATCCTGGTCAACAACCTGGGCATCTTCGAGCCCAAGGGCTTCTTCGAGATCAGCGACGAGGACTGGCAGCGCTTCTTCGAGGTCAACGTGATGAGCGCGGTGCGCCTGTCGCGCCATTACGCCAAGGGCATGGCCACGCGCGAGTGGGGCCGGGTGCTGTTCCTGTCGAGTGAATCGGCGCTGCAGATCCCGACCGAGATGGTGCACTACGGCACCACCAAGACCGCTCTGCTGGCGATTTCCCGCGGGCTGGCCGAGACCCTGGCCGGTACCGGCGTGACCGTCAATGCGGTGCTGCCGGGCCCGACCCGCTCCGAAGGCGTGGGCGGCTACTTCAGCCAGATGGCCAGGGAGCAGGGGGTGGACAGCGAGACGCTGGAGGCCCGGTTCATAGCCGAGCACCGTCCCAGCTCGGTCATCAAGCGCCTGGCCACGGTCGAGGAGGTCGCCAACATGGTGGTCTACCTGGCCTCGCGCCAGGCCAGCGCCACCACCGGCGCAGCCCTGCGCGTGGATGGCGGCGTGGTTCGTTCCATCGCCTGATGCACCCTGCCGCGCCCGGGCGAGCGACTCGCCCGGGCGCGGCCTTCAGCCGGCAATCACCGGCAGGCTGGCCGGTTGCAGCCCGTAGTCGAACTCGGCGAACAGCCGGGCAAAGCGCTTGAGCGATTCGGGCGCGTCCATGCGTTCCATCACCACTTCGATGAACACCAGCGTGTCGGCCTGTGCGGCCTGGGCCAGCGCATCTTCGAGCTGGTCCTCGGTGTGCACGGTGAAGCTGCGCGAGCGCTCGCGGGTGTCCAGCACGCTGGCCAGTTGCGCATAGCGCCAGGGGTTCACGTCGTTGTAGCTGGCATGCTCGCCCAGGATCAGCCGTTCGATGGTGTAGCCATCGTTGTTGATCAGGAAGATCACCGGCTTGAGGTTGTGCGCCAGAATCGTCGACAGCTCCTGCACGGTCATCTGCAACGAGCCGTCGCCGATGAACAGCAGTTGGCGGCGTGTCGGTGCGGCCAGCAGGCTGCCCAGCAGCGCGGGCAGGGTGTAGCCGATCGAACCCCAGATCGGCTGGGTGATGCAGGTTGCCCCGGTCGGCAGGCGCAGGCCGCTGATGCCCGCCGACGAGGTACCGCTTTCGGCGATGACCAGGTCGTCGGCTTCGATCAGGTGGCCGATGCGCTGCCAGAAGCGCAGCTGGCTCAGCGGCTTGCCCGACAGCGCGGCGAACGCCGGGCTGGCACTGAACGGCGGGATGCGCTGGGCGCGGCGCTCGCGTGCCAGCGCCTGTTGGCCCAGCGCCTGGAGCACCTGGCCCAGGCTCACGGCGGTGTAGTGCTGCCTGGCGATCGAGGCCGCGTAGGCGTGCAGCTGGATCAGCGCGCCGTCCATGAAGCTGTGGGAGAACAGCGCGGTGCTGGTGTCGGTGAAGCGTGCGCCAAGGCTGATCACGCAGTCGGATTGCTCCAGTGCCGCACGCACGCCGGGCGCGGAGCCGGCACCGGCGTAGGTGCCGAGGAACAGCGGGTGCGACTCGGGCAGCATGGCCTTGGCCGGCGGCAGGCAGGCGAAGGGCAGGTCGAAGCGCTCGATCAGCTCGAGCACCTGGGGCACCAGGCCAAAGCGCGCCACGTCCATGTCCACCAGCAGCACCGGCGAGCTGGCGGCATCCAGGCGTGCCACCAGCGCCCGTACCACCGCCTGCAGTTGCCCCGGCTCGCTGCGCGGCTCGCTCAGTTGCAGCGGCGTGTCGGGCACCTCGATCGGCAGGGTGGCCAGGTCGCTGGGCAGTTGCAGGTACACCGGGCGGCGTTCGCGGTAGCAGGTCTGCAATACGCGGTCGATTTCCATGGCGGCGTTTTCCACGGTGATGCGCGCCTGGGCCACAGTGAACTGGCGCAGGGTCACCATGATGTTGTCGTAGTTGCCGTCGCCCAGGGTGTGGTGCATCAGGGCCCGGTCGATGATCGCGTGCAGCGGCGGCATGCCCGACACCATGATCACCGGCACCCGCTCGGCATAGGCGCCGGCGATGCCGTTGAGTGCACTGAGGTCGCCCACCCCGTAGGTGGTCAGCACCGCGCCGAAGCCCTGGGTGCGGGCGTAGCCGTCGGCCGCGTAGGCCGCGTTGAGTTCGTTGCAGTTGCCGATGAAGTCGAGCGTGGGCAGCGCCTCGACCTGTTCGAGCAGGGTCAGGTTGTAGTCGCCGGGCACGCCGAACAGGTGGCGGATGCCGAATTCCTGAAGGCGGCGCAGCAGAAAATCGCCAATGGTCATGTCCATGAGTAGGGGAGCCTCGTGATCCTTGAGAGAGGGTGCGCCGCTAGGGCTGGCGGCGCAGGTCGATGACGTTGCCGGCCTTGCCTTCGGAACGCTTGAGGGTGTGGCACGGGTGCAGCTGGATGTGGGTGCTGATGCCCACGTGCACCTTGATCTGGTGGCTCAGCTGCTGGCAGGCGGCCTGTTGCTGCTGGGCGCTCAGGCCGCTGTGTTCCGGGCGCAGCTCGACGTGTACGGCCAGCACGTCGAGGTTGCCCTGGCGGCTGACATGCAACTGGTACACCGGGCTGAACATCAGCAGCTTGAGCAGTTGCTCCTCGATCTGGCTGGGGAACACGTTGACCCCGCGGATGATCAGCATGTCGTCGCTGCGCCCGGTGATGCGGTCGATGCGGCGCATGGCGCGACCGTTGCCGGGCAACAGGCGGGTGAGGTCGCGGGTGCGGTAGCGCACCATCGGCAGCGCTTCCTTGCTCAGGGTGGTCAGCACCAGTTCGCCGAACTGCCCGTCGGGCAGCACCGCGCCGGTGACCGGGTCGATGATCTCGGGGTAGAAGTGGTCTTCCCAGAGTGTCGGGCCGTCCTGGGTGTCGAGGTGCTCCATGGCCACCCCCGGGCCCATCACTTCCGACAGGCCGTAGATGTCCAGGGCCTTGATGCCCAGGCGCTGTTCCAGCTCGCCGCGCATCTGTCCGCCCCACGGCTCGGCGCCGAAGATCCCGGCGCGCAGCGACAGCGACTGCGGGTCGATGCCCTGGCGTTCGATCTCTTCGGCGATGTTGAGCATGTAGGACGGCGTCACCATGATGATGTCCGGCTGGAAGTCCTTGAGCAGCTGCACCTGGCGTGCGGTCTGCCCGCCCGACATCGGGATCACCGTGCAGCCCAGTTTCTCGGCGCCGTAGTGTGCGCCCAGGCCTCCGGTGAACAGGCCGTAGCCATAGGCGATATGGATGCGGTCGCCGCGCCGCCCGCCCGCAGCGCGGATCGAGCGCGCCACCAGCGAGGCCCACACGTCGATATCGTTGCGCGTGTAGCCGACCACGGTGGGCTGGCCGGTGGTGCCGCTGGAGGCATGCAGGCGCAGCACCTGGTCCATCGGCACGGCGAACAGGCCGAAGGGGTAGTGGTCGCGCAACTGTGCCTTGCTGGTCAGCGGGAAGTGCGCCAGGTCGTCGAGGTGCTTGAGGTCGTAGGGGTGCACGTCCAGTGCATGGAACTGCTCGCGGTACCAGGCCACATGGGTATAGGCATGCAGCAGGGTCTGGCGCAGGCGCAGCAATTGGTGCTGGCGCAACTCGTCGAGGCCGGCCTGTTCCAGGTGGTCATCGAACGGTTGGGCGAAGGGCACCGGGGCCAGGGCGGCGACAGGGCTTGCGTGCAGTAAAGTCGATTCGATCGGCATCGGGTCTGTTCTCTACCAGGAAGGGGAGTGGTCAAGGGCGCCCACGCTCGCGCTGCCATGCCCGCGCGCCGGGTGGGGCCGGGCGCGCAGGTGGCAGGGGCGGGCGCTGCGGGGTCAGCCGGCCTGGGTCAGGCGCAGCAGCTGGTTGAAGATGTTCTTCTGGTGCATCTCTTCGGTGCCGCCCACGCTGGCAAAGCCCAGCGCGTCCTTGACCAGGGTGGCGATGTCGCCTTCGTGGTAGCCCAGGCTGCCGTACAGCTTGAGCAGGCTGATGGCGCTGTGGATGAAGTCCTGCGCGGCGCCGAGCTTGGCGATCGAGCAGCTCATCAGCGCCTGGGGGTCGTTGCCCAGCAGCTGGTCGAGCGCGGCGTACACCATCCAGCGGTTGCGCTCCATGCCGATGGCGATGTCCACCAGGCGCTTCTGCACGTACTGGTGGGTGTCGATGGCGCTGTTGAAGCTCTGGCGTTTGGCCGCGTAGTGCATGGCCTCGGCCAGGAACGGGGTGGGCAGGTTGGCCGCTACCAGGCCGTAGTACGCACGCCCCAGCGAGATGATCCTGATCAGTTGCTGCAGGCCGCGGCCCGGCTCGCCCAGGACCTGTTCGGCCGGCACCGGCAGGTTGTCGAAGTGCAGCGGGCCGGTGGGCAGGTGCTTGTTACCCAACTTGTCGTCCGGCTCGCCACGGGTCAGGCCGGGGGTGTCCTTGTCGATGATCACCAGGGCGATGTTGTGCTTGGAGTCGGTGGCCAGGCGGGTCACGATCAGCAGGAAGTCGGCCACCGGTGCATGGGCGATGTTGAACTTGCTGCCGGTCAGCCGGTAGCCGTCCGCGCACGGGGTCAGCAGGCTGTGGATACTGCGCACGTCGGTGCCGGTGCCCGGTTCGGCGATGCCGGTGGCGCTCAGCGCGCCGGCCAGGATCGCGCTCAGGTAGCGGTCCTTCTGGGCGTCGCTGCCGTAGAGCATCAGGGCGCGGACCATGCCGGCCTGGGCAATCACCGACAGCAGCAGCTCGGGCGTGCGGATCGACGAGGCCAGGCCTTCCAGCGCGGCACTGAAGCCCCACCAGTCTTCACCCAGGCCGCCGTATTCGAGCGGGATGACCAGCTTCCACAGGCCCGCGTCGCACAGGCGCTGCCAGCCGTAGTGATCGAAACCGGGGGCGGCGCTGCGCCGCGCCTCGGCCAGTTCCACGCCGATGGCGCGGTAGGTCGACAGCAGCGCGAGCTGCTGTGGAGTCCAGGAGAGTTTCATTGAGCGTACCTTTGCAGTCGGTTCGCCGGGGCGCCTGAGCGTCGGCGAACGGTTCGTCCCTGAGCGCCGGCTCAGCCTTCCTGGAAAGCCAGGACCTGATCCTTGAATGCCTGGGGCACAGGCACGGTGGCCTGTTTGTCGTAGTCGAACATCACGTGGTACGACTTGGCCCTGGCCACCACCTCGTGGGTATCGTCCTGGCGGCGCATGGTGTGCTCGATCTCGAAGCTCTTGGTGCCGAATTTCACCACGGCGCTGCTGACCACCAGGGTTTCGCCGTACATGGCCTGCTTGAGGTAGTCGCACTCGCTGCGCACCATGATGTGCGGCAGTTTTTCGCTCTTTGGCAGTTGCAGCAGGTGGTGCATGTAGCAGAGGTAGGCATGTTGCATGTAGTCATAATAGATGGGGCTGCTTACATGGCCCATCGAGTCGGTGTCGCGGTATTTGATTTCAATGACGGTCTCAAAGCCTTTCTGGCTCATGGTGCACTTCCTTTTGTTTGTTCTGTTTGAAGTTGGCGAAATGTTATTGAAACTTATCGGCAACTTGTTCGGTCCCTTGAAAGTGGGTTTCAAGTTGTTTCAAATGCTAGGCAAGTTGAACTTGCAAGGCTACTCGCGTTTGTTTGCGTGAAACTCGCTTTCGCGCTGTAGCGCTTGTCTGCCGTGGGGTTGCTGGCTGCTGGTTGTACGCCATGGTTCGTTTGTGGGGGCGGCCTCCAAGGGGGCGTTGAATTGCTCGCATTTCGCCGCCGACAACGAACTTTGGTCATGAATATTTAATATTCCCGGCAATGCGAGCAATCCACGGCGGGTACACGGGCACGGCTTTTGTGTGTGGGGTTTTTAATGCGAGTAGTTGTTCGGCAGGCATTCTTTTAGCATGGCCGCCACTCAGGCGCCGTTGTTGTAGCGGCCCTGTATCGCCATTCAGGGAGTGCAGTGTTCATGACCAATCAAGACAGGGTGGCGGTGGTCACCGGTGCGGCCAGCGGTATTGGCGCGGCGACCGCCCTGCAGCTGGCACGGGAGGGTTTTCAGGTGGCGTGCCTGGACCGTGACGAAGGCGGCCTGGATCGCACCCTGCATGCGCTGGGCCCAGGCCATCGGCCGTTCGCCCTGGACCTGTGCGATGAACAGGCAGTGGCCGCGGTGTTCGCCGAAATCGCCCAGTGGCGCGGGCGCATCGATGGCCTGGCCACCTGCGCCGGGGTGGTCGACACCACGGCATTCGACGACCTGAGCGTGGCGCGCCTGCGCCAGTTGCTGGAGGTCAACCTGCTTGCCACCTTCAGCGTGGTGCAGCACAGCGTGCCCTTGATGCGCGCCGGCGGGCATATCTGCACCGTGGCCAGCGTCGCCGGCATTCGCGGCGGTGGCCTGGCCGGCACGCTCGGCTACGCCACCAGCAAGGGCGCGGTAATCACCCTGAGCAAGGGCCTGGCGCGCGAACTGGGCCCGCGCGGGCTGACCGTCAATTGCGTCGCCCCGGCGGTGATCCGCACGCCGATGCTCGATGACACCACGCGCGTCGCCGGCAAGCTCGAACAGCTGCACGGCATGACCGCCTTGCGCCGCGAGGGCCGTGCCGAGGAAGCCGCCGAGGTGATCGCCTGGCTGCTGTCGGGCAAGGCCTCGTTCGTCAGCGGCACCACCATCGCCGTGGACGGCGGCCTGGCGATGCTCTGAGGCGCTTTCTTTTCTTCCTTTTCTTCTCTGTACAGGACGTCAACCATGGCAGTTTCCAAGGACAACCCACTGGCGCTTTGCCGCACCTTTTTCTTCATTCCCGGCGCCGACGAGCGCGCGTTGCTGGCGGCACTCGACGGCGATGGCGACGTGCTGGTGCAGGAGCTGGAGGACTTCACCCCACCGGCGCGACGCCCCGAGGCGCGTGCACTGGCGGTGGATATCCTGCAGCGCTGGCGCGCCTGCGGGCGGGTCAGTGCGGTGCGCATCAACCCGTTTGAAACCTGTGGCCACGAGGACCTGGCGGCAGTGATGGCTGGCCGCCCGCAGGTGGTGATGATGTCCAAGGTCGAGCGCCGCGAGCAGATGATCGAGCT
The DNA here is from genome assembly GCF_024126555.1 of Pseudomonas sp. VE 267-6A. NCBI lineage: Bacteria > Pseudomonadati > Pseudomonadota > Gammaproteobacteria > Pseudomonadales > Pseudomonadaceae > Pseudomonas > Pseudomonas sp. VE 267-6A. The sequence goes on from NZ_JAMYBY010000005.1 coordinate 99,835, forward strand.
GGACCAGTTGATCACCGAGCTTGAGGGGCGCCATGGCATCGCTGCCGGCAGCACGTTGATCGTGCCGAACATCGAGACCGCGCTGGGCGTGGTGCGCGCCATCGAGATCGCCGCCGCCAGCCCGCGTATCAAGGCGATGCTGGTGGCCACCGAGGACATGGTGGCCGACCTGGGCGCCGGGCGCAGCCGCGCCGGCACCGAGCTGTATTACCCGCGCTCGCGCTTTCTGCTCGAATGCGCGGCGGCGGGGGTGCTGGCCATCGACTCGCCCTACACCTTTGCCGACGCGCAGGGTGCCGAAGCCGACATGCAGTTCGCCCGCTCCATCGGCTACCAGGCCAAGGGTGTGGTCAACCCGGCGCACGTGGCGGTCGCCAATCGCTACCTCACCCCCGCTGACGCGGACGCCGAACTGGCGCGCCGGCAGGTGGCGGCGTTCGAGGCGGCTGCCCAGGGCGGCAACGTGCGTGCCGAAGTCGATGGCCTGGTGGTGGAAGTGCCCAGCTACCTGCAGGCGCTGCGCTTGCTGGAGCGTTACGAGCAGTTGCAGGCGCGCCAGGCGCTACGCCGCTGAGCTGTGCGGCTGCGCGCGGGCGCGGGCGGTGGCCAGCGGCATGGCTGGCGGGAGGCACAACAGCCCGATCAGCGAGCTGCTGATCGCATCCTCGATCTGCGCCTGGCTCATCTGCGGCGAGTCGAGGATGTAGGCCTTGACCATCGAGGTGATCACCTGCGCCGCCAGCCAGGCGGCCAGGTGCAGGTTGCTGTGAGCCAGCGTGGCCCGCCAGCGGTCCAGCAGGCGCTCGATGGACAGGGTGATGCGGGCCTTGTGCTGCAGGTCGTCGACGCTGCGGCTCAGGTTGGCCAGGTCGGTGTCGAGCAGCCGGTGCAGCTCCGGTTCCTGCTGGTGCAGGTGCAGCAGGGCTTGCACCAGCAGCCTGAGGTGGGCCGGCAGGTCGGCCACCTCGTGGGCGCCGGCGACCTCCAGAATCACCCGGTTCATGGCCTGCGCATGGCGCTCATGCAACGCCGCGATCAATGCATCCTTGTTCGGGAAGTACTGATAGACCGAGCCCACGCTGACCCCGGCGCGCTGGGCCACCAGGTTGGTGTTGGTGCCCTGGTAGCCATGCTTGACCACCACCTTGGCGGTGGAGGTGAGGATGGTTTCGACCATCATCCGCGAGCGGGCCTGGGTGGGGATCTTGCGCGGAAGGTTAAGGTGTTTCACGAATGTCTCCAGAAAGGGCCTGATTGCATTTGTGAGAAAGGCTGCCAGCAGGCAGCGGTGCTCCGACCTTGGAGATTTCTCCCTGATTGCCTGGAGCGCGCCGCCGCTGTGGCAATGCAGCCGATCCAGTACGAGGGCGATTCTTGGCCTTGGAGACGCTTTGGAAAATGCTCTGGTGTGCACTTTATAGTTAGCGATAGGGTCAGCTATCGCCGGCGCAGGCCCCCGCAAACCGGGCAGATCACAGGCTGCGGTCGAGGCCGAAACGTTTCTTCAGCACCTTTTCCAACAGCCGTTTGGGCAGCACGCCGGCCAGCAGCGGCAAGGCGCGGCTGCCGTTGCCCAGGCGCAGCAGGTCGGGCGGGGTACGCTGCTGTACGGCCTTGAGCAGGCCCTGGGCGAACGCGCTGGCGGGGGTCGGTCTGTCCTGCGAGGCGCGGGCGCGGGCGCGCACCTGCTCGCGCAATGGCCACCACGGCGAGTCTTGCGCCAGCACCTGCTCGGCCTCGCGCCCGGCATTGCTGGCGAAGCTTGAGGCGATGGCGCCGGGCTGCACTTCCATCACGCCGATGCCGAACGGCGCCAGTTCCAGGCGCAGCGCATCGCTGAGCGCATGCACCGCCGCCTTGGATGCGCAATAGGCGCCGGCGAACGGGGTGACCAGCACACCCGACACGCTGCCGATGTTCACCACCAGGCCGCGATTGCGTCGCAGCAAGGGGAACAGTGCACGGGTCACACCGATCAGTGCGAACACGTTGGTCTCGAACTGGCGCTGCATCGCCTCGACACCGCCGTCCAGCAGCGGCCCCATCGCGCCGTAGCCGGCGTTGTTGATCAGGATGTCGAGGCCGCCATGGGCCGTTTCGATGGCGTCGGCCAGGCGCACCAGGGCGTCCTCGTCGTTGACGTCCAGCTGGCGGCTGCTGAAGCCGGCCTTGATCAGCGTGGCGACGTCATCGGCCTTGCGCGCAGTCGCCCACACGTCGTAGCCGGCGGACTTGAAGCTGTCGGCGAGGGCGCGGCCGATGCCGCTGGAGCAACCGGTGATCAGGACGACGGGCATGGAAGGGGGCTCTCCTCAGAATGTGGTGTTCGGTCAGGGCGTCGATCAGCCGGGTGATGCTCGTGGCGCACACCACGAGGTTGGGGCCGGCGACGGGCAACAGGATATGTGAAGGCAGGTAGTGCAGCGACAGGCTCTGGAACAGGCAGGTCAGGGCCGGTTCTTGCGGGTGATCCTCGAACAGGTCGACGTTGAAATAGTGGAAGTCGACCTGAGGATGTTGACTGCCAAGCCGTGCAACATCGGGATGCATCGTGCGGCAAGGCGGGCAACTGGCCGAGCCCACCATGACCATGGCCGGGCGTTGGCGTGTGCAATCGTCGAGCAGCGCCTGGAGCTGGTCGAGGCGGGTCACGGGCCTGAGTGACATGGTGGTGCCTCCTGCAAGAATTGCGGTGCGCTCCATTCAACCCCGGCTGGCGTGTCTCAGGTAACTGGCAAAAATACTAGTTGGCAAAGCCACCCTGCAGGTGCTCGGCACGAAATTCCAGGGTTTGCGGGCGGTAGCCTGAGCGCAGGGGGGGCAGGGGCAGGCAGTCGTGCCAGCTGGCCTCGGGCTGCAGGTCGCCGGGGCCGCGGTAGCGCGGTGCGGCGTAGGTGTTCTCGGCCAGGTTGACGGTGTCGCCGGGGGCGTAGGCGGCCACGCGCCAGCGCAGCTCGACCAGCGGCACGCGGTTGGCGTTCTTTATCTGTACGCGCAGCGGCCGGTCGGCCGGGCAGGCGTCGGGGGCGTAGTCCAGGCGCAGTTCCAGGCGGGCCAGCTGGCTGGCCTCGCGGTTGTCCAGCCACACCACCCACAGGCCCACCAGGCCCAGGCCGAGCAGCGCGGCCATGGAGATCGGCAAGGCCTTGGCCGGGTAGCGCAGCAGCAGGACCAGCCAGGTGAGGATGAGCAGGATACCGATGAACATGGAGGGCGCCTTGGGTGCGGATGAAGGATCATCCTACCCTGATAAAAGCATCGCGGGTCAAGCCCGCTCCCACAGGTTCGATGGCGACCGTTGTGGGAGCGGGCTTGACCCGCGAAAGGGCCTTCCGGGCTTCAGATCACTGCGCGATGGTCTTGATCGACACCCCGCGCTCCACTGGCGTGGAGCGCCCGTAGATGTCTTCGAAACGCTCGATGTCGTCCTCGCCCAGGTAGCTGCCCGACTGCACCTCGATGATCTCCAGAGGGATCTTGCCCGGGTTGCGCAGGCGGTGCACCGAGGCGATCGGGATGTACGTGGACTGGTTCTCGCACAGCAGGAACACGTTCTCGTCGCACGTCACCTCGGCCGTGCCCGACACCACGATCCAGTGCTCGGCACGGTGGTGGTGCATCTGCAGCGACAGGCTGGCGCCGGGTTTTACCGTGATGTGCTTGACCTGGAAGCGCCCGCCCATGTCCACCGAGTCATACGAGCCCCACGGGCGGTACACCTCGCAGTGGTTCTGGGTTTCGTTGCGGCCCTGGGCGTCCAGGGTGTTGACCATCTGTTTGACCCCCTGAACCTTGTCCTTGTGCGCGATCATCATGGCGTCCTTGGTCTCGACCACCACGATGTTCTCCAGGCCGATCACCGATACCAGCTTGCCGTTGCCGTGGATCATGCAGTTGTGGCTGTCCTGCACCACCACGTCGCCCTTGGTCACGTTGCCGTTGGTGTCCTTCTCGTGCACGTCCCACAGCGACGACCAGCAGCCCACGTCGCTCCAGCCCGCACTCAGCGGCACCACGCAGGCGCGCTGGGTCTTTTCCATCACCGCGTAGTCGATGGAGTTGTCCGGGCAGCAGGCGAAGGTGGCCTCGTCGATGCTGATGCTGTCGCCGTCTTCCAGGCTGCGCTCCAGGGTCAGCAGGCAGGTGTCGTAGATGTCGGGGTCGTGCTTTTTCAGCTCTTCGAGGAAGCGGCTGGCGCGGAACAGGAACATGCCGCTGTTCCAGTAGTAGCCGCCGCTCTTGACGAACTCGGTGGCGCGTTTTTCGTCCGGTTTTTCAACGAACTGTGCCACGCGGCTGATGCCTTCGGGCAGCAGGGCGTCCTGGCTCGACTTGATGTAGCCGTAGCCGGTTTCCGGCTTGGTCGCCGGCACTCCGAACAGCACCATTTCGCCGCGTTCGGCGGCCACCGTGGCCAGGGCCAGGGCGCGTTGCAGGGCCTTCTGGTCGTCCAGCACGTGGTCGGCCGGCAGCACCAGCATCAGCTCGTCGCGGCCTTCGTTGACCAGTTTCATGGCCGTGAGCGCCACGGCCGGCGCGGTGTTGCGCCCGAACGGCTCCATCAGGATCGCCTGGGTGTCCAGGTTCAGGTTGGCCAATTGCTCGTTGACGATGAAGCGGTGGTCCTTGTTGCACACCACGATGGGCGCGTCCATGCCGTCGAACACCAGGCGCGACAGGGTTTGCTGGAACAGCGTGTGTTCACCGGTCAGGGCCAGGAACTGCTTGGGGAATTGCTTACGCGACAGGGGCCACAGACGCGAGCCGCTACCACCGGACAGGATGACTGGAATCATGGGTAATCTCCGAACGTTGAAAGGGGCAGTTGATTAACGGGTGGACACAGGGCGCTTGACCCAGACCGGCGACAGGTTGCTGCCACTGCCGGTCACATACAGCACGGCCGCTTCGCCACGTTCGAGCGCAACGGGCTTGAGGTCGCTGACTTTCTTGTCGCCTTCATACAGCGCCAGGCTGACCTTGACCGGGTTGATCTCGCGCTCGCCGCGCGCCTTGGCCGCCACCGGCTTGACCACTTCGGTCTTGCCATCGGCGGTCTTCAGGGTCAGGGCCTGGTCGCTCAGGTTCTGCACGCGTACCAGGGATTTCTGCTTGTTCTTGAACGGTGGTTCCTCGACCAGTTGCGGCTGGCCGCTGCCGTGGTTGACCAGGGTGTAGTAGTGATCGCCCGCCAGCTTGACCGGTACGGTCTGGCTGCCGACCTTGGCGCTGTAGTCGCCCTGGGGCATGAAGCTGAAATCGCTGCTGCCCTGGGCGGCCACTTCGCTGATCTGGGTGTTGCCGACACTGGCGGCCACCGGCTGGTTGCCGGCGTTGTACAGGCGCACGAAGGTCGAGCCCTTGGGCGCGCTGGGGCCATACAGTGCGGCGTCGGCGCCGGCCCAGGCCTGCAGCGAGAGCAGGCTCATGCCGGCGGTCAGGGCGAATGCTTTGGCAATGCGGTGCTTGGTGGTCATGTGCAGTTCCTCTCAGTGTTGCGTCCGATTGGACGACAGGGCCATGTCTTGATTGGCGGTACGGGTTTGCTTCAGCTGGGCGATCCACTGCGGATCGAAGGCGCTGAGGTCGTTTTTCATTGGCAGATAACGTTCCGGGAACTCCCATACCAGCACCTGTGGGGCGCTGGTCTTGAAGGCGTCGGTCTGCAGGTACTTGAGCATCGGCAGCAGCGGGCCATGGCCGTCCTCGGCGTAATTGACCACGTCGCTGCGCAGCGCCTGCTGCAACGCACCGAGGAAGTTCCAGTGCGGGTTGGCGCTGTAGCTGGTGCCGATCAGCGCCACGGGGATCTCGTTGTCGGCAAACAGCGCGTCGTCGCTGTCGGCCTGGTCCTGGGCCCGGGCAGGGCGGGTGGTGCGTTGCTGCAGGCTGTCCGGGGCCGGCAGCAGGTGGCTGAACAACGGGTCCAGCGGCAGGAAGTTGGTGAGGTCGCCCTTGTACGGTGTGGCGGCTTTGGCTTCGGTGACGAACTGCTGCGGCGTGCCGCTGAGCAGGGTCTGGCGGGCCACGGCTTCGGCCAGGTGGCGTGCCACCACCTCGGCGCCCAGTGGTGTCCAGTGGGTGTCGGTGCGCAGGAACACCTGGCCCTGGGCCTTGGCCGCCTGCAGCGGGCCGAGCAGGTCCGGGGCGAACACGCCGGCCTGACGCGCCTTGGCATGGAACTGGTTGTACAGGTCGGCATGCAGGCTGGCGGGCGTCTGCTCACCGATGTACTCCGGGTACAGGCGGGCCTTGGCCGGGATGATCGCCAGCACCAGTTGCACACCGTGTTGTTTGAGGGTGTCGCGCACGCCGCGGATCAGTGCGAGGTTCTCGGCCTCGAACTGTTCGCTGCCGGCCACCGGCTTGAACTCTTCATCGCTGAACAGCCATTGCTCGCGGCCCAGCACCACACCCGGGCGGCCTTCGTTGAACAGTTTGAAGTCCAGCGCCGCCCAGAGGTTGGTGCCCAGGCGCTTGATCGGGAACTGCGCGTCGTAGTGGGTTTCGGCGGCCTTGGCCAGCTTGCCGTCGAGCAGGGACATCTGCGCGGTACGCTGGAAACTGCCCAGGCCCCCCAGCGACCAGATGCCCAGGCCCAGCAGCAGGGCCATGAACAGCACGGCGTAGAGTTTGCGTAATGATCGGGTCATGGTCGGCTCGCTCAGAACTGGAAGTAGAGGAACGGCGAGTAGCTTTGCGCCGAGAGTTTGAGGATCGAGGCCACGAACAGCAGCAGCACCAGCGCGCGGGTCATGTACAGGCCCCAGTCCAGGCTCACGCTGCCGTCGCCATGCACGGCCACCGGGCTGGCCTTGGCCGTGGGCTTGGCGTTGCGGTAGAAGTCGCGCAGGCCGAAGAACGCCAGGCTCAGGTAGGCGATCACCAGGGTGGCCACTTGCAGGCCGGTGAGGCTGGCGCGGTTGAGCTCCGACAGCTGCCATTCACCGAAGCTGAACATGGCGCCGTACATGCGCCCGGCCACGTGCAGGTTTTCGGCGCGGAAGATCACCCAGCCCATCACCACCAGCAGGAAGGTGAAGGCCCACTTGACCGGGTTGAAGCGCTGCGGGTTGGTGTCCAGGCCCAGTGCGCGCTCGATCGCCAGCCACATGCCGTGCCAGGCGCCCCAGATGATGTAGGTGAAGTTGGCGCCGTGCCACAGGCCGCCCAGCAGCATGGTCAGGAACAGGTTGCGGTAGGTGGCGAAGGTGCCGCCGCGGTTGCCGCCCAGGGTGATGTACAGGTAGTCGCGCAGCCAGGTGGACAGGCTGATGTGCCAGCGCCGCCAGAACTCGGTGATCGACTGGCTGATGTACGGCTGCTTGAAGTTCTCCATGAAGCGAAAGCCCATCATCAGGCCCAGGCCGATGGCCATGTCGCTGTAGCCGGAGAAGTCGAAGTACAGCTGCGCGGTGTAGGCCAGTGCGCCCAGCCAGGCGTCGCCGGTGGTCGGGTTCTGCAGGGCGAAGCAGTGGTCGGCGACCACCGCCAGGGTGTCGGCGATGAATACCTTCTTGATGAAGCCCTGCATGAACCGCGTGCACCCTTCGGAGAACTTGTCCAGGGTGTGGGTGCGGTGGTTGAACTGGTCGGCCAGGTCGCGAAAGCGCAGCACGGGGCCGGCGATCAGGTGCGGGAAGATCGCCACGAACGCGGCGAAGTCGATCAGGTTGCGGGTGGCCGGGGTGTCGCCGCGGTACACGTCGATGATGTAGCTGATCGACTCGAAGATGTAGAACGAGATGCCGATGGGCAACAGGATGTGGGTGAGGATGAACGGCTCCAGGCCGTACGAGGTCATGATCGCGTTGATGCTGTCGACGCCGAAGTTGGCGTACTTGAAGTAGCCCAGGATACCCAGGTCGACCACCACCCCCAGCAGCAGCCAGCGCTGGGCCGGCTTGGTGCGCACGCCGGCGGCGCCCACCTTGAGGCCGATCCAGTAGTTCCACAGGGTGACCGCGGCGAACAGCGCCAGGAAGTCCACCCGCCACCAGGCGTAGAACACGTAGCTGGCCAGCAGCAGCAGGGCGTTGCGGTAGCGTTGCCCGCTCAGGTAGTACAGGCCGAGAAAGATCGGCAGGAACAGGAACAGGAACACATTGGACGAGAACACCATCCCGATCTCTCCTTGTCGTTATCCACAATCGGGGCAGCAGCCCCCCAAACCCCCCGCTGAAATTGCGGGGGAACCAGATCAAAAGCATCGCGGGTCAAGCCCGCTCCCACAGGGATTGCGGTCGTTGCTACTTCTTCTGTTCTGCCTGCGGGTCGTAGACGCGCGTCAGGTCGCCGCCCAGGCGGAAACTCTTGAACGGCTGCATCGCGTGCTTGCGCTTGAGCGCATCGGCGTCGCACTGGTACAGGCTGCACCACGGCTCAAGCCAGGCGTATTTGCTGTCGATCTTCAGATCGTCCATGTCCTGCTTCTGGCCATTGCGCGCCTTGAACGCACTCGGGTCTCTGGCCCCGGACAACACCCGCTCGCCCAGGCGCTTGAGCGCGCCGTTGTTTTCCGGGCGCAGGTCCACGCCGTTGGCCTGGGCGAAGCTGGCGATCATCGATAGCGGCGGCAGTGCGTAGTTGTGGTACGCCAGGGCGCGCTGCTTGCGCTTCATCTCGTTGGGCAGAAAGCCCTGCGCATCGACCTGGTTGGCACCCACGCGGTACTCCTTCACGGCCCAGTCGAACAGGTCGCGGCGATCGGTCGCCACCGCCGTGGCCATCACCGACCAGGCGGCCCAGTACGAGTGGTTGTTGATCTTTTCCAGCGGCAGGTCGCTCCAGTCCTTGACCGTCTGCTCGGCCAGGCGCGCGAACCATTTCTCGATCTGTTCGGCCTGGGCCTGGTGCGCCGCCAGTGGCTGTGCGTTGGAGAACTTCAGGCGCAGGTATGCCGAGCTCAGGCTGCCCAGCGCCCATTTGCGCATCGACTTGCCGGTGTGGTTGTAGTCGGTGGACATCAGCGCATCGGCCTGCGCCCAGGTGCCCAGCCACTGCAGGGTGCAGTCCAGCTGCTGCGGGCGGCCGTCGCGCATGTACTGCATCACCTGCTTGCTGACCCCGCGCTCCAGCGTGGTGATGCTGGCGGTGGAATCGCGAAAGGCCTGTTCGGATGCCTTGTTCAGCGTCGCGCGGGCCTTGTCCGAGCCTTCGTACTTGCTGCGAAACTGCAGCGCGCCGGTGTAGGGCTTGGGCACGGCCTCACAGGTGAAGTCGTTGGGGCTGGTCTTGGGTTTCTCGATGCCGGCGTAGTAGCCCTGCGGCGGGACCAGCCCGCCGGCCTGCACCGCCGGGCCGAACAGGGCCAGGGCGAGCAGGGCGGGGGTGGCAAGGGTGCGGATGGATGTCATGTGCGCCTCACAGGCCGGCCTGGGCAGCATGCTGCCCGGCGCCGGCGATCGGGTTGCGTGTACACAGCCTGGCCTGGACCTTCTGGCTGCCGCTTTCGGGACCCTGCACTTCCACCGCGAGCAAGGTCTGGTTGGCCCAGTCCTCGTCCTCGCGCAGTTGGAAGGCGAAGCGTCCGTCGGTGTCGGAGGTTTCGGGTTTTTCGATCTTCAGGTCCTCGTGACGACCATTGAGGTACCACAGGGTGGCCTGCAAGGTCTTGACCGACTTGTCTTCGAACTGGATGTCCAGTTGATGACGGCCGTTGACCAGGTTCTTGATCACGCCGTTCTTGCCATTGACCAGCAGCTCGTTGGTGCCCGGCTTGAGCGAGGTGCTGACGCTCATCTGCGCAGGCTTGCCTTCGCAGCCGTTGTCGAGCAGGGCGAGCATCTGGCGCCAGATGGTTTCCTGGTCCAGGCGGTACAGCGGCGAGAACTCCCACACCAGGATCTTGGGCGGGTTGTTCTGGAACTCCTCGCTGCCCAGGTACTGGATCATCGAACCTTCCAGGCCGCCACCGGGGAACGCGACGTTGAGCACGTCGGCGCCGATGTACTGCTGCAGAAAACCCGAGAAGTTGTAGTTCTTGCCGCTGTGGCTGGTGCCCACCAGGGTGATCTGCGGGTTGCCCGAGTCGCCGAACAGGTCGTCGCCGCCACTCTCGCCCTTGGGCTCGGTGACGAACTGGTCCATGTACTGCACCGCGTAGCTGGTGCCGCACAGTTGGCCGGCGACGTTGTGCAGGGTGCCGGTCTTGCCCATGCGGCCGGACGTGTGGCTTTCGAATTCACGCCGCGGGATGTCGGCGAAGGCCGGCATGCTGTGCACGGTGTCGGCCACGATTTTTGCCGCACGCTCGGCGCCATAGGGCGTCCAGTGCTGGTCGCCGCGGAAGTAGAAGTCCTTGCCCTGCTGCGCGGCCGGCAACTGTTCGTTGGTCAGCGGCGACAGGTCGGGCACGTTGTAGCCCATTTGGGCGAAGCGCTTGAGCATGGCCTGGTAGTTGCGCAGGGCCTTCTCGTAGTTGAACGCGGCCTTGTCGGCCGGGTTGAGCATGTTGCGGTTCACCAGGCCACGGGTGGGCTGGTACACCACCACCAGTTCCACGCCGCGCGCCTTGAACGCATCGTGCACCTGCTGCAGGCGTTTGTAGCCGGCCGGGGTGGTGCTGAATTCGGTGCGCAGGTCTTCGCGGGTACGGAACAGCCAGTCGCCCTGGGCTTGCACCAGGGTGGTGAAGTTCTGCTGGTAGCGGGTGGTGTAGCGGCTGGCATCGTGGGCTTCGGGGCACAGTTGGCAGCACGGCTGGGCGGTGAAGCTGGGCGCCTGCACCTCGTCGGCACGCACGCCGTTGCTGATCGCCAGCAGCGCCGCACTCAGGCCAAGCAGTTTCATCAGGTGTGGGGTCATGTCAGGTTTCCTCAATCCGCCATGTCGGTCTGGCGTTCGACCGGGTCGATCAGTACGGCTTTGCCCTGGCGTACCATCAGGTCGAGAATCTCGTCCTGGCGATCGCCCAGCACCCCGGAGAAACTGATGCCGCTGGACTTGCTCGGGGCCAGCATCGACACCCGGTACAGCTCCACGCTCAGGGGCGAGTCGATCGACAGCGGGCCGCTGCCGTTGGCCGCCAGCTCACCGCCCACCACGATCAGCGACACCTTGGTGTCGAACGGGTCCAGGTCGATGTCGCGGTCGGTATCGGACAGGTCCTTGATGTGCCCGTACACACCCACCAGGCCGTTGGCCATGGCGAGGTTTTCGTACAGGCGGATGTTCACGCTGTTGCGCACGCGGATGCCGTGGCGACGGTTGCTGATGACCTTGTTGCCCCAGATCAGGTTGTCGCCGCTTTCGTACAGGGTGATGCCGTCGGTGTGGTTGCGGTAGATCTCGTTGTAGGCGATCAGGTTGTTGACGCTGTTGCGGTCGATCACCACGCCCGAGAGCTTGTTGTCGTAGCTCTTGTTGTTGATGATCCAGCTGTCGTTGACCTCGCGCGAGACGATGATGCCGTGCTTCTTCTTGGTGCCATGCACGGTGTTGCCGGCGATGATCAGGCGGTGCGAACGGTCGTGGGGGTCGATGCCGTACACGATGTTGTCGCGGTAGGTGTTGTCCTTGACCACGAAGTCGCTGGTCTCGTAGCAGTAGAAGCCGTACCACATGTCGCTGAACTCGGAGCCGATGATCCAGCCGGTGGGTTCGGGGCGGCCCATCTGCTTGGCCATGTTGGGCGTGTACTGCGAAATGCTCACGCCGTAGGACTTGCTCTGGGCATAGCCGAAGCTGGCCATGCGGGTGTTGACGATGTAGGTCTCGGTGCCGCCCCACGAGAGCAGGAACGGGCGAAATTCCTTGGGTGTGCGGAAGGTCGCCGGGCCGTTGTCCTTTTCGCGCCAGCCGGTGACGCGGGTGTCGCTGACGAACAGCTTGCCGTCGTTGACGATGAACGCACCGCCTTCCTGGGACAGGCGCAGTTCCTTGACCTTGGCATCGATCTCGAGCACGCCCTTTTGCCCCACCACGATCGGCAGGCGCGACAGGTATACCCCCGGCGCGGTTTCACGCAGGTACTGGGCCGGCACGTGCTTGCTCAGCTCGGTGAAGTCGACATGCCCGTCATCGACGAAGATCGCCTGCGGGATGCCGTGCTGGCGGGCTACCCATTCGGCCATCTTGTTGTCGCCGCCGATGAACTCCTTGAGGGCGTCTTCCTGCAGCATGCGGCGTACCGTGACCTTGCCCTTGCGTGCACGCTGGATCTTGGCCTGCACCGCTTCGGCGGTGTAGCCGCTGAGGTCGGGCAGGGTCGGCGCCGGGATCTGCAACGGCTCGATCGGCGCGCTGCTGACGGTGTAGGTCTTGGCGTGCTGCAGCTCTTTGGCCGGGCTGGCCACGGGCAGGCCGTTGGCCAGGGCGATGCTGCTGGCCAGCAGCAGGCTGCCGGCGATCAGCGTGTTGAGCGGGTAAAGGTTCATGTCAATGCACTCCAGGCATCAGAAACGCCAGATCACGTCGATGAAGGCGCGGTGCATGTACGAGTCCGCTTCCTTGCCATAGGCGTCGCCTGGCTTGAACACCCCACCGCGAAAGCGCACCAGTGCCGACGGTTCGTCGATCGACTGGCTCAGCGCGGCCGGCAGCAGGCCCTGCTTGAAGTACTTGGTGACCACCAGGTCCATCTCCTGGCCGAGGTCTTTTTCGCCCTGGATCAGCGGGCGGTTGATGCCGTCATCATCGACCACGGCGTTGATGCCGCTGCTGCCGATGTTCTGCTTGCCGTCGACGCGCCAGAACTTGTGGTACACCAGGCTTGCGTCGTAGTCGTCGCGCAGTTGCCAGGAGGTGAACAGGGTGGCGGCCTGCAGGTTGCCCAGCTCGCCACGGAAGGCCTCGCCGAAGCGGTGTACACGCGAGCGGGTGCCGGTGAAGTTGGAGCGGTTGCTCTCAAGGCCCGTCTGTTCGAAGTTGCCCGAGCCGTCGCTGCCACCGCCGCCGCTGCCGCGGGCATAGGCCGCGCCGACCTGCCAGTTGGGGTCCAGGCGCAGGCGGATGCCCAGGTCGGTGGCCCAGGCGTTGACATCGCCGCTCTGCTTTTGCGTGGCCAGCTGGTCGCCGTTGGCCAGGGTGGTGGCGCTCAGGCGATCACGGTCGCCGGTGAGCCAGGTGACGCTGCCCCAGTAGTTGACGGTGTTCTGGTTGCGCCAGTTGTAGGCGTCGCTGTTGGCCTCAAGGCCCAGCCAGGTGAGGTCGCCGTTGCGGGTCTTGTCCAGCGGGTCGAGGGTCTCGCCCGGGTTCTTCAGCTTGCCGTCGTCGTGGGTGTGGTGCGCGCGCAGGCCGACCCAGTGGCCGGGGGTCCATTGCGCGGCCACGTCGCCGTAGACGTGCAGGCGGTCCTTGTCTTCGGGGGCCAGGTCGGTGAGGTCGGTGCGGTACTCGCTGAAACGCTGGGCCACGCCGGCGTTGGCGCGCAGCAGGGTGGTGTCGAAGGTCCAGTTCAGCGCCTCGATGTTGGTGTCGCGCCACATGCCGTCGTCGCTGCGCAGGCGCTGGCGGCCCAGGCGCAGTTGCTCGCCGGGGTAGGCGGTCAGGCCGCTGTAGCCGACCCAGAACTCGCGCATGGCCAGGTAGCTCTTGTCCTGCTCGCGGCCGCTGGCGCGGCGGGTTTCGACCTGGCTGTCGTCGTCGGCCTGGCGCAGGGTGTCGGTGTCGATGGTGTCGGTGGCGGTGACCGCCTGGCCCATGGCGTAGGCGCTCCAGTTGCCGCGCTCGCCATACACCCAGGGGCGCAGGTCCAGGCCCAGGCCGTTGACGTCGCCGCCGGAGCGGGTGCCCAGGTCGCGGTCATCCTCGGACTGGCCGGTGACTTTCACTTCCAGGCCGAAGTTCTTCTCGGCGGTCATCGCGGCCAGGGTCGGGCACGACCAGAGCAGGGCACAGCCCAGGCCCAGGCCGGCCTTCATCCACGGGTTGAGTGTCATAGGGATTCCTCGCCGTCTTGTTCGGTGGTGTCCTGCAGGGCCTGCATGGCCTGGGCGCCGGGGCCCTGACCCATGGCGCCACGGGCCTGGCGCTCCTGTTGCAACAGGCGCTGGGCCTGGGCCTTCTGCGGGGCGGATAGCTGCTGGTCGAGCTCGCCGGCCATTGCCGTCGATTGCTCGCTGGGGTTGGCCTGCGCCAGTTGCGCGAACACCCAGGCGTTGACCAGGTCCTGGCGAATGCCGCGACCTTCGCTGAACAGCTGGGCCAGCGCGTAGTCGGCGCTGAGCTGGCCGCCACGGGCGGCGCGCAGCAGGTGATCGACGGCTTTCTGCGGTTCGACCTGGCCCAGATAGCCACGGCGGTAGAGCTGGCCGAGGTAGTAGTGGGCGCTGATTTCGCCGGCATCGGCGGCGGACTGCAGGTGCGTCTCGGCTTTTTTCGCGTCGGCCGGCACGGCCTTGCCTTCGTAGTAGAGGCGGCCCAGCAGCAGCTCGGCGCGCGGTTGTGCGGCCTCGCGGCCCTTGTCGATGTAGGCCAGCAACTGGTCGCTGTCGCCCAGCTCGGGGAAGCTGTAGAGCAGTTGCGCCAGGCTGACCCAGGACGCGGGGTTGCTCGGTGCGACCTGTTCGAGCAGGGCCTGGGCGGTTTTCTCGTCGGTCTGGCCCAGGCTGGGGTCGGCCAGTACGCGGGCCACGCTGTCGACCCGGCTGGCCGGTACCGCACCGCGGGCATAGGCGGCCTTGAGCTGGTCGATCAGCGCGGCCTGTTGTTCGGGCTGGGCACGCTTCTGGTACACGCTGGCCAGTTCCACATAGCAGATGTCGGTGCTGGCCAGTGCGGCCTTGCAGATACGTTCCACCTCGTCCAGGTGCTGGTCGTAGGTGTTCTGGGTACGGTACAGCAGCACCTGGGCCAGGCCCGCCTCGGGGTAGCCGGCGGCGCGCCATTGGTCGATCTGCTGCTGGGCATCGACGTCGGGGAAACTCTGCGGGTATTGCAGGTAGAGCATGGCCAGCGGGATCAGGGTGTTGCTTTCGCCGGCGGCGAAGGCCTGCTTGAGCAGGCCCTGGGCCTCGTGGCGCTCGGCCTCGCTGCTGTCGGGCTTGGCCACCAGCAGACGGCCGAGGCGGGCCTGGGCGCGGGGCGAGGTGCGGGCGGCGGCGCGGTAGGTGGCCTCGGCCTGCCTGAGCTTGGCCGGGTCACCGGTTTCGACCTGGATATCGGCCAGGCCTACCTGGGCCTCGCTGTAGCCCAGGTCGGCGAGTTGCTGGTAGTTGCGCTCGGCCAGGGCGGTGTCGCCGCGCTTGAGGGCTTCGTTGGCCAGGCGCTGGTCGGGCAGGCCGGCGCAACCGGCCAGGCTGACGGCCAGGGCCAGTGCACCCATCGGTAGGAGCCGGCCTTGCCGGCGAAGGGGGCTGCACGATTCGCCGGCAAGGCCGGCTCCTACAGGGATCGCGGTGTGTTGGGTAGTCACCGGCATGTCCTCTTCAAAGCCCACGGGCCACGGCCTTGTCGATCAGCCAGTCCATCGACGGGCCCCGGTCGCTGTTGACCGACACCGGGCGCCCGGCCAGCTCGCTGGGCATCGGCGCATCCGGCTTGATCTGCACGCGAATGTCCGAAGACAGGTCGTCGCTGTTCTGGCTGGTGCTGCTGACGATGCGACCCTGGCGCACGTCGTCTTCGCCGGCCACCTGGAAGTTGACGCGGGTGCCGGGCTGCACTTCGTCGAACTGGCGGTAGCTGAAACGGGCCTCGATGATCGGGTTGGTGGTGCGCGGGATCAGCTGGAAGATCACTGCGCCCTTGCTCGCGTATTGCCCGTCATCCACCAGTTGCCTGGCCACCACGCAGTCGCACGGGCTGGTGAGGGTGCCGCTGAGCTGCTTGCCGAACAGTTCCTCGACCCGCGCCGGCTCCAGTTGCTGGTCGTCCAGGTGGCCCTTGAGCAGGTCGAGCATGCTGGTGTTGAACGAGGCCAGCGGCGCGCCCTTGACCACCGGGCCGTCCGCCTTCACCAGGCTCTGCACGGTGCCGTCGCGCGGCATGGTGACGTTGGTGGTGGGGACGCTGACCACCCCGGCCTCGGCATGGCTGACGAAGTACAGGCCGTACACCGACTTGGCGATGAAGCCGAACGCGGCCACGCCAACCACGAACACGCCGAGGCTGAAGGTGACCGCACGCAGGCGGCCGAAGGCGCTCAGGCCGCCGCCGGTGTCCTTCTGCTTGCGCGCCTTGGTGAAGTTGTCGCGTTGCAGGGTGCTGAGCACGTCGCCGATGCTGATCAGCTCGCCCGACAGGTGCGAGGTGATGATGTGGCGCAGGGTGGCGATGTCGCGCTGTTCCAGGTTCTGGAACTGCACGCCGGTACGACCGTCGGCGACGTTGTGCGAGCGCACCTGGAACTCGATGTCGATGGCCAGGCCCAGGTTGTCGACCACGAACTGCAGGCGGCCGCGCACCACTTCGCCGACCTTCAGCGGGTGGCGGGTGTAGAAGCTCAGGCCACCGGCCGAGAGGTCCTCGACCTTGACTTCGAGGGTCTCGCGGTTGGCCCCCAGGTAGCGCAGCTTGGCGGGGATCTTTACCCGGGCGTGCTGACGCTGGGCTTCGGACTCATGCACGACATTGGCATTCACGGCGGTATTCATGGCGATATGTTCCTGTTTATTCCGTAGGGCGGCGGCTCACACGACCATGAACAGCACAGCGACGAAGATGCTGGCTGCCGAGAAGGTCATGGTCCGCGAAGACCAGGTGTTGAACCATTGTTGAAAGCTCGCGAGGTCGCGTTTGAGCGCAGTGGGCTGGCGGGTCCAGGACTGCTTGTCGAGGCGGAAGAACACGTAGATCTTCATGATTGCGCCGACGATCTGGTTGTAATAGAGAATCAGCGGGTAGGCCGGGCCGATGGCATGCCCCGAGCACATCAGCATCAGGGTCAGGATCAGGCGGGTGATGCCGATCCACAGCAGGTACACCAGCAGGAAGGCAGGGCCGAACTTGAGGCTGGCGATCAGCGCCACGGTGAGCCCGAGCAGGCTGGTCCACATCGACACGCGCTGGTCGAACAGCACCACGCTGGTGAACAGGCCGAGGCGGCGAACGCCCAGGCCCAGGGCTCGGGAGTTCTGGCGCAGGTTGTTGCCGTACCAGCGGTACATCAGCTTGCGGCTGGCCTTGATGAAGCTCTTTTCCGGCGGGTGCTCGACCGTGTTGATCGCCGCATCCGGCACGTAGAACGTGTCGTAGCCCAGGCGCATGAGGCTGAACCAGCTGGACTTGTCGTCGCCGGTGAGGAACTTGAAGCGGCCCAGGCGCCAGTGCTGCAGCGAGTCGTTCTCGACGTCCTTGATGAACTCGGGGTTGGTCACCACGGCGGCGCGGAACACCGACATGCGCCCGGTCATGGTCAGCACGCGCTTGGACAGGGCCATCGAGCACATGTTGATGTGGCGCTGGGCAAAGCGCAGCTTGTGCCACTCGCTCATGATGTAGCCGCCGCGCACTTCGCAGAATTCGTTGGTGGTCAGGCCACCGACATTCGGGTAGAGCTTGAACCAGGGCACGGTCTTGGCTACCACGCCTTCGCCGAGCACGGTGTCGCCGTCGATCACCGCGACCACTGCGTTCTCGTCGGGCAGGTGGCGCGAGATGGCGCGAAAGCCGTAGGCCAGGCCGTCACGCTTGCCGGTGCCGGCGATGCGCACGAAGTCCAGGGCCACGCGGTCGGGCGGGTTGAACTTGGCCCACAGGCTTTTCACCAGCAGTTCGTCGCTCATTTCCACCAGCGAGCAGACCACGGTGGTGGGGTAGCCGCAGTCGATTGCCTCGCGGATCACCGAGCTGTACACCTGCGCGGTGGTCAGGGCGTCGATGCGAAAGCTGGTGACCATCAGGTACACGTGCGACGGGTCGGCCGCGCTGCCCAGTTTGCGCACCTTGCGTCGCAGCATCGGGTAGACGATGTAGAGGAACAGCATGCCCCGCACGAAGTGCGTGGCACCCATGGAATAACGCCAGATTCCGACAGCGCCGATGAGGAAGATGAAGTCCTTGGAGTCGGGGTCGAAAACGGTCTTGGGCAAGGCCAGGGCGATCAGCATGAGCAGGCTCACGTAGAACAGCCATCCGGCGACCTGTAGCAGGCCGTGCTTGAGCCTTTGCATGGTGTGCATCCGTAGCGAATGAATGGGAAGGAACTGCACGGGGCTGGGGCGACCCCGTGCAGTGGCTGCTGTTACCAGCAGATGCCTTCGGTGCGGCTGGTGGGGCAGGTCGGCTTGCCCATGAAGCCGACCAGGTCGATGACCTGCTTGCCGGCCGGGGCCTGTTGCGCCAGCGCACGGAACTTCTCGTCGCGGTTACCCAGCACGATCACGTCGGCGTGGTTGACCACCTGCTCGAAGTCGGCGTTGAGCAGAGACGAGACGTGGGGGATCTTCGACTCGATGTAGTCCTTGTTGGCGCCGTGCACGCGGGCGTACTCGACGTTGCTGTCGTAGATGTTGAGCTCGTAGCCCTTGCCGATCAGGCGTTCGGCCAGTTCCACCAGCGGGCTCTCGCGCAGGTCGTCGGTGCCGGCCTTGAAGCTCAGGCCCAGCAGGGCAACCTTGCGCTTGTCGTGGCTTTCGATGATGTCGAAGGCGTTCTGCACCTGGGACTCGTTGCTGGTCATCAGCGAGTTGAGCAGCGGCGCCTTCACGTCCAGGCTGCCGGCGCGGTAGGTGAGGGCGCGCACGTCCTTGGGCAGGCACGAGCCGCCGAAGGCGAAGCCTGGGCGCATGTAGTACTGCGACAGGTTCAGGGCCTTGTCCTGGCACACCACTTCCATCACTTCGCGGCCATCGACGCCGCAGGCCTTGGCGATGTTGCCGATCTCGTTGGCGAAGGTGACCTTGGTGGCGTGCCACACGTTGCAGGTGTACTTGATCATCTCGGCCACTTCGATGTCCTTGCGGATGATCGGGGCGTCGAGCTCTTCGTAGAGGGCCTGCAGCACGTCGCCGCTGGCGCGGTCGAGTTCGCCGATGACAGTCATGGGCGGCTGGTCGTAGTCCTTGATCGCGGTGCTTTCTCGCAGGAACTCGGGGTTGACCGCCACGCCGAAGTCGACGCCGGCCTTCTTGCCCGAGCAGTCTTCGAGAATCGGGATCACCACGTTCTTGACGGTGCCCGGCAGTACGGTGCTGCGCACCACGATGGTGTGGCGGCTGCTCTTGTCGCGCAGTACCAGACCGATTTCGCGGCACACCGACTCGATGTATTCCAGGCCCAGGTCGCCGTTCTTCTTGCTCGGCGTACCGACGCAGATCATCGACACGTCGCTGTCGCGAATGGCCTGGGCAAAATCGGTGGTGCCCCGCAGGCGCTGGTTGGCAATGCCTTGCTGCAACAGGGCTTCGAGGCCCGGTTCCACGATGGGGGATTTGCCCTGGTTGATCAGGTCGATCTTGGTCGCCGATACATCCACGCCGATCACTTCATGGCCCCGGGCGGACAGGCAGCCCGCACAGACCGCACCTACATAACCCAAACCAAAGATGCTAATACGCATCGCATTCACCTCATGTGTTTATCATGTCGGCGCACAACTAAGCGCCAGACCGGGTTGGTTGACCAGCAAATTCAGGGTGCACGGAAGTGTCACGGTTAAACCGCTAACTGCCGGCAGGCAAATTAAATTGGAGTGCGAAAAATAAAAGGCACTCAAGTTGGCGGCTAATGGCCATTTACATTAGGGGGTGAGCCCTGGACGGTATCCGTCTTTATTGCAGTACCCACTGCGCGTACTGCTGTGCTTGTTATTTCAAGTGGATTAAATCCTTTGAAATCAACCACTAGGACGATTTTTAAGGGTGCTCTCTCCTGGCTTGGACGCGTAATCTTGTCGAACAATTGCGCGGACAAAAAAGTGCTTTCAAAACTTCCTGATACTGTCCATTTGTCATGTACGTCATCTCTCACACCCATCACGAGATAATCCGTACCGGTGGTATGAGCGAGCCTCAAGGGGATAAGTTCCAGGCTCGCCCGAGTCGCCGTGAAGGATTTTTTAATATTTCAACAGTTGACGATACTTTCACTTTGATAGCACACGGCAGTTTCGTCCCGTGTCTGTAGGGCAAACTTGCAAGGGGATGTTTTTATGCCAGCATGAAAAAAAATTTCAGGATATTTCGTCAGAAAACTACGAACGGTCTTATGACGTTTGGCGATAGGGCTAGAGGGGGTGGTTTTTTGGCGCCACGGGATTGGCGACTGGCGGGCTGTGAGGACGCCATCGCGAGTCAAGCCCGCGCCCGCAAGGATTCAGGTGATCCCGGGGGGAGCGGGGTGACCCGCGATGCTTTCTACTCGGCCGGGTGGTCGCGCAGGAACACCAGGTTGTCCGGTTTGGACTGCTCGGCACTGTAGTAGTAGCCCTGCACGTCGAACTGCTTGAGCCGCTCGGGGTCGTTGATGCGCTCCTGGGTCACGAACCGGGTCATCATGCCCCGCGCCTTCTTGGCATAGAAGCTGATGATCTTGTACTGGCCATTCTTGAAGTCGCGAAACTCGGTGTTGATCACCCGCGCCTTCAACGCGCTGCGCTTGACCGCCGAGAAGTACTCGTTGCTGGCCAGGTTCAGCAGCAGGTCGTCGCCTTGTTCGGCCAGCGCCTGGTTCAGCCACTCGCTGATGCGCGTGCCCCAGAAGGCGTAGAGGTCCTTGCCGCGGGCGTTGGCCAGCTTGGTGCCCATCTCCAGCCGGTAGGGCTGCATCAGGTCCAGCGGACGCAGCAGGCCGTACAGCCCCGACAGCATGCGCAGGTGCTGCTGGGCATAGGTGAAGTCGTCTTCGCTCAGGCTCTGTGCATCCAGGCCGGTGTACACGTCGCCCTTGAACGCCAGCAGCGCCTGCTTGGCGTTGGCCGGGGTGAAGTTCGGGGTCCAGCTGCCGAAGCGCGCGGCATTGAGGCCGGCCAGCTTGTCCGAGAGGTGCATCAGGTCGCTGATCTGCTGCGGCGAAAGTTCGCGCAGTTGCAGGATCAGTTCCTGGGAGTCGTCCAGGTATTGCGGCAGGGTGTGCCGCTGGGTAACGGGCGGGGTGTCGTAATCGAGGGTCTTGGCGGGTGAGATCACCGTCAGCATGAGGTCGGCTCCTTGAATCGTGGCGTCGATTCTACGGGCGGGGGGCGCCGATCTCCAGCTATCGCGCCAATAGCCAAGACCCTGGCGGCGCTTGGCGCTATAGTGCGCGGCGAGAAAATGGAGAGTGTGATCGTGCGCATAGCCCTTCTTTTACTGGCCGGCCTGCTGAGCACGCTGGTGCACGCTGCCCCGGTCGAGCTGGCCCGGTTCGACCGCAGCGTGTGGCCCGAACAACTCGACACCCCGGCCCTGTTCGATGTGGCCTCGCGTGCCGAAATCCTCAGCTTTGCCCGCGTGCTGTATGACAGCGAGGCCCTGAGCGAGGCGCAGCTGGCCGAGCGCCTGAACCTTCGCCAGGTCAACCTGGTGACGCTGAATGCCTTGCGTCAGCGCCTGTGGCAGCGGCTGTGGCGCAACTATGACCTGGCCCAGCAGAGCTGCGAGCAGGACGCCTCGTTCTGCTACGCCATCGACAGCCTGCCGGACCTGCGCCAGCAGGCGGGCAAGTTCAGTGTTGCAGACGATTCGTTCTACGCCGGTTGGGCGCAGCCAAGCCGGCGTTTTCACGAGTACTACCTGAACGAGCAATTGCGCAAGGCGGCGCTGTTTACCCAGACCTCCAGCGAGGTGGAGCGGTTTTCCGACCAGGAGCGCGATGGCCAGGCACTCAACGACCGGCTGTTCGTGCTCAGCTTCGATGGCGGCCCGGGGCCGGCTACCGAGGCGCTGACCGACTACCTGCGTCGGCAGAAGCTTGGCGGACTGTTCTTCGTGGTGGGCAAGAACCTGCAGGCGCGCCGCGACCAGACCTCGGCCGCGGCGCTGCAGCAACTGTATGCCGGGCAGTGCGTGGGGCTGCAGGGCTGGCAGTACAGCTCGCATGCGCAGTGGACCGGCTGGCAGGACTCGGTGGTCTCCAGCCGGGCACTGGTGCAGAGCAGCCTGCCCGAGGCATTCGTGCCGCTGTTTCGCCCGCCCTACGGGCAGCGCCGCGCCGACAGTGCGGCGTTTTTTGCCGGCCAGCAGCTGCAGGTGATGTTGTGGGATATCGACGCCCAGGACCAGGCCGGGTTGAATGCCGAGCAGTCGGCGCAGCGGGTGCTGAGCCTGATGCTGCTGTGGCGCCGCGGGGTGATCCAGTTTCATGACGGCCAGCCCAGGGCCCAGGCGGCGATCGACTGGTTGCTGCAGCACACGGCCCAGAGCGGGATTGGCTGGGGCAACTGCAGGGAATTTGCCGAAACCCCGTAATCGCTGGGCGCGGCGGCACCCGGCGGAAAAATCGCCAGGCGTTCATCGGGGTTTGATCATTAACTGTAGTGGTGCTTGCGGCTCACGCCAAGGGCTTGACCGCACAACGAAAAATAAACTTCAAAAAAACGTAAAAACGCTTTTTATCGTCACGGGTTTTGCGGTATCAAGAAGTCAGACCGCCGAACCCTGCAGCACAGGTGGCGTACTAATGGCCCCTCCTTTGTTCGCAGCTTCCCTACCGTAACGACGCGGCCAGGGGGAGACCGGCGGTCACTTCGCGGCGCAGCACCGCCCAGGTATTGCGTCGTCTGGCCCCTACAAAGGTGACCGAGTATGGATGATCAAGGACGTAACGTTTCTTCCAACCAGCCAATCCTTTACGTGCTCGATACCAATGTTCTGATTCACGATCCGAACGCCTTGCTGAATTTCGAGGAACACCACGTCGCGCTGCCGATGACCGTGCTCGAGGAGCTCGACAAACTCAAGACCGGCAAACACACGATCGCCGCCGAATGCCGCCAGGCCATTCGTCTGATCGACCAGACCCTGGGCGATGCCACGCCCGAGGATGTCGAGCAGGGCGTACCGATCCAGCGCGGCAAGAGCGGCCCCAAGGGCTTCCTGTCGATCCTGATGACCCCACGCGCCGAACCCAACCGGCTGCTGCCAGAACACCTCAACGACAACATCATCATCAACCAGTTGCTCGAGCTGCGTAGCCGGCGCAAGGAACTGGACGTGGTGCTGGTGACCAAAGACATCAACATGCGCCTCAAGGCCCGCGCCTGCGGTATCGCCGCCGAGGACTACAGTACCGATCAGCTGGTCGACGACGTTTCGTTGCTGCCCAAGGGCTACCATTCGGTCAGCGGCTCGTTCTGGGACCGCGTCAACAAGGTCGAGACCCGCCAGGAGCGCGGGCGCACCTGGCACCGCGTGCAGCTGGCCGACAACCTGCCGGCGGTTCACATCAACGAGTTCATCATCGACGAGCAGGGCTTCGTCGGCTGGGTCAAGGGCATCCGTGACAGCGAGTTGCTGCTGCTCGACCTGCATCAGGAGCCACTGCTGCACCAGGAAGCTTGGGGCCTGAAACCGCGTGACATCCATCAGGGCCTGGCGCTGTTCGCCCTGCTCGACCCCGACATCCACCTGGTCAACCTCACCGGTGCCGCAGGTTCGGGCAAGACCATCCTGGCACTGGCCGCAGCCATCGAGCAGACGATGGTCAGCAAGCGCTATCGGCGCATCATCGCCACCCGCAGCGTGCAGGGGCTGGACCAGGAAATCGGCTTCCTGCCGGGCACCGAAGCGGAAAAAATGGAGCCCTGGCTGGGGGCGATCACCGACAACCTCGAAGCCTTGCACATGGACGACGAAAACACCCATGGCAGCGTCGAGTACATCCTCGAGCGCGTGCCGTTGCAGTTCAAGTCGCTCAACTACATTCGCGGTCGCAGCTTCCAGCAGAGCCTGATCCTGATCGACGAATGCCAGAACCTCACCCCGCACCAGATGAAGACCATCATCACCCGTGCCGGGGCCGGTTCCAAGGTGATCTGCCTGGGCAACCTGGCGCAGATCGACACCCCTTACCTGTCCGCCACCAGCTCGGGCCTGACCTACCTGACCGAGCGCTTCAAGGACTTCCCCAACGGCGTGCACATCACCCTGCAGGGCGTGCCGCGTTCGGTCCTGGCCGAATACGCCGAATCCCACCTGTAACCCCTGCCACCGGGCGGCCTTGCGCCGCCCGGTTTTTTCCGCTGCCTAATGTTGACCCCTGGGTTTACAATCGGTGCTCCTGATCAGGAGTAACCCTGTGCTGACTCATCTCGATTCCCAAGGTCGGGCCAACATGGTCGACGTCACCGACAAAGCCGTCACCTCGCGCGAGGCGGTGGCCGAAGCGCGGGTGCGCATGCTCCCGCAAACCTTGCAGATGATCGTGGCTGGCGGCCACCCCAAGGGCGACGTGTTTGCCGTGGCGCGCATTGCCGGCATCCAGGCGGCAAAGAAGACCAGCGATCTGATCCCGCTGTGCCACCCGTTGATGCTCACCAGCGTCAAGCTCGAGCTGGTTGGCGAAGGCGACGACACGGTGCATATCGTGGCGCGCTGCAAGCTGGCCGGGCAGACCGGCGTCGAGATGGAGGCCCTGACGGCCGCCAGTGTGGCGGCGCTGACTATCTACGACATGTGCAAGGCGGTGGACCGGGGCATGACCATCCACAGCGTGCGTGTGCTGGAAAAACTGGGCGGCAAGAGCGGGCACTACCAGGTGGAGGCGCCATGAACATCGACGTGGTGTATTTCGCGCGGTATCGCGAGGCGCTGGACAGCGACGGCGAACGCCTCGACGGGCCGTTCGACAGCGTCGACGATGTGCGCAAGGCCCTGCTGGCACGCGGGGAGGGGTACGCGATGCTGGGCGAGCAGAACCTGATGTGCGCGCGCAACCAGGAGTTGTGCAGGCTCGAGGAGCCGGTGGCCGACGGCGACGAAGTGGCGTTCTTTCCGCCCGTGACCGGGGGCTGAGGTGGGCGTTCGAGTGCAGGCCGGCGCGTTCGACCCCGGCGCCGAGACCAATGCGATGCACGCGGCCAACGTCGGGGTGGGCGCGGTGGTGTCGTTTGTCGGCTATGTGCGCGACTTCAACGACGGTCGCGAGGTGGCGGGGATGTTCCTGGAGCATTACCCGGGCATGACCGAAAAGGCCCTGGCCAAGATCGTGCTGGAGGCCGAGCAGCGCTGGCCTTTGCTCAAGGTCGAAGTGCTGCACCGTATCGGCGCATTGCAGCCGGGCGAGCCGATCGTGTTCGTGGGTGTAGCCAGTGCGCACCGGCAGGCGGCGTTCCAGGCGTGCGACTTCGTGATGGACTATCTCAAGACCCGCGCGCCGTTCTGGAAGAAGGAGCAGACCGGCGAGGGGCCGCGCTGGGTCGAGGGGCGCCAGAGTGATGCGGACGCGGCGGGGCGTTGGTAGACGCCCCGCCGGCAAGGCTGGCTCCTGCAACGGTGCGGTGCCGCGAATCGGTTGAAAATTAATACACAAAAGTCCAGTATGGAATTATAAGTACAAAATAGTTCCAGGCTGCCTTGTGCCCGCCGCTTTTTCCTCTGTCTTGCAACACACCCCAACAACGAGCGAGAGAGACCGCTGATGAAAACCCCATCCCTGTTGGCTGCGCTGGCGTTGAGCCTGTTTGCCGCCGCCCCGTCGTTCGCCGCTGAAAAGACCCTGCGCATCGGTATCGAAGCCGCCTACCCACCGTTCGCGTTCAAGACCGCCGACGGCGCTATCAGTGGCTTCGACTACGACATCGGCAACGCCCTGTGCGCGCAGATGCAGGTCAAGTGCCAGTGGACCGAACAGGAGTACGACGGCCTGATCCCGTCGCTCAAGGTCAAGAAGATCGACGCTGCCCTGTCGTCGATCACCATCACCGAAGACCGCAAGAAGTCGGTGGACTTCACCCACAAGTACTACTTCACCTCCGCACGCCTGGCCATGAAGGACGGCAGCCAGGTCGATGACGACTTCGCCAACCTCAAGGGCAAGCGCATCGGCGTGCAGCGCGCGACCACCACCGACCGCTATGTGACTGCGGAACTGGTGCCCAAGGGCATCGAGATCGTGCGCTACACCAGCAACGAGGAAATCTTCATGGACCTGGTGGCCGGTCGCCTGGACGGTGTGTTCGCCGACACCATCCCGCTTGAACAGGGCTTCCTGGAGACGCCCAAGGGCAAGGGTTACGGGTTTGTCGGGCCAGAGCTGAAAGACCCCAAGTACGTGGGTGAGGGCGCCGGGATCGCGGTGCGCAAGGGCAACGCCGAACTGGTGGCCCAGCTGAACGCGGCCATCGACGCCATTCGCGCCAATGGCGAGTACCAGAAGATCCAGGCCAAGTACTTCAAGTCCGACATCTACGGCGACTGACCGTCGCCTGCCCGAGGCCTGAGTTCGTTCAGGCCTTGAGCTCCTTGAGGTGCTTGTACACCGTGGCCCGGCCCATGTTCAGCACGTTGGCCACGTAGTTGGCGGCGCTCTTGCCGCGAAACGCACCCTCGGCGTGCAGGGCCAGCACCAGTTCGCGCTTGTGGTCGCGATTCAGGTTGCTCAGTGCCAGCTGGCGCTCGCGCAGCCAGCTGTTGAGAAACGTGTTGATGCGCTCCTGCCAGTCATCGCGAAACAGCGCGTCGGGCTGGGCGATCAGCCGGGTGGGCGAGAGAAACAGATCCAGCGCCGCCTTGGCGTTTTCGAACATCGAGATGTTCAGGTTGATGCACAGCACGGCCTGCGGCTTGCCCTGGGCGTCGCGCAGCACGGTGCTGAGCGAGCGGATCTTCTGCCCGTCCCAATTGAGCTTTTCGTAGGGGCCGATGTTGGTTTCGTCGGTACCTGCCTCGAACATGTCTTCCAGGGCCGCATCGTCGCCGATCTCGCGCTTGGACAGGTTGTTGGCGATGTAGCCGATCTTCTGGCTGCGCAGGTCGTGCAGCACCACCTCGGCGTGGGGGAAGAACAGCGTGGCGATGGCGTCGGCAATCGCGCGAAAGTTGCTCAGGGCGGGGTCGTGGGGCGGTATCGGCATGCAGGCGGGCTCCAGGCGGTGTCAGCGCCCTAGGCGAAGGGCGCTGGGAGTGTGCCGCAAACGCGGGCGGGCGTCACCCGTGCAGGCGGTACAGGGCGTTGGCCAGGGCGATGTCTTCCAGGCCCAGGCCGATGGAGCGGAAGAAGGCATGGCGCTGGTAGGTCGGGCGCGGCGCCTGCTCGCTGAGCAACTGGGCCAGGTCGCCGATGATGGCGTCGGCCTGCCAGCCGTGCTGCTCGCTGGCGATGCGCATCTCGCCGGCCGAGCCGGGGGTGGTCAGGCGATAGTCGCAGTACACGTCCATGTCGGTCAGGCACTCGGGCGGCACTTCGTGGGCGCGTACCGCGTTGGTGCTGATCGAGGTGATCAGGGCCGGCTTGCTCAGCTGGCGCGGGTCGATCACAGGCTTTGCCGACGAGGTGCACAGCATGATCACGTCGGCGTCGTGCAGTGCTGATTGCAGGTCGTCCACCAGGCTCAGGCGCGGGTCGAGTGCACCGAGGGCTTCGCGCTGCTCGGCGCTTTTATCCTTGAGGCCTGGCGAGTGCAGGCGGATGTCCTGCCAGTCGCGCACGCCGCGCACATAGTGCAGGTGGGCCTGGGCGATGGGGCCGCTGCCGATCACGGTCAGGCGCCTGGCGCTGGTGGGGGCCAGGGCGTCGACCGCGACGGCGGTGGTGGCAGCGGTGCGTGCGGTGGTCAGTTCGCCGGCGTCGCACAATAGCAGTGGCTGGCCGCTGTCCATGGACATCAGCAATGTCCAGGCGGTGATCAGCGGCGCGCCTTCGCGCACGATGTAGGGCGAGGTCTTGACGCCGTAGACGCGGTCTTCGGCGAGCACCCCGCCGTAGTTGATGAAGTCGCCCCTGCCGGCCGGGAACTCCACCAGCTGTTGCGGCGGCTGCACGGCCTGGCCGGCGGCCAGGTCACGGAACAGCTTGCGCAGGATCTGCGGCACGTCCACCTGCGCGAGCAGTTGGCGGGCCAGGGGCTGGTCGATCACGCGTGGGGTAGACATGCGGCGCTCCATTTGAACTATTTTGTCTATTATGGACAAATAGTTTAATTGCGCCAACCCTATCGCGGGTCGAGCCCGCCCCCACAATCATTACTGTGGTCTCTGTGGGAGCGGGCTTGACCCGCGATGAGCCAGCCCGGTCAGCGCAAAAAAAAACGCAGCCGGCGAGGGCTGCGTTTTCTGTCCATCAATCGACTCAGTGATGCTTGCGCGCCACCGGCTTGAGCAGCTCGGTCGGCGGGGTCTCGCAACTGATCTTGCGCCCCAGCAATGCCTCGATACCCGGCAGCTGGTACGAATCATCCTCACCGGCGAAGCTGATCGACACGCCACTGGTACCGGCACGGCCGGTACGGCCGATACGGTGCACGTAGTCGTCCGGGTCTTCGGGCAGGGTGAAGTTGATCACGTGGCTGATGCCGTCGATGTGGATCCCGCGACCGGCCACATCGGTGGCCACCAGCACGGTGACCCGGCCTTCGCGGAAATTCTCCAGGGTCTTGATGCGCTTGTGCTGCGGCACATCGCCCGACAATTGCGCGGCATTCACGCCGTCACGCACCAGGCGCTCTTCGATACGGCGCACCTCGTCCTTGCGGTTGGCGAACACGATGACCCGCTCCCACTTGTTCTCGGTCACCAGGTTGTACAGCAGCTTGTACTTGTCGGCACCGGCTACCGCATACACATGCTGCTCGACGGTTTCGCTGGCAACGTTCTCCGGCTCGATCTCGACGATGGCCGGGTCGGTGGTCCACTGTTGCGCCAGGTTCATCACGTCTTCGGTGAAGGTGGCCGAGAACAGCAGCGTCTGGCGCTCGCTCTTGGGCGGGGTCTGGCGGATGATCTGGCGAACCTGCGGGATGAAGCCCATGTCGAGCATGCGGTCGGCTTCGTCCAGCACCAGCACCTCGACCATGTCCAGGTGCGCTTCGCCGCGCTGGTTGAAGTCCAGCAGGCGACCCGGGGTGGCCACCAGGATGTCGCAGTGGCGTGCCTCAAGGGCCTTGAGCTGCTTGTCGAAGTCCATGCCACCGACGAACGTCATCACGTTCAGGCCGGTGTACTTGGTCAGCTCGGCGGCGTCCTTGGCGATTTGCACCACCAGCTCGCGGGTAGGGGCGATGATCAGCGCCCGCGGCTCGCCCATGTAGCGCTCTTTGGGCGGCGGGGTCTGTTGCAGCTGGCTGATGATCGAGATCAGGAACGCGGCGGTCTTGCCGGTGCCGGTCTGGGCCCGGCCGATCGCATCCTTGCCACGCAGGGTGAAGCCCAGTACTTCGGCCTGGATCGGCGTGCAGTACGGGAAGCCCAGGTCGTGGATGGCATGCATCAGCTCGGGCGAGAGCTTGAAGTCGTGGAAGCGGGTCTTGCCCTCTTGCGGTTCCACCACAAAGTCTTCCAGTTTCCAGGTGCTGGCCTGGGGTTTTGGCTTGCGCTCGCGGCGCGGCTTGGCCTCGACCGGTTTGCTCGCCGGTTGCTCCAGGGGTTTTTCCGCCGGCTTTTCGGCGCGCGCTGGCGCGGCGGCTTCGGTCTGAGCCTTGAGCGGCGCGGCGGGAGCCGGGGCCTTGGGTGCTGCGGGCGGCTGCACGGTAGCAACGCTTTCGGTGGCGAGTTGCTCAACCTCGCTCTTTCCGAACATCTTCTTGAGTGCTTTGAGCACGGTCATCTCATCAATTGGTTAAGGAATGTACGCCGGCCAGTGTAATGCAAGATTCGGGCGCGGCGTAGTGGATTGCTCCGACAACTACAGACAAGGCGTTTTTTAGCGCAGCCGCTCGATCAGCCAGGCGCCGATGTCCTGGATTTCCTCGGGCAGCACGGCGTGTTCCATCGGGTATTCCTTCCACTGCACGGTGACGCCCCAGCTGTTCAGGTACTCGAAGGCGGCACGCCCCATGGACGGGATGACCACCGGGTCGTACACGCCGTGCAGGCACAGCGCCGGAATGCGCTGCTGGCTGGCGCTGAGCACGGTGCTGTCGGTGAAGGTCGGGGCGTAGGTGGAAAGGGCCATTACCCCGCCCAGCGTCTCCTGCCACTTTACATAGGCGGTGTGCAGAACCACTGCACCGCCCTGGGAGAAGCCGGCCAGGATGATGCGCGACAGGGCGACGCCCTTGGCCTGTTCCTGCTTGATCAGGTCGATGACTGCCTGTGCCGAGGCGTCGAGTTGCGCTTCGTCGATGGCGCGTGCACCGGGCGTCAGCGCCTTGATGTCGTACCAGCTGGGCATGGCGTAGCCATTGTTGATGGTGACCGGCTGGGTGGGTGCCTGCGGCATCACGAAGCGCGTGCTCAGCAGCACTTCCTGCAGGGCTTCGGCCACCGGCATGAAGTCGTAGCGGTCGGCGCCCAGGCCATGCAGCCAGATGACACAGGCGTCGGCGGTTTTCTGGGGTTCGAGAATCAGGGGATTGGTCATGACTGCTCCGAAAAAGTGCACGCAGGCCGGGGTGCGTGCTTGAAAAAAGGCATCGCTGGCGTTGCGTGCAAGGCTGTCACAGAACAGTCGGTTGTGCCAATCACCCGCCGCACGCAGTGCTGCGCCGATGCGGCGTCAGGCCGGCGCGGTCAGTCCTCTTCCTTGGGCGCGGGTGCAGGCGGTGGACGCAGGCCGATCTCGGCGATCAGCTTCAGCGGCTTGCCGTTGCGCACCACTTCGATGGCCACCTTGTCGTTGGGCTTGATCCGCGCCACCTGGTTCATCGAGCGCCGGCCATCGCCGGCCGGTTCGCCATTGATGCTCAGAATCACGTCACCCAGCTGCAGGCCGGCCTTCTGCGCCGGCCCGTCGCGGAAGATGCCCGCCACCACGATGCCTGGCCGGCCCTGCATGCCGAACGACTCGGCCAGCTCCTGGCTCAGCGGTTGCACCTCGATGCCCAGCCAGCCGCGAATCACCTGGCCATGCTCGATGATCGACTTCATCACCTCCAGCGCCAGCTTGGTGGGGATGGCGAAGCCGATGCCCTGCGAGCCGCCGGACTTGGAGAAGATCGCGGTGTTGATGCCGGTCAGGTTGCCATTGGCATCTACCAGCGCGCCACCGGAGTTGCCCGGGTTGATGGCCGCGTCGGTCTGGATGAAGTCTTCGTAGTTGTTCAGGCCCAGCTGGTTGCGCCCGGTGGCGCTGATGATGCCCATGGTCACGGTCTGGCCGACGCCGAACGGGTTGCCGATGGCCAGCGCCACATCACCGATGTGGATGTTGTCCGAGCGCCCGATGGTGATCGAGGGCAGGTTCTTGAGGTCGATCTTGAGCACGGCCAGGTCGGTTTCCGGGTCGCTGCCGATCACCCGTGCCAGGGTCTCGCGGCCGTCCTTGAGCGCCACCACGATCTGGTCGGCGCCGGAGGTCACGTGGTTGTTGGTCAGCAGGTAGCCCTCCGGGCTCATGATCACCGCCGAGCCCAGGCTCGATTCCCAGCGCCGCTGCTTGGGCAGGTTGTCACCGAAGAAGCGGCGGAACTGTGGGTCTTCGAACAGCGGGTGCGCGGTCTTGTTGACCACCTTGGTGGTGTACAGGTTGGCCACTGCGGGGGCCGCATTGCTCACCGCATCGGCATACGACACGGGGCCCTGCATCAGCCGCGTGGTCTGCGGCGCCTGCTGCAGGTTGACGTCCTGGCTGGGCAGGCCGACCCATTGGGGAAATTGCTGGATGACCAGCAGGGCGATCAGTACGCCGGTGACCAGTGGCCAGGCAAAGTAACGCAGAGCCTTGAACATGAGATGGATCCTGGGAGGTGGCCAGAGCCGATGCCGCAGTGGGGAGTAGATGAACGCGCGCGATCATACTGCGGCAAGGCCCGTGCAGGAACTGCTAAATCACGTCGAGCCATGACGGTCATGGCGCCGCGCCCCCGGGCAGTTGCCGTCGGTTTCCCCAAAAACGGTCGACGGCTCATAATGGCGGCCATTATACGAGGCCTTGTGCCACGCTGAACCGCTGAATTGAGGAGTCTTTGCATGGCTGTTGCCCTGAGCACCCTGGTCGAGGAAGCCGATCGCTACCTTGGCAGCGCAAAAATCCAGGACTACTGCCCCAACGGCCTGCAGGTCGAGGGCAACCCGCAGGTGTCGCGCATCGTCACCGGCGTCACCGCCAGCCAGGCATTGCTGGACGCTGCGGTCGAGGCGGGCGCCGACCTGGTGCTGGTGCACCACGGCTACTTCTGGAAGGGCGAGAACCCCTGCATCACCGGCATGAAGCAGCGCCGCCTCAAGACCCTGCTCAAACACGACCTGAGCCTGCTGGCCTACCACCTGCCGCTGGACCTGCACCCCGAGGTGGGCAACAACGTGCAGCTGGCGCGCCAGCTGGACATCACCGTCGAGGGCCCGCTGGACCCGGCCAACCCGCGGGTGGTGGGCCTGGTGGGCTCACTGGCCGAACCGATGTCGGCGCGGGATTTCGCGCGCAAGGTCAGCGACGTGATGGGCCGCGAGCCGCTGCTGATCGAAGGCGACGAGGTCATTCGCCGGGTGGGCTGGTGCACCGGCGGCGGCCAGGGCTACATCGACCAGGCGATTGCCGCAGGGGTCGACCTGTACTTGAGCGGCGAGGCGTCGGAACAGACTTTCCACAGTGCTCGCGAGAACGGCATCAGCTTCATCGCCGCCGGCCACCACGCCACCGAGCGTTACGGGGTGCAGGCGCTGGGCGATTACCTGGCACGTCGATTCGCTCTGGAACACCTGTTCATCGACTGCCCGAACCCGATCTGAGGCTAAAACGCCAAGGCATATTCTTATACTGTTTCGTTCTAGTAGCCTGCCTAAATAGAATCGGGTGCTGTGATAAAGTGGCCCGCTCGAACACGGCCCGCTGGCCGTCCATAAGATTGATTTTCCGTGAGTAGCCATGGTCGACAAGCTGACGCATTTGAAACAGTTGGAGGCGGAGAGCATCCACATCATTCGTGAGGTGGCCGCCGAGTTCGACAACCCGGTGATGCTGTACTCGATCGGCAAGGATTCGGCCGTGATGCTGCACCTGGCACGCAAGGCCTTCTTCCCGGGCAAGCTGCCGTTTCCGGTGATGCACGTCGACACCCAGTGGAAATTCCAGGAGATGTACAGCTTCCGCGACAAGATGGTCGAGGAAATGGGCCTGGAGCTGATCACCCACGTCAACCCCGATGGCGTTGCCCAGGGCATCAATCCGTTCACCCACGGCAGTGCCAAGCACACCGACATCATGAAGACCGAGGGCCTCAAGCAGGCGCTCGACAAGCACGGCTTCGACGCCGCCTTCGGTGGCGCGCGCCGCGACGAAGAGAAGTCGCGGGCCAAGGAGCGCGTGTACTCGTTCCGTGACAGCAAGCACCGCTGGGACCCGAAGAACCAGCGCCCAGAGCTGTGGAACGTGTACAACGGCAAGGTCAACAAGGGCGAGTCGATTCGCGTGTTCCCGCTGTCGAACTGGACCGAGCTGGATATCTGGCAGTACATCTACCTCGAAGGCATCCCGATCGTGCCGCTGTACTTTGCAGCCGAGCGCGAAGTGATCGAGAAGAACGGCACCCTGATCATGATCGATGACGAGCGCATCCTGGAGCACCTCTCGGATGAAGAGAAGGCTCGCATCGTCAAGAAGAAAGTGCGTTTCCGTACCCTTGGCTGCTACCCGTTGACGGGCGCGGTGGAGTCGGAGGCCGAGAGCCTGACCGACATCATTCAGGAAATGCTCCTGACGCGCACTTCCGAGCGCCAGGGCCGCGTCATCGACCACGATGGCGCAGGTTCCATGGAAGACAAGAAACGTCAGGGCTATTTCTAAGTTAGGGTCAGACCATGTCGCACCAATCCGAATTGATCAGCGAGGACATCCTCGCCTACCTGGCCCAGCACGAACGCAAGGAACTGCTGCGCTTCTTGACCTGCGGTAACGTCGACGACGGCAAGAGCACCCTGATCGGGCGCCTGCTGCACGATTCCAAGATGATCTACGAAGACCATCTGGAAGCCATTACCCGCGATTCGAAGAAAGTCGGCACCACCGGTGACGACATCGACCTGGCATTGCTGGTCGACGGCCTGCAGGCCGAGCGCGAGCAGGGCATCACCATCGATGTGGCCTACCGCTATTTCTCCACGGCCAAGCGCAAGTTCATCATCGCCGATACCCCGGGCCACGAGCAGTACACCCGCAACATGGCCACCGGTGCGTCCACCTGCGACCTGGCGATCATCCTGGTGGACGCGCGCTACGGCGTGCAGACCCAGACCCGCCGGCACAGCTACATCGCTTCGCTGCTGGGCATCAAGCACATCGTCGTGGCCGTGAACAAGATGGACCTCAAGGGCTTCGACCAGGACGTGTTCGAAGGCATCAAGGCTGACTACCTGAAGTTTGCCGAAGCCATCAACATGACCCCCAGCAGCCTGCACTTCGTGCCGATGTCGGCGCTCAAGGGCGACAACGTGGTCAACCGCAGCGAGCGTTCGCCGTGGTACACCGGCCCTGCGCTGATGGAAATCCTCGAAACCGTGGAAGTGGCGGCCGACCGCAACTTCACCGACCTGCGTTTTCCGGTGCAGTACGTCAACCGTCCCAACCTGAACTTCCGTGGCTTTGCCGGCACCCTGGCCAGCGGCGTGGTACACAAGGGCGACGAGATCGTGGTGCTGCCGTCGGGCAAGAGCAGCCGCGTGAAGTCCATCGTCACCTACGAAGGTGAGCTGGAGCAGGCCGGCCCGGGCCAGGCCGTGACCCTGACCATGGAAGACGAGATCGACATCTCCCGTGGCGACCTGCTGGTGCATGCCGACAACGTCCCGCCGGTGACCGACCAGTTCGACGCCATGCTGGTGTGGATGGCCGAAGAGCCGATGCTGCCGGGCAAGAAATACGACATCAAGCGCGCCACCAGCTACGTGCCGGGCTCGATTGCCAGCATCGCCCACAAGGTCGATGTGAACACCCTGGAACAGGGCGCTGCGAGTTCGTTGCAGCTCAACGAGATCGGCAAGGTCAAGGTGAGCCTGGACGCTCCGATCGCGCTGGACGGCTACGACAGCAACCGCACCACCGGCGCGTTCATCATCATCGACCGCCTGACCAACGGCACCGTGGGCGCGGGCATGATCATCGCGCCACCTGTACTGCCTCACGGCAGCACCGGCCAGCATGGCAGCCAGGCCCACGTGACCACCGAGGAGCGTGCCTTGCGCTTCGGCCAGCAGCCGGCCACCGTGCTGTTCAGCGGCCTGTCGGGCGCGGGCAAGAGCACCCTGGCGTATGCCGTTGAGCGCAAGCTGTTCGACATGGGCCGTGCGGTGTACGTGCTCGATGGGCAGAACCTGCGCCATGACCTGAACAAAGGCCTGCCGCAGGACCGTGCCGGGCGTACCGAGAACTGGCGTCGTGCTGCGCATGTGGCGCGTCAGTTCAACGAAGCGGGCTTGCTGACCCTGGCCGCGTTCGTGGCACCGGATGCCGAAGGCCGTGAACAGGCCAAGGCGCTGATCGGCAAGGAGCGCTTGCTGACCGTTTACGTCCAGGCTTCGCCGTTGGCGTGCCGTGAGCGTGATCCGCAGGGGCTGTACGCGGCCGGTGGCGACAACATCCCGGGCGAGAGCTTCCCGTATGACGTGCCGCAGGATGCGGACCTGGTGATCGACACCCAGAGCGTTGGCGTGGAAGAGGGCGTCAAGCAGGTACTGGAACTGCTGCGCAAGCGTGGCGCGATCTAAGCGCTGCTGCTGAATGAAAAGCCCGCGATGGTGAAGGCCATCGCGGGCTTTTTTGTGGCGGCTGGCCGCTTCGCCGGCAAGGCCGGGTCCTACGGTGAGCGCAAGGCCATGCAGGAGCAGGCCTTGCCGGGGAAGTGCTCAGCGGACACGCCGCTTCAAATATGCTTCTGTGCCACCGGAATCACCCGCTTCTCCTTCACCGCCTTGAACGAGAAGCTCGAATAGATCTCCTTCACCCCCGGCAGCCGCTGCAGTACCTCGCGGGTGAACTCGCCGAACGACTCCAGATCCCGCGCCAGAATCTCCAGCAGGAAGTCATAGCGCCCGGAGATGTTGTGGCACGCCACGATT
Source organism: Pseudomonas sp. VE 267-6A (assembly GCF_024126555.1). NCBI lineage: Bacteria > Pseudomonadati > Pseudomonadota > Gammaproteobacteria > Pseudomonadales > Pseudomonadaceae > Pseudomonas > Pseudomonas sp. VE 267-6A. Next base: position 135,777 of record NZ_JAMYBY010000005.1, read on the forward strand.
TCGGGGATATCCATCAGCCGCTGCTCGAATGCCCGGGCCATCTCCTTGCTGTGCGAATCCATCATGATGCTGACGAAGGCGGTCACTCCGAAGCCCAGTGCCTTGGGTGACAGGATGGCCTGATAGCCGGTGATGTAGCCCGACTCCTCCAGCAGCTTGACCCGCCGCCAGCACGGCGAGGTGGTCAGGGCGACGCTGTCGGCGAGCTCGGCCACGGTCAGTCGGGCGTTGTCTTGCAGCGCGGCCAGCAGTGCGCGGTCGGTACGGTCGATGGCGCTAGGCATGTCTTGCCCTCCATAGCCTGTTCTTGTTGTTTTTATGTCAGTGAACGGCGCTTTTCGTAGGCGTATTTGGAAAAATTTAAGCCGGTCTGTGGAATAAGCTTATAACAAACCACAAGAGGCGGTTGCCATGCACGGCTCCAACAAGCTCCCAGGATTTGCCACCCGCGCCATTCACCATGGCTACGACCCCCAGGACCACGGCGGCGCACTGGTGCCACCGGTCTACCAGACCGCGACGTTCACCTTCCCCACCGTGGAATACGGCGCTGCGTGCTTTGCCGGCGAGCAGGCCGGGCATTTCTACAGCCGCATCTCCAACCCCACCCTCAACCTGCTGGAAGCACGCATGGCCTCGCTGGAAGGCGGCGAGGCCGGGCTGGCGCTGGCCTCGGGCATGGGGGCGATCACGTCCACGCTATGGACGCTGCTGCGCCCCGGTGACGAGGTGCTGCTGGGCAATACCCTGTACGGCTGCACCTTTGCCTTCTTGCACCACGGCATCGGCGAGTTCGGGGTCAAGCTGCGCCATGTGGACATGGCCGACCTGCAGGCATTGGAGGCGGCCATGACGCCGGCCACCCGGGTGATCTATTTCGAGTCGCCGGCCAACCCCAACATGCACATGGCCGATATCGCCGGCGTGGCGAAGATTGCACGCAAGCACGGCGCGACCGTGGTGGTCGACAACACCTACTGCACGCCGTACCTGCAACGGCCACTGGAGCTGGGCGCCGACCTGGTGGTGCATTCGGCCACCAAGTACCTGAGCGGCCATGGCGACATCACTGCTGGCATTGTGGTGGGCAGCCAGGCACTGGTGGACCGTATACGTCTGCAGGGCCTCAAGGACATGACCGGTGCGGTGCTCTCGCCCAATGACGCCGCACTGCTGATGCGCGGCATCAAGACCCTCAACCTGCGCATGGACCGCCACTGCGCCAACGCTCAGGTGCTGGCCGAGTTCCTCGCCGGGCAGCCGCAGGTGGAGCTGATCCATTACCCGGGCCTGGCGAGCTTCCCGCAGTACACCCTGGCCCGCCAGCAGATGAGCCAGCCGGGCGGCATGATCGCCTTCGAACTCAAGGGCGGCATCGGTGCCGGGCGGCGGTTCATGAACGCCCTGCAACTGTTCAGCCGCGCGGTGAGCCTGGGCGATGCCGAGTCGCTGGCGCAGCACCCGGCAAGCATGACTCATTCCAGCTATACCCCAGAGGAGCGTGCGCATTACGGCATCTCCGAGGGGCTGGTGCGGTTGTCGGTGGGGCTGGAAGACATCGACGACCTGCTGGCCGATGTGCAACAGGCACTCAAGGCGAGTGCCTGAACCCGTCACGGATGAGGTCAATGCAATGGTGGCAATGATGAACCTTGTGCCTGGCGACGGCGTGCCCGGTGACAGCGACCCTGGCGAAACTGCAGAGTGGCTGGAGGCGCTGGAGTCGACCCTGGCGCACTGCGGCCCGGCCCGCGCGCGGTTTCTGCTCGAACAGTTGGAGGCGCATGCCCGCGAACTGGGCCTGGAGCGTGGTGCCCAGCCGTACTCGGCGTACCGCAACACCCTGTCGCTCGAACATCAGGGCGCCTACCCGGGCGACCTGGAACTGGACGAGCGCATCACCAGCATCCTGCGCTGGAATGCCCTGGCGATGGTGGTGCGTGCCAACCATGCTTACGGTGACCTGGGCGGTCACATCGCCAGTTACGCTTCGGCCGCAGAGATCTTCGAGGTGGGGTTTCAGCATTTTTTTCGCGGCGAGGAGGGCGGCGAGCAGCGCACGGCCGACCTGGTGTTCTTCCAGCCGCACTCGGCGCCCGGCATTTATGCCCGGGCCTTTCTTGAAGGGCGCCTGAGCGAGGCTCAGCTGGCCAGCTATCGGCAGGAGGTCGCAGGCGATGGCCTGTGCTCCTACCCGCACCCGTGGCTGATGCCCGACTTCTGGCAGTTTCCCACCGGGTCGATGGGCATCGGCCCGCTCAACGCCGTGTACCAGGCGCGCTTCATGCGCTACCTGCAGCACCGCGGCCTGGCTGATACCGCGCAGCGCCATGTGTGGGGCGTGTTCGGCGATGGCGAGATGGACGAGCCCGAATCCATCGCCGGGCTGACGCTGGCGGCCCGTGAGCAACTCGACAACCTGACCTTCATCGTCAACTGCAACCTGCAGCGCCTGGATGGTCCGGTGCGTGGCAATGGCCAGATCATCCAGGAGCTGGAGTCGCTGTTCAGCGGCGCCGGCTGGAACGTGATCAAGGTGTTGTGGGGCTCGGAATGGGATGCGCTGTTTGCCCGCGACAGCGAGCACGTGCTGCTGCGCCAGCTGGCGGCAACCCCCGACGGCCAGTTCCAGACCCTGGGGGCCAATGACGGCGCCTACAACCTCGAACACTTCTTCAACCAGCACCCGGCCTTGCAGCGCCTGGTCGAGCACATGAGCTCGGCCGAGATCAACGCGCTCAAGCGCGGTGGCCATGATTTTCGCAAGCTGTATGCCGCCTTTGCCGCCGCCAAGGCGTGCAAGGGCCGGCCCACGGTGATCCTGGCCAAGACCAAGAAGGGCTACGGCATGAGTGCGGCCGGCGAGTCGCGCATGACCGCGCACCAGGCCAAGAAGCTCGATGTGCAGGCGCTGCTGGCCTTCCGTGACCGCTTCCACCTGCCCTTGAGCGATGCGCAGGTTGAGCAGTTGCAGTTCTACCGGCCGGACGAAAACAGCCGGGAGATGCGCTACCTGCGCGAGCGGCGCAATGCCCTGGGCGGCAGCCTGCCGTCGCGGCGGCCCCAGGCGCGCACGCTGCCAGTACCGGCGCTGGAGGTGATGGGCGGTTTTGCGCTGCACGCCGAGGGCAAGGAGATGTCCACCACCATGGCTGCGGTGCGCATGCTCGGTGCCTGGCTCAAGGCCCCGGAGCTGGGGCCGCGGGTGGTGCCGATCGTCGCCGATGAAGCGCGCACCTTCGGCATGGCCAGCCTGTTCCGGCAGATCGGCATCTACTCGCCCCATGGGCAGCGCTACGAACCCGAAGATGCCAGTTCGCTGCTCTCCTACAGGGAGTCGCGCGATGGTCAGTTGCTGGAGGAGGGCATCACCGAGGCCGGGGCCCTGTCGTCCTGGGTAGCGGCGGCCACCTCCTATGCGGTGCATGGCGAGCCGATGTTGCCGGTGTACATCTATTACTCGATGTTCGGCTTCCAGCGGGTCGGCGACCTGATATGGGCGGCGGCCGACCAGCGTGCACGTGGCCTGCTGCTGGGGGCCACGGCAGGGCGCACCACCCTGGGCGGCGAAGGCTTGCAGCACCAGGATGGCTCGAGCCTGGTGATGGCGGCCATGGTGCCCAACTGCCGCGCCTGGGAGCCGTGCTTTGCCGGCGAACTGGCGGTGATTCTGGAACACGCGGCGCGGCGCATGCTGGTGGAGCAGTGCGACGAGTTTCACTATGTGGCGGTGATGAATGAAAGTTATCCACACCCCTCCCTGCCACCTGAGGCACATGCGGCAGTGTTGCGCGGGATGTACCGGTTTGCCGAACAGCAGGTGGAGCATGCCCTGGGGCGGGTTCGCCTGCTGGGCTCCGGGGCGATCCTGCGCGAGGTGATCGCCGCGAGCGAGCTGCTGGCGGCGGACTGGGGCATCGCCAGCGAGGTGTTCAGTGTGACCAGCTTCAGCGAACTGGCGCGTGATGCACGGGATGTGCAGCGCGGGCAGCGTCTGGGGCTGGGTGGCAGCAGCCATCTGGCGCAATGCCTGGTGGGAGATGCGCCGGTGATTGCCGCGACTGACTATGTACGTGCCTGGCCGCAATTGATTGCCGAGTACGTGCCGGCGCCATACGTGACGCTGGGCACCGACGGCTTCGGGCGCAGCGATACGCGCCAGCGGTTGCGCCAGTTCTTCGAGGTGGACCGCTTCAGTGTGGTGCTGGCCAGCTTGCAGGCGCTGGTGGATGACGGGCTGCTGGAGGTCGATGTGATGGCGCAGGCACGGGCCAGGTATCCGGCGCTGGATGCGGCGGGCCCCTGGTATCGTTGATGTGAGGGGATGAAAAAAGGGGCCGGTGATCGGCCCCTTTTTTCTTTGTGTCAGATGGTTGGGTGTGGCATTCGCCGGCAAGGCCGGCTCCAGCAGGAGCGCGCCATGCCAGTGACGGGGCCGCTGCGCTCAGCGCTTGAGCCCGTAATGCTCATCCAGCATGCCCGGGGTGTTCGGTGCTTTGGGCGCGTAGTCGCGTGGCACTTCGGTGTCCTTGGGCGGGGTCAGACGGTCACGCGGGCCCTGCGCCTCGGAGTGCAGTGCGGCCAGCAGGCGCTGACGGGTCTGTTCGTCCAGGGCCAGACGGTTGGCGCCTTCGGCCAGGTGGTCCTGCACTTCCTGGTAGCTCTGGGTCAGCTTCTTGACCAGCGCCGCGGTGCTGTTGAAATGGGTCACCACTTCACTCTGATAACTGTCAAAACGTTCCTGGATATCGTCCAGCTGCCGCTGGGTGCTGCTCGGGGCGGCATTGGGCAAGAGGCGGGCGACCAGGAAACCAACGACTACACCCACTACCAGGGCCAGGGTCGGCAACAACCAAACTAAGAGCGAGAGTTCCACGAGTCCTTCCTCTATAAACGGCTTTGCTTTACGTTAACGGCTCGGACCTGCGCTGTATACCGCGAGCGATCGCAAATATCTCAGACAGAATCATCAGCTAGACGAGTCGACCCCTCCAGAGGTCACGGAGTTCACCCTTGCTTATCCGCGAAACCCCCGTATTCATCGATGGCCCGGTTGGCCAGCTGGAAGCCCTGTACCTGGACGTGGCAGACCCTCGCGGCATCGTCCTGCTGTGCCACCCCAACCCCGTGCAGGGCGGCACCATGACCAACAAGGTGGTGTCGATGCTGCAGCGCACCGCACGCGATGCCGGCTACATCACCCTGCGCTTCAACTACCGCGGTGTAGGCCAGAGCGCTGGCAGCCATGACATGGGCAGCGGCGAAGTCGACGATGCACAGGCCGCTGCAACCTGGCTGCGCGAAAAACATCCCGAATTACCTTTGACGCTGATGGGCTTCTCCTTCGGCGGCTTCGTCGCGGCCAGCCTCGGCGGCCGGCTCGAAGCCCAGGGCGTCACGCTCAAGCACCTGTTCATGGTAGCCCCGGCGGTGATGCGCCTTGGCGGTACCGACGGCCTGCCGCAGGCAGGTGCCTTGAGCGTGATCCAGCCCGAAACCGACGAGGTGATCGATCCGCAGATCGTCTACGCCTGGTCCGATGCACTGGCGCGCCCCCATGAGCTGCTGAAAGTGGCAGAATGCGGTCACTTTTTTCACGGCAAGCTGACCGACCTCAAGGATCTGGTGTTGCCACGCCTTTCGAACTGATACAAGCCTGATAAGCGATTACCCATGACCACTCGTATCCTTACCGGTATCACCACCACGGGCACGCCGCACCTTGGCAACTATGCCGGTGCCATCCGCCCGGCGGTCCTCGCCAGCCAGCAGCCGGGCGTCGACTCGTTCTACTTCCTGGCCGACTACCATGCGCTGATCAAGTGCGACGACCCGCAGCGCATCCAGCGCTCGCGTCTGGAAATCGCCGCCACCTGGCTGGCCGGCGGCCTGGACCCGGAACGCGTGACCTTCTACCGCCAGTCCGACATTCCCGAGATCCCCGAGCTGACCTGGCTGCTGACCTGCGTGGCGGCCAAGGGCCTGCTCAATCGCGCGCATGCCTACAAGGCCTCGGTGGACAAGAACCTGGAAAGCGGCGAAGACCCGGATGCGGGCGTGAGCATGGGCCTGTACAGCTATCCGGTGCTGATGGCGGCGGACATCCTGATGTTCAATGCCAACAAGGTGCCGGTGGGGCGCGACCAGATCCAGCACGTGGAAATGGCCCGTGATATCGGGCAGCGCTTCAACCACCTGTTCGGCCAGGGCAAGGACTTCTTCGCCATGCCCGAGGCGCTGATCGAGGAAAGCGTGGCCACCTTGCCGGGCCTGGACGGTCGCAAGATGTCCAAGAGCTACGACAACACCATCCCGCTGTTCACCAGTGCCAAGGAGATGAAGGACGCGATCTCGCGCATCGTCACCGACTCGCGCGCGCCGGGCGAGGCCAAGGACCCGGACAACTCGCACCTGTTCACCCTGTTCCAGGCCTTTGCCACCGCCGAGCAAGCCGAAGCCTTCCGCAGCGAACTGCTGCAGGGGCTGGGTTGGGGCGAAGCCAAGCAGCGCCTGTTCCAGCTGGTCGACGGCCAGTTGAGCGCGCCGCGCGAGCATTACCACCAGCTGATTTCCCGCCCGGCGGACCTGGAGGATATTCTTCTGGCCGGCGCGCAGAAGGCCCGCAGGATCGCCACGCCGTTTCTTGAGCAACTGCGCGAAGCAGTGGGCCTGCGCTCGTTCCGCAGCACGGTTCAGGTCAGCGGTGAAACCAGGAAGAAGGCGGTCAAGGCGGCACGCTTCGTGAGCTTCCGTGAAGAGGACGGCAGCTTCCGTTTCCGCCTCCTGGCAGCCGACGGCGAGCAGTTGCTGCTGTCGCGCAGCTTTGCCGATGGCAAGGCGGCCGGCGCGGTGAGCAAGCAGTTGCAACTGGGCCAGCCGCTGGATGTACGTGACGAAGGCCTGGGCTTCAGCCTGTGGCTGGAAGGCGAGTGCGTGGCCGACGGCCCGCAGTTCGCCGATGCCACGGCGCGCGATGCCGCCATCGAGAGCCTGCGCGCTGCCTTGCAGCCCCAGCAGGACTGACCGTCAATCGCAAGTCTGATTGCCATTACCCGGGGCCGTCGCTACAGTGACGGCCCGCTTTTGTTGCCTTGCTAACGAATTATGACGCCCCTAGAACGATATCAAGCAGATCTGAAACGTCCCGAATTCTTCCATGACGCGGCGCAGGAAACAGCGGTGCGTCACTTGCAGCGCCTGTACGACGACCTGGTCGCGGCGCACAACAGCAAGCCGGGTGTGTTCGGCAAGCTGTTCGGCAGGAAAGAGCAGGCGCCCGTCAAGGGCCTGTATTTCTGGGGTGGGGTAGGGCGCGGCAAGACCTACCTGGTCGATACGTTCTATGAGGCGCTGCCTTTCCCGCAGAAGGTGCGTACGCACTTCCACCGCTTCATGAAGCGCGTGCACGAGGAAATGAAGACCCTCAAGGGCGAGAAGAACCCGCTGACCATCATTGCCAAGCGGTTCTCCGACGAGGCGCGGGTGATCTGCTTCGACGAGTTCTTCGTGTCCGATATCACCGACGCGATGATTCTTGGCACCCTGATGGAGGAGCTGTTCAAGAACGGCGTGACCCTGGTGGCCACCTCCAACATCGTGCCGGACGGCCTGTACAAGGACGGCCTGCAGCGTGCGCGCTTCCTGCCGGCAATTGCCCTGATCAAGCAGAACACCGACATCGTCAACGTCGACAGCGGCGTGGACTATCGCCTGCGTCACCTGGAGCAGGCCGAGCTGTTCCACTTCCCGCTGAATGAAGCAGCCCACGAAAGCCTGCGCAAGAGCTTTCGCGCATTGACGCCGGAATGCACCCAGGCGGTGGAAAACGACGTGCTGATGATCGAGAACCGCGAGATCCGTGCGCTGCGTACCTGCGACGACGTGGCCTGGTTCGACTTCCGCGAACTGTGCGACGGCCCGCGCAGCCAGAACGACTACATCGAACTGGGCAAGATCTTCCATGCGGTGCTGCTCAGCGGCGTGGAGCAGATGGGCGTGGCCACCGACGATCTGGCGCGTCGCTTCATCAACATGGTCGACGAGTTCTACGACCGCAACGTCAAGCTGATCATCTCGGCTGAAGTGGAGCTCAAGGACCTGTACACCGGCGGGCGCCTGAGCTTCGAGTTCCAGCGTACCCTGAGCCGCTTGCTGGAGATGCAGTCCCACGAGTTCCTGTCGCGGGCACACAAGCCTTAAATCGCGTCACTGCTGTCGCGGCTCACGCCCGTTCCCACAGAGGTTTGCAGCGAACCTGTGGGGGCGGGCGTGACCCGCGATAGGCCCTCAGGCCTCCTGCATGAATTGCTGCCGATACTGGTTAGGCGACAGCTCCGTGTGCTGCCTGAACAATCGCGCAAAAAAGCTGGCGTCGTCATAGCCCACCTCGTAGCTGATGGTCTTGATGCTCTTGCGCGTCCCTGACAGCAAGCCCTTCGCCGTCTCGATCCGCAGCCGTTGCAGATAATGCAGCGGCTTGTCCCCCGTCGCACTCTGGAACCTGCGCATGAAGTTGCGGATGCTCATGCCATGGTTGCGTGCCACGTCCTCGAAACGGAACTTGTCGGCGAAGTGTTCCTCCAGCCACTGCTGGATCTGCAGGATGATCAGGTCCTGGTGCAGCTTCTGTCCGCCAAAGCCCATGCGCCCCGGGGTGTAGTTGCGTTGCACCTCGTAGAGGATGTCGCGGGCCACGGCCTGGGCCACGTTGGCCCCGCAGAAGCGCTCGATCAGGTAGATGTACAGGTCGCAGGCCGAGGTGGCGCCGCCGGCGCAATAGAGGTTGTCGGCATCGGTGAGGTGCTTGTCCTGGTTCAGCGACACCTTCGGGAAGCGTTCGGCGAACTGGCCGAAGAAGCGCCAGTAGGTGGTGGCCTCCTTGCCATCGAGCAGGCCGGCCTCGGCCAGCCAGAACACGCCGCTGGCCTCGCCGCACAGCACAGCGCCACGGGCATGCTGCTCGCGCAGCCAGGGCAGGACCTGGGGGTAGCGCTGGCACAGGGCATCGAAGTCGTCCCAGAACGCCGGCAGGATGATCACGTCGGCCTGCTCGAGGCCGCTGTCCACCGGTAGCTGCACGCCGCTGAAGCTCTGCACGGGCAGCCCGTCGGGGCTAACGAGGCGGGTTTCGAACATCGGTTGCAGGCCCAGGCCCAGTTGCTTGCCATAGCGCAGGCTGGCCAGGTGGAAGAAATCCTTGGCCTGCATCAGGGTTGATGCGAATACCTTGTCGATGGCCAGGATGCTGACGCGCCGCAGCGATGCGGTAGGTTGGGTAAACATCATTGTCGTTATTCTTATAGGGTAGAGTGGTCAATCACCGGCTGGATCGTCTTATTTTTTGGCGATTGTGTCTACCCTCGGTTCCCGCAGCGGGCTGCGGGAACCGTTGCAGCGCTTTACGGGGCGGGGTTGGGCTGGTCCTGGTGGATCGCATCGATGGCGGCCAGCAGCTCGTCACCGAGCTTCAGGCTGGCGCTTGCCAGGTTGCTGTCCAGTTGTGCCAGCGAGGTGGCGCCGATGATGTTGCTGGTCACGAACGGCTGCTGGGTCACGAAGGCCAGGGCCATCTGCGCCGGGTCCAGGCCGTGCTCGCGGGCCAGGGCCACATAACGGCTGCACGCGGCGACGGTCTGCGGGTTGGAATAGCGCGAGAAGCGGTTGAACAGGGTCAGGCGGCCGTTTTCCGGGCGCGCGCCGTTCTCGTACTTGCCCGACAGCATGCCGAAGGCCAGCGGCGAGTAGGCCAGCAGGCCGCACTGCTCGCGGATGGCGATTTCCGCCAGGCCCACTTCGAAGCTGCGGTTGAGCAGGTTGTACGGGTTCTGGATCGAGACCGCACGGGGCCAGCCGCGGCTTTCGGCCAGTTGCAGGAACTTCATGGTGCCCCACGGGGTTTCGTTGGACAGGCCGATGTGGCGGATCTTGCCTGCCTTGACCTGTTCGTCGAGCACTTCGAGGGTTTCCTCCAGCGGCGTGAAGTGGTCCTGGGGCAGGTGCTGGTAGCCCAGCTTGCCGAAGAAGTTGGTGCTGCGCTCGGGCCAGTGCAGCTGGTACAGGTCGATCCAGTCGGTCTGCAGGCGCTTGAGGCTGGCGTCCAGGGCTGCCACGATGTGCTGGCGGTTGTGCTTGAGCTGGCCGTCGCGAATGTGGCTGATGCCGTTGCCGGGGCCGGCCACCTTGCTGGCCAGGATCCAGCCGGCGCGATCGCCGCGCTGGCTGAACCAGTTGCCGATGATCTGCTCGGTGGCCGAGTAGGTTTCCGGGCGCGGCGGCACCGGGTACATCTCCGCGGTATCGATGAAATTGATCCCGGCCGCCTTGGCCCGTTCGATCTGGGCGAAGCCCTCGGCCTGGTCGTTCTGCTCGCCCCAGGTCATGCTGCCCAGGCACAATGCACTCACGTTGAGGTCGGTGCGACCCAGCTGGCGATACTCCATGACGATCTCCACGGCAAAAGAAGCATAAAAGCAGGTTGATATTTTTTCTGCAATCTGGATAATTCTGCACCTCTCTCAGCAGTGGAAGTGATGCCCCGCCGCCGAAGAATCTTGCCGAGTATTGGACGTGCTGACCCGAGCCCCCGATAGCGTCCGTATCCGGCTGCCTTTGACCTTGTCAAAGTACGCACTATTCAGTAAGATCTGCCGTCTTAAAATTGCGGGACGGCCCCTGAGGCTATAAAGAATGAAAACTTTTACTGCTAAACCGGAAACAGTAAAACGCGACTGGTTCGTCGTTGACGCTGCTGGCAAGACCCTGGGTCGTCTGGCCACTGAGATCGCGAGCCGTCTGCGTGGCAAGCACAAGCCAGAATACACCCCTCACGTTGACACCGGCGACTACATCGTCGTGATCAATGCCGAGCAGGTACGTGTTACTGGTGCCAAGACTTCGGACAAAATGTACTACTCCCACTCCGGTTTCCCGGGCGGCATCAAGGAAATCAACTTCGAGAAGTTGATCGCCAAAGCGCCTGAGCGCGTGATCGAGACCGCGGTAAAGGGCATGCTGCCTAAAAACCCGCTGGGTCGCGACATGTACCGTAAGCTGAAAGTCTATGCGGGCGCTGTACACCCTCATACTGCTCAGCAGCCCCAAGAACTGAAGATTTAACGGAATAGTTCATTATGTCGGCGACTCAAAATTACGGCACTGGCCGTCGCAAGACTGCAACCGCACGCGTTTTCCTGCGTCCGGGTACTGGCAGCATCTCCATCAACAACCGCTCCCTCGAGACCTTCTTCGGTCGTGAAACCGCGCGCATGGTAGTTCGCCAGCCGCTGGAACTCACCGAAACCACCGAGAAGTTCGACATCTACGTCACCGTCATCGGTGGTGGTGTCAGCGGTCAAGCGGGCGCTATCCGTCACGGTATCACCCGTGCACTGATGGACTACGACGAAACCCTGCGTGGCGCTCTGCGCAAAGCTGGCTTCGTTACCCGTGACGCTCGTGAAGTCGAGCGTAAGAAAGTGGGTCTGCGTAAAGCACGTAAGCGTCCTCAGTACTCCAAGCGTTAATTCGCTTCGGCGTTCAAAAAAAGCCCGGTTCCTGGTGGAACCGGGCTTTTTTTATGTCTTGAATAAAAGGGGCTGCCGACCCTGTGTGACAACTTGCCGCATAGACGCAGGTCAAGTGCTATAAGGGATACAGCCTTTATGCCGGGTAATAACCTTGTCTTCGATGGGTCTTTTCATTACCATGCGGCAAATTTTTAGCAGTTCGAAATTTATTTTTAGCAGTTCGAAATTTACTTAGTAGATGCCTGTTGCAACAGGCCACAAAGCTGATGGGAGAGGACTGAATGAGCAATGACGGCGTCAATGCAGGCCGGCGTCGCTTCCTGGTAGCAGCCACGTCCGTGGTGGGTGCTGCAGGAGCGGTGGGGGCTGCGGTCCCGTTCGTAGGGTCATGGTTTCCCAGTGCCAAGGCGAAAGCTGCCGGTGCACCGGTCAAGGTCAACATCGCCAAGGTGGAGCCCGGCCAGCAGATGATTGCTGAATGGCGCGGCCAACCCGTGTTCATCGTCCGCCGCACCGAGGAGATCCTGGGCAACCTGAAGAAGATCACCGGTGAGCTCTCCGACCCCGAGTCCAAGGCGTCGGAGCAGCCGGCCTACGTCGACCCGTCGAACCGCTCGATCAAGCCGGAAATCCTCGTGCTCGTCGGCCTGTGCACCCACCTGGGCTGCTCGCCGACCTTCCGTCCCGAAGTGGCGCCTGTCGACCTGGGTCCCAAGTGGGTGGGTGGCTATTTCTGCCCATGCCACGGCTCCCACTACGACCTCGCCGGCCGCGTCTACAAGTCCCAGCCAGCGCCGCTCAATCTGCCAGTGCCACCGCACTCGTACGAGTCGGATGACATCATCGTCGTCGGCGTCGATCAGGAGAACGCGTGATGAGTAAGTTCATGGACTGGGTTGACGCCCGCTTCCCCGCCACCAAGATGTGGGAAGATCACCTGAGCAAGTACTACGCACCGAAGAACTTCAACTTCTTCTATTTCTTCGGCTCCCTGGCCCTGCTGGTCCTGGTCAACCAGATCGTGACCGGCGTGTGGCTGACCATGAGCTTCACCCCTTCGGCCGAAGAGGCGTTCGCCTCGGTCGAATACATCATGCGTGACGTCGAATACGGCTGGATCCTGCGCTACCTGCACTCCACGGGTGCGTCGGCGTTCTTCATCGTGGTCTACCTGCACATGTTCCGTGGCCTGCTCTACGGCTCGTACCAGAAGCCACGCGAGCTGGTATGGCTGTTCGGCATGCTGATCTACCTGGCGCTGATGGCAGAGGCCTTCATGGGCTACCTGCTGCCCTGGGGCCAGATGTCGTACTGGGGTGCCCAGGTGATCATCTCGCTGTTCGGCGCCATCCCGGTCATCGGCGGCGACCTGACCCAGTGGATCCGTGGCGACTACCTGATCTCCGGCATTACCCTGAACCGCTTCTTCGCCCTGCACGTGGTGGCCCTGCCGATCGTGATTCTCGGCCTGGTGGTGCTGCACATCCTGGCGCTGCACGAAGTGGGTTCGAACAACCCGGATGGCGTGGACATCAAGAAGAAAAAGGACGAGAACGGCATTCCGCTGGACGGCATCCCGTTCCACCCGTACTACACCGTCAAGGATATCGTCGGCGTGGTGGTGTTCCTGTTCGTCTTCTGCATGATCGTGTTCTTCTTCCCGGAAATGGGCGGCTACTTCCTGGAGAAACCCAACTTCGAACAAGCCAACGCGTTCAAGACCCCGGAGCACATCGCCCCTGTGTGGTACTTCACGCCGTTCTACGCGATCCTGCGTGCGGTACCCGACAAGCTGCTGGGCGTGATCGCCATGGGTGCTGCGATCGCGGTGCTGTTCGTGCTGCCATGGCTGGACCGTAGCCCGGTCAAGTCGATGCGCTACAAGGGCTGGATGAGCAAGGCCTGGCTGTGGGTGTTCTGCATCTCCTTCGTGATCCTGGGCGTGCTCGGCGTGCTGGCGCCAACCCCGGGTCGCACCTTGCTGTCGCAGGTATGTACCTTCCTGTATTTCGCCTACTTCATTCTGATGCCGTTCTACACCAGGCTCGAGAAGACCAAACCGGTTCCGGAAAGGGTGACTGGCTGATGAAAAAGCTATTTGCAGTATTGCTCCTGGCAGTGATGCCTTCGCTGACCTTCGCCGCCGAACACGGCGTGGAACTGGACAAGGTCGACATCGACCTGACCGACAAGGCCGCCATGCAGGACGGCGCACGGACCTTTGCCAACTATTGCATGGGTTGCCACAGCGCCAAGTTCCAGCGTTACGAGCGTGTCGCCGATGACCTGGGCATCCCGCACGAGCTGATGCTCGAGAAGCTGGTGTTCACCGGCGCCAAGATCGGCGACCACATGAACATCGGCATGCAGCCGGCCGACGCCAAGGCCTGGTTCGGTGCGGCGCCGCCCGACCTGACCCTGGTGGCGCGGGTACGCGGCACCGATTGGCTGTACAGCTACCTGCGGGCCTTCTACGAGGACCCGTCACGCCCTTGGGGTGTGAACAACAAGGTCTTCCCCAACGTTGGCATGCCAAACGTGCTGGTGGGCCTGCAGGGGCGTCAGGTGGTCGGTTGCAAGCAGATCCAGACCGTGGTCGAGGGCAAGAAGCAGTTTGACCCGCTCACCGGTGCCCCGCTGACCCACGAAGCGTGCGATCAGCTGACCATCGTGCCGAAATCCGGTACCCTGACCGACGAGCAGTTCGACGAGAAGGTCAAGAACCTGGTGACCTTCCTGGCCTACTCGGCCAACCCGGTCAAGCTGCAGAGCCAGCGCATCGGCACCTACGTGCTGCTGTACCTGGCCTTCTTCTTCGTGTTCGCCTACCTGCTCAAGCGCGAATACTGGAAGGACGTGCACTGATCACAGGGTAAAATCTGTTAGTTTAACGCGCGCCCTGGGGTCCCTCTGCAGTATGGAGGGCCCCCAGGGCGCGTTTGCATTTGTAATTTCATAAGTTCAACACGCGAGGAGGACCCCCATGGGCGTGACCAATCGGTTAGCCTGCTACTCCGACCCCGCTGATCATTATTCTCATCGGGTGCGCATCGTTCTCGCCGAGAAAGGTGTCGGCGTCGAGATCATCAGTGTCGAAGCCGGGCGCCAGCCGCCCAAGCTGCTGGAAGCCAACCCGTATGGCAGCGTACCGACCCTGGTTGATCGTGACCTGGCGTTGTATGAGTCGACCGTGGTGATGGAATACCTCGACGAGCGCTACCCGCACCCGCCGCTGTTGCCGGTCTACCCGGTGGCGCGTGCCAACAGCCGCCTGCTGATCCACCGTATCCAGCGTGACTGGTGTTCGCTGGTGGACCTGATTCTCGACCCGCGCAGCAAGGAGCCTGCCCGCGTGCAGGCGCGCAAGGAGCTGCGCGAGAGCCTTACCGGCGTTTCGCCGTTGTTCGCCGACAAGCCTTGTTTCCTGAGTGAGGAGCAAAGCCTGGTGGATTGTTGTCTATTGCCCATACTGTGGCGTTTGCCGGTATTGGGTATCGAACTGCCGCGGCCAGCCAAGCCGCTGCTCGATTACATGGAGCGTCAGTTTGCGCGGGAAGCCTTCAAGGCCAGCCTGTCCGCCGCTGAACGCGATATGCGTTAGGTTTTAAGGAGCCGTTGATGAACTCCAGTCGTCCGTATCTGGTGCGAGCCTTGTATGAGTGGATCGTGGACAACGATTGCACGCCGCACATGCTGGTCAATGCCGAGTACCCTGCGGTGCAGGTGCCTCAGGGCTTCGCCAGCGATGGCCAGATCGTTTTGAACGTGTCGCCCAATGCTGTGCGTCACTTGCACATGGATAACGAAGCCGTGAGCTTCGAGGGGCGTTTCGGTGGGGTTGCCCACACGCTGTATGTGCCTGCCGGCGCCATCCTGGGTATCTATGCCCGTGAGAATGGCCAGGGCATGGTGTTCGAACTCGAGCCGCCACTGATGGAGGATGACGACCTCGAGGACGAGGGCGTCGAGCCGGATGATGACGGCCCGCCGAGTGGCGGGCAGCCGCCGCGGCCAAGTGGGCGTCCGAGCCTGAAAGTGGTGAAATGAAAAAAGGCGACCTTGCGGGGTCGCCTTTTTTTTGGGCCTGTGTGCTTACAGGTCGGTGATGGTGCGCACCTGATCCTTGTTCACACGGGTGCGTTTGCCGTCGAGCTGCTGGAACTCGTAGAAGCCGGAGCTGCGTTCGAGTTTCGGCGCGTCGACCGCCTGGAACTCACGGCCATCATTGAGGGTGATCAGGCTTGGGGTGGAGCAGCCGGCCAGGGTGGCGAAGGTAGCGATCAGCAGGGTGGCGAACAGGCCGTTCTTCATGGGTATTCCTGTGGGGTGTCGGTGGGGGTTGCGGTGCGCCGGCGGCTTCACGCCCTTCACCGGCGAGGCCGGTGAAGGGCGTGAAGCCGCGGTCAGTCAATGTATTCGAACAGCTTGACGATCTTCTGCACACCCGACACGCCTTGCACCAGGTTGGTGGCCTGATTGGCTTCCTGCTGGGTCAGCAGGCCCAGCAGGTAGACGATGCCGTTCTCGGTCACCACCTTGATGCGCGAACCGGGGATGTTGCTGTCGGTCAGCATCTGGGCCTTGATCTTGGTGGTCAGCCAGGCGTCATTGTTGCGCGCCAGCAGCGAGGAGGGCGGCAGCACCTGAAGTTCGTTGTGCACCTTCTTGACCCGCTGCACCTGACCGGCGGTCTGCTCGGCCAGGCTCTTGAGGTCGGCGCGCGGGGTCTGCCCGGCCAGCAGCACGATGCCGTTGAAGCTGGTGACGACGATGTGCGAGTTCTTGTCCAGGTCCGGGCTGGCCTTGGCCACGTTCACCGCTACCTTGGTTTCGATCAGCGAGTCGTCGATCTTGCTGCCGAAGGTGCGGGTGCCGCGATCGTCCTCGATCGGGTTTTCGCGGCTGGCAGTAATCACCGAACTGCAGCCGGTGATGCTCAGGCACAGGGTCAGGGCCATCAGGCCAAGGCGATTAGGGGTCATTCTTCACTCCCGAACAATTGGCTGTCGATCAAGTCGCAAAGGCAGTGGATCGCCAGCAGGTGGACTTCCTGGATGCGTGCGGTGACGGTGGCCGGTACGCGAATCTCCACATCTTCGGGCAGTAGCAGCGAGGCCATGCCGCCGCCATCGCGTCCGGTCAGAGCTACGACAATCATTTCGCGATCATGTGCGGCCTGGATCGCCTGAATGATGTTCGCCGAGTTGCCGCTGGTGGAAATCGCCAGCAGCACGTCGCCCGGTTGGCCCAGGGCGCGGATCTGCTTGGAGAAGATCTCGTTGTAGCTGTAGTCGTTGGCGATCGAGGTAATGGTCGAGCTGTCGGTGGTCAGCGCGATGGCCGGCAGGCTCGGGCGCTCGCGCTCGAAGCGGTTGAGCAGTTCGGACGAGAAGTGCTGGGCATCGCCCGCCGAGCCGCCGTTGCCGCAGGCGAGCATCTTGCCCTCGTTGAGCAGCGCGTTGACCATCACCTGACTGGCTTGCTCGATGTGTGGTGCAAGGACTTCCATCGCCTGTTGCTTGGTGTTGATGCTGGCCTGGAATAGCTGGCGAATTCGGGATTGCATGTCCATCTGTGTGACCTTAAGTGGGGCGGCTGGTCGGGCGTGTCGCAACGTCTTGAAGACCCTGCGGCACATGACTGTGCAGCCCGCGAAACAAAGAGCAAAAAAGTTGAGTGGGTAACGGATGCATCAAGCGGGGCGGGTTCAACTGTCGAAAGCGTTCTTCAGCCAGTCGAGCGGTGTGCCCGAGTGGCCGCGGCCCTGCAGGGCAATCACGTCGAAACGACAGGGCTGGTTGGCCCAGCGCGCCTCCTGCTGCAGAAAATACTGGGCCGCTAGCACCAGTTTTTGCTGTTTGCGGGTATCGACGCTGGCCAGTGCTCCGCCAAAGCCCGCGTGCAGCCGGTAGCGGACTTCGACGAATACTACTGTATCGCCGTCAAGCATGACCAGATCAAGCTCGCCGCGTTTGCATCGCCAGTTCTGCGCCAGCAACTGCAGGCCCTGCGCCTGAAGGTAATGCAGGGCCTGCTGTTCGGCCGCGATACCCGCGGCCTGGCGAGAACCGTCGGGCATCAGCGCGGGGTGTCCGGCAGGCGCTTGACCTGACCGCCGGTGAACTCGGCCCATGGCAACTGGCGTTCGATGCGCTGGTTGGCGTTCATGCTCAGGCTGCCGGACAGGCCTTCGATACGGTTGTCCGGCAGTGCCTTGAGCTGGCCCAGGCGCGGCGCGAGGCTGTAGGCATCGGCACCCATCGCGTACAGGCGACCGATGCTGCCAGCCGCTTGCGGCCACTGGCGTACCACCTGCTGGCGCAGGCTGTTGCCGGTGTCGAGCAGCCACGGCGTTTCGCAGAAGCGAATGCCGTTCATGTCGTTGTACTCGTTGACGTTGCCGCTGGCGCTGTACACGTTGGAGGTGGCATACACCGGTACGTCACCGGCGTACTGGAAGTTCAGTGTCGGCTTGATCTGCTGGGCCTGGGTCGGGGTTGCGGCCAGGAAGATGAAATCGATGTCCTGGCGACGCGATGGCTGTGCCGAGACACTGCCGCCCACGGTGCTCTGCAGGCTCTTGGCGCGGCCTTCGCTCTGGCGCAGCTGGAACAGGTCGGCGATCTGCTGGGCCAGGGCTACCGGCTGCGACACGTGGGCAGCGGCAATCAGGGTGCCGCCCTTGGCTTCCCAGTCCTGGCGGAAGGCCTTGAGTACGCGATCGCCCCATTCGCCGCTCGGCACCAGGGCCACGGCACGACGCATGCCGTCGGCCTGGGCGCGGCGCGAGACTTCGCGGGCTTCGTCTTCGGCGGCCAGGCCGAACTGGAACAGTTGCGCCGGGCCGGTCTGGCCGGCGTCGCTGTAGTTCAGTGCCAGGGTGGTGATCGGCAGTTGCGGGTAGGCGCTCAACTGCTTGACCAGGTTCTTCTCGAGCGGGCCTACCACCAGCTGGACGCCGCTGGCCTGGGCCTTGCGGTAGAAGTCATCGAGGGAGGTCAGGCGCGAGCTGTCGAAGACTTCGACCGAAGGCGGCTTCTGGCCGGCCTGCTGGGCCTGGAAGTGCGCCGCCATGAAGCCGTCGCGCAGGGCGCGGGCGACACCTGCCAGCGGGCCTTCCTGGGGCAGCAGCAGGGCGATCTTGGTCAGCGGCTGGCTGGCCAGTTCCTTGAGTTTGAGCAGGGGCTGTGGCAGTTGCACGGCGGCAGGGTGGCCGGCGTGCTGGTTGCGCCAGCTTTCGATGGCGGCCTGCTGCTGTTCGAGGGTGCCGGCGCTCTTGACGGCCAGGGCCAGGCTGGTCCAGCCGGCCATCACGTCGGTGCCGGTGCCTTGCAGTTGTTCGGTGGGCAGGGCGGCAACCAGGTTCCAGATGGCCTCGTGGTTGGCACTGGCGGCGGCGCCGCTGAGCAGGGGAGCCATGGCGACGCGCTGTTGCGCGGCAGCCAGGGTCTGGCCATCGGCTTCCAGGGCGGCGGCATGCACGCTGCGGGTGCGCACCTGAAGCTCGGGCGGCAGTTCGTCCAACCGGGCCAGGCTCGGGTGGCTCAGGGCGGTGAGGGCGGCCTTGGGCTGGTTGCGGCTCATCGCCAGCTCGGCGCCAAGGGTGCTGGCGAACACTTGCTGGGCCGGCTTGAGGGTGTCGAGTGGCACCTGCTCGAGGATCCGCGAGGCCCGTGCGAAGTCTTTCTGGTGGTAGGCCAGGTCAGCGGCGCTCAGGCGCAGCAGTGCAGCCTTTTCAGGTGTCTTGCTGGTGGCGGCCTGGTCGAGCAGTTGCTCGATGCTGGCATCCGGAGTGCGCGGCAGCTCACCCAGGCTGGACGAGGGCGAACTGGCGCAGGCTGCCAGCAGGGCAGCGAGGCAGAGGGCTGAGAGCAGCCGCAGGCAAGCGATCATGTAAAAATCCTGTTACTCGATCAAATTAACCTGCAATTGTACCCAAGCGCTGGCCGGGGCGCGATCTTGCTGGCGTTAATCCTTCAATATAGGTCGCCCTGCGCAGGCGTGCCGCCGCTGTGGGTAACGCATTGTTGCCGCCTTACGGGCTACAATGGCGCTTTGTTCTCTATTTACAGGTGTGTGCTGTGACCGATGCTCCAGGTGCTTCCAATTCCACTGCCGGCAAGCTTTTCGTGGTGGCT
This sequence comes from Pseudomonas sp. VE 267-6A, assembly GCF_024126555.1. Classification (NCBI taxonomy): domain Bacteria; kingdom Pseudomonadati; phylum Pseudomonadota; class Gammaproteobacteria; order Pseudomonadales; family Pseudomonadaceae; genus Pseudomonas; species Pseudomonas sp. VE 267-6A. Next base: position 155,440 of record NZ_JAMYBY010000005.1, read on the forward strand.
ACGCCCATTGGCAACCTGGATGACATGAGCGCCCGGGCCTTGAAGGTACTGCGCGAGGCGGCGCTGATCGCGGCCGAGGACACGCGCCACTCGGTCCGCTTGCTGCAGCACTTCGGCATCAACACGCCGCTGGCCGCCTGTCACGAGCACAACGAGCGCGACGAGGGCAGCCGCTTCATCACGCGCCTGCTGGCCGGCGACGATGTGGCGTTGATCTCCGATGCCGGTACGCCGCTGATCTCTGACCCGGGCTACCATCTGGTGCGCCAGGCGCGAGCGGCGGGCATCGATGTGGTGCCGGTACCGGGCGCCTGCGCACTGATCGCGGCGTTGTCGGCGGCGGGCCTGCCGTCCGACCGGTTCATCTTCGAGGGTTTTCTGCCGGCCAAGGCGGTAGGTCGCCGCGCGCGCCTGAGCCAGGTCAAGGAAGAACCCCGTACGCTGATTTTCTATGAGGCGCCACACCGCATTCTGGAGTGTCTGCAGGATATGGAGGCGGTGTTTGGCGGCGAACGGCCGGCGTTGCTGGCTCGTGAGCTGACCAAGACCTTCGAGACCCTGAAGGGGCTGCCCCTGGCCGAGCTGCGCGCGTTTGTCGAAAACGACAGCAATCAGCAGCGTGGGGAGTGCGTGGTGCTGGTGGCGGGCTGGACCGCCCCGGAGAACGAAGAGGCCGTGAGCAGCGAAGTGATGCGCGTGCTTGATCTTCTGCTGGCAGAGATGCCGCTCAAGCGTGCAGCAGCCCTGGCGGCGGAAATTACCGGGGTGCGGAAGAATGTTTTGTATCAAATAGCGTTGGAAAAACAGAAAGACCACTAATGTCATAGTGATATTATTTGTTTTATCGCTTGTTCTCGGGGCCCGCTGCCGTTAACCTTTGCGGCGGAGAGTCGATTGGACAGTCGCTGCCTTCTTTTGTTCCGCAAAAGAGGGGGGAGGAAAGTCCGGGCTCCATAGGGCGGAGTGCCAGGTAATGCCTGGGGGGCGTGAGCCTACGGAAAGTGCCACAGAAAATAACCGCCTAAGCACTTCGGTGCCGGTAAGGGTGAAAAGGTGCGGTAAGAGCGCACCGCACGGCTGGCAACAGTCCGTGGCTAGGTAAACCCCACTCGGAGCAAGACCAAATAGGGTTCCATATGGCGCGGCCCGCGTTGGAACCGGGTAGGTTGCTAAAGGCGTCCAGTGATGGCCGTCGTAGAGGAATGACTGTCCTCGACAGAACCCGGCTTACAGATCGACTCTCCACCTTTTCCCTTCCTGCTTGATTCGATAGCAGATGTGTTCTGGTAATACCAAAAAAATCTTACTCTTCATAAATCACTTTAACTTTGCACTCTATCCGTTTGAGTGAATTTGCCTTTCCCCGTCAAAACCCCTCTCGATTCTCCTCTTTGTATCGCCTTGTTGCTCTAAATCGCCGATCTGTAAGGGTTTTCCTTATAAGCGCGCCTTGACGGTGTGGTGGGCGGATTCCTATAGTGTGCGCAAGTGGCGGAAAGTGGCATGAAGTGGGTTTTCAGACACAAAAAAGCTAACATTTAGGGAAGTGCAGCCGTGTTTCGCGGAGCCAACGCAATCAACCTCGACGCAAAAGGCCGTCTCGCAATGCCGAGCCGGTACCGTGACGAGCTCGATTCGCGCAGTTCCGGGCAGTTGATCGTGACGATCGACGCGGTTGATCCCTGCTTGTGCGTGTATCCGCTGGATGAGTGGGAACTGATCGAAGCCAAGCTGCGTGCCTTGCCGTCGTTACGCGAAGAGAACCGTCGCCTGCAGCGTCTGCTGATCGGCAATGCGGTGGATCTGGAGCTCGACGGCAGTGGGCGTTTCCTGGTGCCACCGCGTCTGCGCGAGTACGCCAAGCTGGACAAGCGGGCGATGCTGGTGGGGCAACTGAACAAATTCCAACTGTGGGACGAGGACGCCTGGAACGCTGTTGCTGCAGCTGACCTGGTGGCCATTCAACAACCGGGCGCGATGCCTGATGAACTGCGTGATCTGATCCTGTGACTATAGATAGTGGCTTCAAACACATCACCGTACTGCTTGACGAAGCCGTCGAGGCTCTCGCCGTACGCGCCGATGGCTGCTATCTGGATGGCACCTTCGGGCGTGGCGGGCACAGCCGGCTGATTCTCCAGCACCTGGGGCCGCAGGGTCGGCTGCTGGGGTTCGACAAGGACCCACAAGCGATTGCCACCGGGCAAGCGCTGGCGGCCGAAGACGGCCGCTTTGTCATTGTGCAGCGCAGTTTCGCCGAGCTGGGCGCCGAAGTCGCCGAGCGGGGCCTGTCCGGCAAGGTCAATGGCATCCTGCTCGACCTGGGCGTGTCCTCGCCGCAGCTCGATGACCCCGAGCGCGGCTTCAGTTTCATGAACGACGGCCCGCTGGACATGCGCATGGACCCGAGCCGTGGCGTCAGCGCCGCCGAATTCATCGCCACCGCGCCGGCCGAAGAAATCGCCCGCGTGTTCAAGGAGTACGGCGAAGAGCGTTTCGCCAAGCGCATGGCCAACGCCGTGGTCGCCCGTCGCGAGCAGCAACCCTTTACCCGTACCGCCGACCTCGCCGAAGTGCTCAAGGTCGCCAACCCCGCGTGGGAAAAGGGCAAGAACCCCGCCACCCGTGCTTTCCAGGGGCTGCGCATTCACGTCAACAACGAGCTGGGCGACCTCGAAGCCGGGCTCGAGGCTGCCCTCGACACGCTCGAGATCGGTGGCCGTCTGGTGGTCATCAGCTTCCATTCGCTGGAAGACCGCATCGTCAAGCTGTTCATGCGCAAGCTGGCCAAGGGAGAGGCCGACAACCTGCCACGCAACCTGCCGGTACAACACAAGCCCTTCGAGCCCAAGATCAAGGTCCATGGCAAGGCGCAGTTCGCCTCCGAGGCCGAGCTCAAGGCCAACCCGCGCTCGCGTAGCGCGGTCATGCGTGTGGCGGAGAAGCTGCGTTGAGCAGGCTTTTTGCCAAGCCTTTGCCAGGCGGCAGCTTCCTGATGCTGCTGCTGTTCATTGGCGTGCTCGTTTCGTCGGTGGCGGTGTCCTACAGTGCGCACTGGAACCGCCAGTTGCTCAATACCCTGTACGGCGAGCTCAACGAACGCGACAAGGCGCAGGCCGAGTGGGGCCGGTTGATTCTGGAACAGAGCACCTGGACCGCCCACAGCCGCATCGAGAATCTGGCCAGCGAACAGCTGCACATGCGCATTCCCGCCGCTGACGAAGTACGGATGGTGGCGCCATGATGAAACTTGAAGGCGCACTCTACCCGTGGCGGTTCCGCGTTGTGGTCGGCCTGCTGGTGATCATGGTGGGGGCCATTGCCTGGCGTATCGTCGACCTGCAGGTGGTCGACCGCGACTTCCTCAAGGGGCAGGGCGATGCCCGCAGCCTGCGTCACATTCCGATTCCTGCGCACCGCGGGCTGATCACCGACCGCAACGGCGAGCCGCTGGCCGTGAGTACGCCGGTTACCACCCTGTGGGCCAACCCCAAGGAGATGCAGGCTGCCAAGGACCGCTGGCCGGCGCTTGCCGCCGCGCTCAAGCAGAACCCGCAGCAACTGGCCGAGCGCCTCGAACAGCAGGCCAACAAGGAATTTATCTACCTGGTCCGCGGCCTTACCCCGGAGCAGGGCCAGGTGGTGCTCGACCTCAAGGTGCCCGGCGTGTATGGCATCGAAGAGTTCCGCCGCTTCTATCCCGCCGGCGATGTCGCTGCGCACATGGTCGGGTTCACCGACCTCGACGATCACGGTCGCGAGGGGGTGGAGCTCGCCTACGACGAGTGGCTGGCCGGGGTGCCCGGCAAGCGGCAGGTGATCAAGGACCGGCGCGGCCGGCTGATCAAGGACGTACAGGTCACCAAGAACGCCAAGGCCGGCAAGACCTTGGCGTTGTCCATCGACCTGCGTCTGCAGTACCTGGCCACCCGCGAACTGCGTAACGCGATTGCCGAACAGGAAGCCAAGGCCGGTAGCCTGGTGATCATGGATGTGAAGACCGGCGAAGTGCTGGCCATGGTCAACCAGCCCACCTACAACCCCAACAACCGCCGCAGCATGTTCCCGGCGGCGATGCGCAACCGTGCCATCATCGACGTGTTCGAGCCGGGCTCCACGGTCAAGCCTTTCTCCATGAGCGCCGCCCTGCAAAGTGGGCGCTGGAAGCCGACCGACAAGGTCGAGGTCTATCCGGGCACCCTGCAGCTGGGCCGCTACACCATTCGTGACGTGTCCAGGAGCGAAGGCCCGATCCTCGACCTGACTGGCATCCTGATCAACTCCAGTAACGTGGGCATGAGCAAGATCGCCTTCGATATCGGTGGCGAGTCCATCTACCGCGTGATGTCGCAACTGGGCCTGGGCCAGTACACCGGCCTGGGCTTCCCGGGCGAGCGTGTCGGCAACCTGCCCAACCACCGCGAGTGGCGCAAGGCCGAGACCGCAACCCTGTCCTACGGCTACGGCCTGTCGGTGACCGCGTTGCAGCTGGTGCATGCCTACGCCGCGCTGGCCAACAACGGCAAGATGGTACCGCTGAGCATTCTCAAGGTGGACAAGACCCCGGAAGCCACCCAGGTGGTGCCCGAGGATACCGCCAAGACCATCCAGGGCATGCTGCAGCAGGTCATCGAAGCGCCACGTGGCGTGTTCCGTGCGCAGGTGCCTTCCTATCACGTGGGCGGCAAGTCGGGTACGGCCCGTAAGGCCACCGTCGGTTCCAAGGGCTACACCGAGAACGCCTACCGCTCGCTGTTCACCGGCTTCGGCCCGATGAGCGATCCGCGCTATGCCATCGTGGTGGTGATCGACGAGCCGAGCAAGGGTGGCTACTTCGGCGGCCTGGTATCGGCGCCGGTATTCAGCAAGGTCATGTCCGGCACCCTGCGACTGATGAACGTGCCGCCAGACAACCTGCCGGCTCCTACTCCACAGCAGCAGGCCGGTGCTGCGCCCGCCAAGGGAGGGCGCGGTTGATGTCGATGCCATTGAGTAAGCTGTTTGCCCTGAGCGGCAACAACGACCCGTTGATCCGCGAACTGACCCTGGACAGCCGCAAGGTCCGCGCCGGGGACTTGTTCCTGGCGGTGCCGGGTGCGCGTGTCGACGGCCGCGAGCATATTGCCGATGCGCTCAAGCGCGGCGCGGCAGCCGTGGCCTATGAAGTGCAGAACACCACCGTGCTGCCGATCACCGATGTGCCGATGATTCCGGTCAAGGGCCTGATTGCCCAGCTGTCGGATATCGCGGGGCGCTTCTATGGCGAGCCGAGCCGCCAGCTCGAGCTGATCGGCGTGACCGGCACCAACGGCAAGACCAGCGTCACCCAGCTGGTGGCCCAGGCGCTCGACCTGCTGGGCCAGCACTGCGGCCTGATCGGCACCCTGGGTACCGGTTTCTACGGCCAGCTGCAAAGTGGCCGGCTGACCACGCCAGATCCGATTGCCGTGCAGTCGACCCTGGGCGACCTGAAGAAGGCTGGCGCCAAGGCCGTGGCCATGGAAGTGTCCTCCCATGCGCTGGAACAGGGCCGGGTAGCGGCACTGGCCTTCGACATCGTGGTAATGACCAACCTGTCACGCGATCACCTTGACTACCACGGCAGCATGGAGGCCTACCAGGCCGCCAAGGCGCGCCTGTTCGCCTGGCCCGACCTGCGCTCGCGGGTGGTCAATCTGGACGATGCCTTCGGGCGTGAGCTGGCGGCGCAGAAGGGTGATTCGCGTCTGATCAGCTATAGCCTCGTCGACGCTGCCGCCTCGCTGTACTGCCGCGAAGCGAAGTTCGACGACGATGGCGTGCGTGCGGTGCTGGTAACGGCACAGGGCGAGCATATGCTGCGCAGCCGCCTGCTCGGGCGCTTCAACCTCAGCAACATGCTGGCCGCGGTCGGCACGCTGATGGCGATGGATCATCCGCTGGACGAAATTCTCAAGGTCACGCCGCAGCTCGAAGGCCCCGTAGGGCGCATGCAGCGCCTGGGCGGTGGCAGCAAGCCGTTGGTGGTGGTCGATTACGCCCACACCCCCGATGCCCTGGAAAAGGTCCTCGAAGCCCTGCGTCCCCATGCGCAAGGCAAGCTGCTGTGCCTGTTCGGCTGCGGCGGCGACCGCGATCGCGGCAAGCGCCCGCTGATGGCCGAAGTGGCCGAGCGCCTGGCCGACCGCGTGCTGGTCACCGACGACAACCCGCGCAGCGAGGCGCCCCAGCAGATTTTCGACGATATCCGCCCAGGCTTTGCCCGGGGTGAAAGCGTCGAGTTCATCGCCGGCCGTGGCCCGGCGATTGCGCACCTGATCGCCACCGCCGCTGCCGACGACGTCATCGTGCTGGCGGGCAAGGGGCACGAGGATTACCAGGAGATCAACGGCGAGCGCCATGACTTCTCCGACCTGGTCGAGGCCGAAAGAGCCCTGGCAGCCTGGGAGGCCCCGAATGCTTGAGTCAATGTCCCTCAGCCAGTTGGTAGCGCCGCTGCAGGGCCGCCTGCATGGCCAGGATGCAACCTTCGATGGCGTCAGCATCGACAGCCGCGCGATCACCCCTGGCCAGTTGTTCGTCGCCCTGGCCGGGCCGCGTTTCGACGGTCACGATTACCTGGACGAAGTGGCTGCCAAGGGCGCCGTTGCGGCGCTGGTGCAGCACGAAGTGCCGGGCAGCAGCCTGCCGCAACTGGTGGTTGCCGATACCCGCCTGGGCCTGGGCCAGTTGGGGGCGCTCAATCGCGCCGCCTTCGACAAGCCGGTTGCCGCAATCACCGGCTCCAGTGGCAAGACCACGGTCAAGGAGATGCTGGCCAGCATCCTGCGCACCCGCGGGCCGGTACTGGCCACCCGTGGCAACCTCAACAACGACTTCGGCGCACCGCTGACCCTGCTGGAACTGGCCCCGCACCATACGGCCGCGGTCATCGAGCTGGGCGCCTCGCGCATCGGCGAAATCGCCTACACCGTCGGCCTGACCCGGCCGCAGGTGGTGATCATCAACAACGCCGGTACCGCTCATGTGGGTGAGTTCGGCGGGCCGGAGAAAATCGTCGAAGCCAAGGGCGAGATCCTCGAAGGCCTGGGCCAGGATGGCGTGGCGGTATTGAACCTGGATGACAAGGCGTTCGGCATCTGGAAACAGCGCGCCGGCCATCACCCTGTGATCACTTTCGCCCTGGCCAATGCCGACGCAGATTTTCATGCCACCGACATTCGTCACGACGAACGCGGCTGCCCCGGTTTCGAATTGCGCAGCCCGCTGGGCAACGCCCGCGTCCAGCTCAACCTGCTGGGCACTCACAATGTCAGCAACGCCCTGGCCGCCGCGGCTGCCGCACAGGCTTTCGGCGTGACACTGGAAGGCATCGTCGAGGGTCTTGACGCGGTGCAGCCGGTCAAGGGCCGCACCGTGGTGCACATGGCGCCCACCGGTGTGCGCGTGATCGACGACAGTTACAACGCAAACCCCACCTCCATGTGCGCTGCCGTTGATATACTCGCCGGCTTTTCCGGGCGTACCGTCCTGGTGCTCGGGGATATCGGCGAATTGGGCCAGTGGGCCGAGGAAGGGCATCGGCAGGTCGGCGCATACGCCAGGGGCAAGGTTGCAGCACTTTATGCCGTGGGCCCGATGATGGCCGAAGCGGTCAAGGCATTTGGCACCGGGGCCCATCATTTCGCCACTCAAGCTGACTTGATCGACGCCGTTCGCGTCGAGCAGGCCAACAACACCACCATTTTGATCAAGGGTTCGCGCAGCGCTGCGATGGAAAACGTCGTGGCGGCCTTGTGCGGTTCCAGCGGGGAGAAACATTAATGCTGCTGCTGCTGGCTGAGTATCTGCAACAGTTCTACAAAGGCTTCGCGGTCTTTCAGTACCTGACCCTGCGCGGGATTCTGGGTGTACTGACCGCGTTGTCGCTGGCCCTGTGGTTGGGCCCCTGGATGATTCGTACCCTGCAGATTCGCCAGATCGGTCAAGCCGTGCGCAATGACGGCCCTCAATCGCACCTCTCCAAGTCCGGCACCCCGACCATGGGCGGTGCGCTGATTCTGTCTGCCATCGGCGTGAGCACGCTGCTGTGGGCCGACCTGACCAACCGCTATGTGTGGGTGGTGCTGATCGTCACCCTGCTGTTCGGCGCCATCGGCTGGGTCGACGACTACCGCAAGGTGATCGAGAAGAACTCGCGTGGCCTGCCAAGCCGCTGGAAGTACTTCTGGCAATCGGTGTTCGGCCTGGGCGCGGCGATCTTCCTGTACATGACCGCGCCCACCAGCGTGGAAACCACCCTGATCGTGCCGATGCTCAAGGATGTCACCATCCCGCTGGGCATCGGCTTCGTGGTGCTGACCTATTTCGTCATCGTGGGTTCGAGCAACGCGGTCAACCTGACCGACGGCCTGGACGGCCTGGCGATCATGCCGACGGTGATGGTCGGTGGTGCGCTGGGTATCTTCTGCTACCTGTCGGGCAACGTGAAGTTCGCCGAATACCTGCTGATCCCCTACGTGCCGGGCGCCGGCGAGCTGATCGTGTTCTGCGGCGCGCTGATCGGCGCGGGCCTGGGCTTTCTGTGGTTCAACACCTACCCGGCGCAGGTGTTCATGGGTGACGTCGGTGCCCTGGCACTGGGTGCCGCGTTGGGCACCATTGCCGTGATCGTGCGTCAGGAGATCGTGCTGTTCATCATGGGCGGCGTGTTCGTGATGGAGACCCTGTCGGTGGTGATCCAGGTGGCCTCCTTCAAGCTGACCGGCAAGCGCGTGTTTCGCATGGCACCGATCCACCACCACTTTGAACTCAAGGGTTGGCCCGAGCCTCGGGTGATCGTCCGCTTCTGGATCATCACCGTGATTCTCGTGCTGTTCGGCCTTGCCACCCTGAAACTGAGGTAGAAACGAGTGTCCCTGATCGCGTCTGACCACTTCCGCATCGTTGTCGGCCTCGGCAAGAGCGGCATGTCCCTGGTTCGCTTCCTGGCGAACCGGGGCATTGCGTTTGCGGTGGCCGATACCCGCGAGAACCCGCCGGAGCTGGCGACCTTGCGCCGCGACTACCCGCAGGTGGAAGTGCGTTGTGGCGAACTGGATGTGGAGTTCCTGTGCCGTGCCGACGAGCTGTACGTCAGCCCCGGCCTGGCCCTGGCGACCCCGGCCCTGCAGCAGGCGGCCGCGCGCGGCGTGAAGCTGTCGGGCGACATCGAGTTGTTCGCGCGCAATGCCAAGGCGCCGATCATTGCCATCAGCGGTTCCAATGCCAAGAGCACCGTCACCACCCTGGTCGGGGAGATGGCCGTTGCGGCAGGCAAACGTGTGGCAGTGGGCGGCAACCTCGGTACACCGGCACTGGACCTGCTGGACGACGCCATCGAGCTGTACGTGATGGAGCTGTCGAGCTTCCAGCTGGAGACCACCGATCAGCTGAATGCCGAAGTGGCCACCGTGCTCAACGTCAGCGAAGACCACATGGACCGCTACAGCGGACTGCCGGCCTATCACCTGGCCAAGCACCGGATCTTCCGTGGCGCACGGCAGGTGGTGGTCAACCGCCAGGATGCCCTGAGCCGTCCGCTGCCGATGGAAAACGTGCCGTGCTGGACGTTCGGCCTGAATGTGCCCGACTTCAAGGGCTTCGGGCTGCGCGAAGAGAACGGCGAGAAGTACCTGGCGTTCGAGTTCCAGACCCTGATGCCGGTGCGCGAGCTGAGGATCCGTGGTGCGCACAACCAGTCCAACGCCCTCGCGGCGCTGGCCCTGGGGCATGCTGCAGGCCTGCCGTTCGACGCCATGCTGGCCAGCCTGCGCACCTTTGCCGGCCTGGCCCACCGTTGCCAGTGGCTGCGCGAGCGTGACGGCGTGAGCTGGTACGACGACTCCAAGGCCACCAACGTCGGTGCCGCGCTGGCGGCCATCGAAGGCCTGGGTGCGGATATCGACGGCAAGCTGGTGCTGGTGGCCGGCGGCGACGGCAAGGGCGCGGATTTCTCGGCGCTGCGTGCCCCGGTGGCGGCGCACTGCCGCGCCGTGGTGCTGCTGGGCCGTGATGCCGAGCGCATGGCCCAGGCGTTGGGCGACAGCGTGCCGCTGATTCGCGTCGGCAGCCTCGACGAAGCCGTGCAGCAGGGCGCCGCGCTCGCCCAGCCAGGCGACGCCGTGCTGCTGTCGCCTGCCTGCGCAAGCCTGGACATGTTCAAGAACTTCGAAGAGCGTGGGCGCCTGTTCGCCCAGGCCGTGGAGGGGCTGGCATGATCTTCGGCATCATCAAGCCTTATCCGTCCCCCCTGGTCACCGGTCGCGGCATCGACCTCGATTTCGCCATGCTCGCTGGCTGCCTGGCGCTGCTGGGCCTTGGCCTGGTGATGATCACCTCGGCCTCCTCGGAAGTGGCCGCGTTGCAGTCGGGCAACCCGCTTTACCACATGATCCGTCACCTGGTGTACGTGGCCATCGGCCTGGTCGCCTGCGTCGTCACCATGATGGTGCCGATCGCCACCTGGCAGCGCATGGGCTTCATGATGCTGGTCGGTGCCTTCGGGTTGCTGGTGCTGGTACTGGTGCCGGGCATCGGCCGCGAAGTGAACGGCTCGATGCGCTGGATCGGCTTCAGCTTCTTCAACGTGCAGCCTTCCGAAATCGCCAAGGTGTTCGTGGTGATCTACCTGGCGGGCTACCTGGTGCGCCGCCAGACCGAGGTACGCGAGAGCTGGATGGGCTTCTTCAAGCCGTTCATCGTGCTGCTGCCGATGGCCGGCCTGCTGCTGATGGAGCCGGACTTCGGCGCCACGGTGGTGATGATGGGCGCCGCCGCGGCGATGCTGTTCCTGGGCGGGGTGGGGCTGTTCCGCTTCAGCCTGATGGTGGTGCTGGCGGTGGCGGCGGTGTTCATTCTGGTACAGGCGCAACCCTACCGGATGGCGCGCCTGATCACCTTCACCGACCCCTGGTCGGATCAATTCGGTTCCGGCTATCAGCTGACCCAGGCCCTGATTGCCTTCGGCCGCGGTGAGTGGCTGGGCGTGGGCCTGGGCAACAGCGTGCAGAAGCAGTTCTACCTGCCCGAAGCACACACCGACTTCGTGTTCTCGGTACTGGCCGAAGAGCTGGGCGTGGTCGGTTCGCTGCTGACCGTTGCGCTGTTCGTGTTTGTCAGCCTGCGCGCGATGTACATCGGTCTGTGGGCCGAGAAAGCCAAGCAGTTCTTTGCCGCTTACATGGCCTACGGCCTGGCCTTCCTGTGGATCGGCCAGTTTCTGATCAACATCGGAGTGAACGTCGGCCTGCTGCCGACCAAGGGCCTGACCCTGCCGTTCCTCAGCTACGGCGGCAGCTCGCTGGTGATCTGCTGCGTGTGCATGGGCCTGCTGCTGCGCATCGAGTGGGAGAGCCGCACGCACCTGGGCAGCGAAGAACATGAATTCGATGAGAGCGATTTTGCCGAGGAGCCAAGACATGGCCGTTGAAGGCAAAAACGTATTGATCATGGCAGGCGGCACCGGTGGCCACGTGTTCCCGGCCCTGGCCTGCGCCCGTGAGTTCCAGGCACGCGGTTACACCGTGCACTGGTTGGGCACCCCACGCGGTATCGAAAACGAGCTGGTGCCCCAGGCCGGGTTGCAACTGCACCTGATCCAGGTCACCGGCTTGCGTGGCAAGGGCAAGCTGTCGCTGCTCAAGGCGCCGTTCACCCTGTTCAAGGCGGTGCTGCAGGCGCGGCGCATCATCCGTCGGCTCAAGCCGGTGTGTGTGGTCGGCTTTGGCGGCTATGTGACCGGCCCGGGCGGTGTGGCGGCGAAGCTGGCTGGCGTGCCCGTGGTGATCCACGAGCAGAACGCCAAGGCCGGTACCGCCAATCGGCTGCTGGTGCCGCTGGCAGGCCGAGTCTGCGAAGCTTTCCCGAACACCTTCGAGGCCAGCGACAAACTGCGCACCACCGGCAACCCGGTGCGCGGCGAGCTGTTCCTGGAGCCTGTGCGCGCGCCACTGGCCGGGCGCCGCGCGCGCCTGCTGGTGCTGGGCGGCAGCCTGGGCGCGGAGCCGTTGAACAAACTGTTGCCACAGGCCCTGGCCCTGGTACCCGAGGCCCTGCGCCCCGAGGTGTTCCACCAGGCCGGCAAGCAGCATGACCAGATTACCGCCGAGCGCTATCGCGAGGCCGGGATCGAGGCTCAGGTAGAGCCGTTCATCAAAGACATGGCCCACGCCTATGGCTGGGCCGACCTGGTGATCTGCCGGGCCGGTGCGCTGACCGTCAGCGAACTGGCTGCGGCCGGTCTGCCCTCGATGCTGGTGCCGCTGCCCCATGCCATCGACGATCACCAGACCCACAACGCCCACTATCTGGCACGTGAAGGCGCCGCCTTCCTGATGCCGCAAGCGACAACTGGCGCAGCGCAGCTCGCTGAACGCCTGAACGAGGTACTGATGCAACCGCAAAAACTCGACACCATGGCCAGCACCGCACGACGCCTGGCCAAGCCCGCGGCTACCAGCACCGTGGTCGATATCTGCCTGGAGGTGGCCCATGGTTGAAAGCCAGAAAGCCATCCCGCAACCTGAAATGCGCCGTATCCGCCGCATCCACTTCGTCGGTATCGGCGGCGTGGGCATGTGCGGTATTGCCGAGGTATTGCTCAACCTGGGTTACCAGGTTTCCGGCTCGGACCTCAAGGCCTCGCCGGTCACCGAGCGCCTGGAGTCCTTTGGTGCCGAAATCTTCCTTGGCCACCGCGCCGAGAACGCCGCCAGTGCCGATGTACTGGTGGTGTCCAGCGCCATCAATACGGCCAACCCGGAAGTGGCGACGGCCCTTGAGCGGCGTATCCCCGTGGTACCGCGTGCCGAAATGCTCGCCGAACTGATGCGCTATCGCCACGGCATCGCGGTAGCCGGTACCCACGGCAAGACCACCACCACCAGCCTGCTGGCCTCGGTGTTCGCCGCCGGCGGCCTGGACCCGACCTTCGTGATCGGTGGCCGGCTGAATGCAGCAGGTACCAATGCACAACTGGGTACCAGCCGCTACCTGATTGCCGAAGCCGACGAAAGCGACGCCAGCTTCCTGCACCTGCAGCCGCTGGTGGCCGTGGTCACCAACATCGACGCCGACCACATGGCGACCTATGAGGGCGACTTCAACAAGCTGAAGAAGACCTTCGTCGAGTTCCTCCACAACCTGCCGTTCTACGGCCTGGCCGTGGTATGCCTGGATGATCCGGTGGTGCGCGAGATCCTGCCGCTGGTCAAGCGCCCGGCAGTGACCTACGGCTTTGCCGAGGAAGCCGACGTGCGCGCGATCAATGTGCGCCAGTCGGGCATGCAGACCCACTTCACCGTGCTGCGCCGTGACCGCGAGCCGCTGGACGTGTCGGTGAACATGCCGGGCAACCACAATGTGCTCAATGCACTGGCCACCATTGCCATCGCCACCGACGAGGGCATCAGCGACGAGGCCATCGTGCAGGGGCTTTCGGGCTTCCAGGGCGTGGGCCGACGTTTCCAGGTGTACGGCGAACTGCCGGTCGACGGTGGCAGCGTGATGCTGGTGGACGACTACGGTCACCACCCCACCGAAGTGGCGGCTGTGATCAAGGCCGTGCGCGGTGGCTGGCCGGAGCGCCGCCTGGTGATGGTTTACCAGCCGCACCGCTACAGCCGTACCCGCGACCTGTACGACGACTTCGTGCAGGTGCTGGCCGATGCCAACGTGCTGCTGCTGATGGAGGTCTACCCGGCCGGCGAAGAGCCGATCCCGGGGGCCGACAGCCGCCAGCTGTGCCACAGCATCCGTCAGCGTGGCCAGCTGGACCCGATCTACATCGAGCGCGGCATCGAGCTGGCGCCACTGGTCAAGCCGCTGCTGCGTGCCGGTGACATCCTGCTGTGCCAGGGTGCCGGCGACATCGGTGGCCTGGCCCCGCAATTGTTGAAAAGCCCATTGTTCGCGGGCGCGGTTGCCACCGCAGGGAAGGCCAAATGACTGCTCAATACTCCAAGCTGCACTCGACCATCGACCCGAAGGCCTTCGGCCGTGTCGGCGTGCTGTACGGCGGCAAGAGCGCCGAGCGCGAGGTGTCGCTCAAGTCCGGCGCCGCGGTGATCGAGGCGCTCACCAGCGCCGGCGTCGAGGTGATCGCCATCGATGTGGGTGACGATCTGCTCGACCGCCTGCAGCGCGAGAAGCTCGACCGCGCCTTCATCATTCTCCACGGCCGTGGCGGTGAAGACGGCAGCATGCAGGGCCTGCTCGAGTGCCTGGGTATCCCCTACACCGGCAGCGGCATCCTGGCGTCGGCCCTGGCGATGGACAAGTTGCGCACCAAACAGGTGTGGAAAAGCCTGGGTATTCCAACCCCGCACCACGCGGTGCTGGCCAGCGAGCAAGACTGTATTTCTGCGGGCGCGGAACTGGGCTTCCCTTTGATCGTCAAACCGGCCCATGAAGGCTCCAGTATCGGTATGGCGAAAGTGAGCAGCGTCGAAGAATTGATCGTTGCCTGGAAGGACGCCGCCACCTACGACTCGCAAGTATTGGTTGAACAATGGATTCACGGTCCGGAGTTCACCATTGCCGTGCTGCGCGGCCAGGTGCTGCCGCCGATTGCGCTGGGCACCCCGCACACGTTCTACGACTACGACGCCAAGTACGTCGCCAACGATACCCAGTACCGCATTCCGTGCGGCCTGGACGCTGCCAAGGAACAGGAACTGATCGAACTGACCGCACGTGCGTGCGACGCCATCGGCATTGCCGGCTGGGGTCGTCTGGACGTGATGCAGGACGAGCAGGGCAACTTCTGGCCTCTGGAAGTCAACACCGCACCAGGCATGACCGATCACAGCCTGGTCCCAATGGCGGCACGCGCGGCCGGCCTGGACTTCCAGCAGTTGGTGCTGGCGATCCTGGCGGCCAGCGTCGAGGCGCGAGGTTAAGCCCATGCAAGGCGCGATGGTACGTCATCAGCAACCCGCCACCGGCCGCAAGCCGGTGCCGCGCGGTGCCAGCCGGATGGTGGCCAAGGAGCCACTGTCGGCGCGCCTGCCCAAGGCCAATTTCAGCGTGTTCAAGCGTCTGCTGTGGCCGGTTCTGCTGGTAGTGGCCGGGTTCGGTGCCTATGAGGGCGCACAGCGCCTGATGCCGTATGCCGACCGGCCGATCACCAAGATCGCCGTGCAGGGCGACCTGAGCTACATCAGCCAGCAGGCCGTGCAGCAGCGTATCGCGCCCTATGTGGCCGCCAGCTTCTTCACCGTCGACCTGGCCAGCATGCGCACCGAGCTCGAGCAGATGCCGTGGATCGCGCATGCCGAAGTTCGCCGCGTGTGGCCGGACGAAGTGGTGATCCGCCTCGAGGAACAGCTGCCGGTGGCGCGCTGGGGCGACGAGGCCCTGCTCAACAACCAGGGCCAGGCCTTCACCCCGCGCGAGCTGGCCAACTACGAGCACCTGCCGCAGCTGTTCGGGCCGCAGCGGGCGCAGCAGCAAGTGATGCAGCAATATCAGGTACTGAGCCAGATGTTGCGGCCCATGGGCTTCTCGATCGCCCGGCTGGAACTGCGCGAGCGGGGCAGCTGGTTCCTGACCACTGGTGCCGGCAGCGCCGGGCCGGGTATCGAGTTGCTGCTGGGGCGCGACCATCTGGTGGAAAAGATGCGCCGCTTCATTGCCATTTACGACAAGACGCTCAAAGAACAGATCACGAACATCGCCCGCATCGATCTGCGTTACGCCAATGGCCTGGCCGTTGGCTGGCGGGAACCGAATGCACCGACGACAGCCCAACCCGCTGTTGCGAAGAATTAGAGAGAGGCAGGACCCATGGCAAATGCGCATAGCGGCAAAATGATCGTCGGGCTGGATATCGGTACGTCCAAGGTGGTTGCACTGGTGGGCGAAGTGGCCGCCGATGGCACCCTAGAAATCGTCGGTATCGGCACCCATCCATCGCGCGGGCTGAAAAAGGGCGTGGTGGTCAATATCGAATCCACCGTGCAGTCGATCCAGCGCGCCGTCGAAGAGGCCCAGCTGATGGCTGGCTGCCGGATTCACTCGGCGTTCGTCGGCGTGGCGGGCAATCACATCCGCAGCCTGAACTCCCACGGTATCGTCGCCATCCGCGATCGCGAAGTCAGCGCGGCGGACCTGGAGCGGGTGCTGGACGCGGCCCAGGCCGTGGCCATCCCGGCCGACCAGCGGGTGCTGCACACCCTGCCGCAGGACTACGTGATCGACAACCAGGAAGGCGTGCGCGAGCCGCTGGGCATGTCCGGCGTGCGCCTGGAAGCCAAGGTGCACGTGGTCACCTGTGCGGTCAATGCAGCACAGAACATCGAAAAATGCGTGCGCCGCTGCGGCCTTGAAATCGACGACATCATCCTCGAGCAACTGGCCTCGGCCTACTCGGTGCTGACCGATGACGAAAAAGAGCTGGGCGTGTGCCTGGTGGACATCGGCGGCGGTACCACCGACATCGCGATCTTCACCGAGGGCGCCATCCGCCACACGGCGGTGATTCCGATTGCCGGCGACCAGGTGACCAACGACATCGCCATGGCGCTGCGTACCCCCACCCAGTACGCCGAAGAGATCAAGATCCGCTACGCCTGTGCCCTGGCCAAGCTGGCCGGTGCCGGCGAAACCATCAAGGTGCCTAGCGTGGGCGATCGTCCGCCGCGCGAACTGTCGCGCCAGGCCCTGGCCGAAGTGGTCGAGCCACGCTACGACGAACTGTTCACCCTGATCCAGGCCGAACTGCGTCGCAGTGGCTACGAAGACCTGGTGCCGGCCGGCATCGTGCTCACCGGCGGTACCGCCAAGATGGAAGGCGCGGTGGAACTGGCCGAAGAGATTTTCCACATGCCGGTACGCCTGGGCGTGCCTTACACCGTGCGGGGCCTGAGCGACGTGGTGCGCAACCCCATCTATTCCACCGGCGTGGGCCTTCTGACCTATGGCCTGCAGAAGCAGTCCGAAGGCGTGACCCTGACCGGTATCAGCAGCAACAGCTATGGCGATGAACCGAAGGCCCCGGTGCTTGAGCGACTCAAGCGCTGGGTCCAGGGCAACTTTTAAGTTTCAAAGCAGTAGTA
The DNA here is from genome assembly GCF_024126555.1 of Pseudomonas sp. VE 267-6A. Lineage (NCBI taxonomy): Bacteria > Pseudomonadati > Pseudomonadota > Gammaproteobacteria > Pseudomonadales > Pseudomonadaceae > Pseudomonas > Pseudomonas sp. VE 267-6A. The sequence goes on from NZ_JAMYBY010000005.1 coordinate 172,515, forward strand.
GTAGGCGCAAAAAACTAGAGAACTGAAAGGAGAGGGAAAATGTTCGAGCTCGTAGACAACGTCCCGCAAAGCCCGGTCATCAAAGTGATCGGCGTCGGTGGCGGCGGTGGCAACGCCGTCAATCACATGGTCAAGAGCAACATCGAAGGCGTCGAATTCATCTGCGCCAACACCGATGCTCAAGCGCTGAAAAACATCGGCGCGCGCACCATCCTGCAACTGGGTACCGGCGTGACCAAGGGCCTGGGTGCAGGTGCCAATCCGGAAGTCGGTCGTCAGGCCGCGCTGGAAGACCGTGAGCGCATCGCCGAAGTGCTGCAAGGCACCAACATGGTGTTCATCACCACCGGCATGGGCGGCGGTACCGGTACCGGTGCTGCTCCGATCATCGCCGAAGTGGCCAAGGAAATGGGCATCCTCACCGTTGCAGTGGTGACCCGTCCGTTCCCGTTCGAAGGTCGCAAGCGCATGCAGATCGCCGACGAGGGCATCCGTGCCCTGGCCGACAGCGTCGATTCGCTGATCACCATTCCGAACGAGAAGCTGCTGACCATCCTGGGCAAGGATGCCAGCCTGCTGTCGGCCTTCGCCAAGGCTGACGACGTGCTCGCCGGTGCCGTTCGCGGTATCTCCGACATCATCAAGCGTCCGGGCATGATCAACGTCGACTTCGCCGACGTGCGTACCGTGATGAGCGAGATGGGCATGGCCATGATGGGTACCGGCTGCGCCAGCGGTCCGAACCGTGCGCGTGAAGCGACCGAGGCGGCCATCCGCAACCCGCTGCTCGAAGACGTCAACCTGCAGGGCGCCCGCGGCATCCTGGTGAACATCACCGCAGGTCCTGACCTGTCGCTGGGTGAATACTCCGATGTGGGCAGCATCATCGAGGCATTCGCCTCCGACCACGCCATGGTCAAGGTCGGTACCGTCATTGACCCGGACATGCGCGACGAGCTGCACGTCACCGTGGTAGCCACCGGCCTGGGTGCCAAGATCGAGAAACCGGTCAAGGTCATCGACAACACCCTGCAAGCGTCCGCTGTACAGACCCCAGCCCCTGCGCCGGCCCGTCCGGAGCAACCTTCGGTCAACTACCGCGATCTGGAGCGTCCGACCGTCATGCGCAACCAGGCTCACGCCGGGGCCGCTGCGGCACAGAAGCTGAACCCGCAGGACGACCTGGATTATCTGGATATCCCGGCTTTCCTGCGTCGTCAGGCCGATTAATGGAATTTATCAGGGCTATGAAGGTGATTGGTGTTCAGCAAAGGCCGGGTCTGCTATTATCCTCAGCCTTTGTTGATACCAGTTCGCAATTTGCGCTGAAGCGGCCAATGCCATGATTAAACAACGCACCCTGAAAAATATCATCCGTGCCACAGGTGTCGGCCTGCACTCCGGGGAAAAGGTTTACCTGACCCTCAAGCCCGCCCCTGTGGATACCGGCATCGTATTTTGCCGTGCCGACCTCGACCCTGTGGTGCAGATCCCTGCCCGTGCGGAAAACGTCGGCGAGACGACCATGTCCACGACACTGGTCAATGGCGATACCAAGGTAGACACGGTAGAGCACCTGCTCTCGGCCATGGCTGGCCTGGGCATCGATAACGCCTACGTCGAGCTCTCCGCGTCCGAAGTGCCAATTATGGACGGCAGCGCCGGGCCCTTTGTATTCCTGATTCAATCTGCCGGCCTGGAAGAACAGGACGCAGCCAAGAAGTTCATCCGCATCCTGCGTGAAGTGACAGTGGAAGACGGCGACAAGCGCGCCACTTTCCTGCCTTTCGAAGGGTTCAAGGTGAGTTTCGAGATCGATTTCGACCACCCGGTGTTCCACAACCGGACCCAGAGTGCCAGCGTGGACTTTTCCAGCACCTCGTTCGTGAAGGAAGTCAGCCGCGCCCGTACCTTCGGGTTCATGAGTGACATCGAGTACCTGCGCAAGCACAACCTCGCCCTCGGCGGCAGCGTGGAAAACGCCATCGTCGTGGACAAGGATGGCGTGCTCAACGAAGACGGCCTTCGCTACGAAGACGAATTCGTCAAGCACAAGATCCTCGATGCGATTGGCGACCTCTACCTGCTGGGCAACAGCCTGATCGGCGAGTTCAAGGGCTACAAGTCCGGACACGCGCTGAACAATCAGCTGCTGCGCAAGCTGATCGAGGAAACCGATGCGTGGGAAGTGGTGACGTTCGAAGATGCCAGCACGGCACCGATCTCTTACATGCGTCCGGTTGCGGCAGTGTAAGTACGAACTCTCTCTTCTTTAGTTATTTTTTGGGGCTGCCTTCGGGTGGCCCTTTTTTATTGCCGCGCAGTCGCAGGTTTGCGAGCGCTGTGCGCTCGTCTATCCCTTGCCGTGCCTGGCCAGGCGCTCCAGCGCCGCCTTGAGCTTGGGGTCGGTGATCCCTTCGGCCGTAGCGTGGATGTTCTGCGCCGAACGTGTCGAGATGTCCATCGGGTGCCCCGCCGCGGGTGCCACACCGGCCACCGGCTGCACCCTGAAATTGATGCGGGTCAGGCTGCTGAAGGCCTCCATCATCTGCAACTGGCGCAGCAGGCGTTTCTGCTGGTAACGCAGGCGCGTGGCCCAGTGCCCGTCGGTGACGATCAGCAGCAGCGTACCCTCGCGCCAGGAGGCCACATGGCAATGCTCGCGCGCTGCCGGCTGCAACTGGCTCTCTACCAGGCGCTGCAGCTGGGCCAGGCGCTGGGCCTGGCTGAACAGGGCCTTGAGCGGTCGCGCTTCACGCAAAAGCACGGCGGGTGCACGGGCGGGCAGGGGGCGAAAAGCCATGGGCAGGGTCCGAAAAATACAGTGGCGCCATCTTAACAGATCGCCCCGCCGGTAATTCTTCATGTGACGATGGGTTGAAGTTGGCGAAAAAGGCCTTATTGTAAAAAAGCCCCGTCAAAAGCGCTGTGCCAGCATCGTGGAAATCCGCCACTTTCCTCACCATCGTTTCCGGGTAGAATGCTCGTTCGCATGCGGCCATAAGGGCTGCACGGGCGACTCACGGGGCCGCCCTCCATCCCTACGTGTGGAAGATCCTGCCAATATGTTTGCGCCTTTGTTAAAAAAACTTTTTGGAAGCAAGAACGAGCGTGAAGTCAAACGCATGCTCAAGACGGTACAGATCGTCAATGCCTTCGAAGAGCAGATGGTCGCCCTGACGGACGAGCAGTTGCGGGCCAAGACCGCAGCGTTCAAAGAGCGCCTGGCCAAAGGCGAGACCCTTGACCAACTGTTGCCCGAAGCCTTCGCCGTTGCGCGCGAGGCCGGCAAGCGGGTCATGGGCATGCGTCACTTCGATGTACAGCTGATCGGTGGCATGACCTTGCACGAGGGCATGATCGCAGAGATGCGTACCGGTGAAGGCAAGACCCTGGTGGCGACCCTGGGCGTGTACCTCAACGCGCTGTCCGGCAAGGGCGTGCACGTGGTCACGGTCAACGACTACCTGGCCCGCCGCGACGCCAACTGGATGCGCCCTCTGTATGAATACCTGGGCCTCACCGTGGGTGTGGTCACCCCGTTCCAGCCGCCGGAAGAAAAGCGCATCGCCTATGCCGCCGACATCACCTACGGCACCAACAACGAATTCGGTTTCGACTACCTGCGCGACAACATGGCGTTCAGCATGGAAGAGAAATTCCAGCGCGAGCTGAATTTCGCCGTGATCGACGAAGTCGATTCCATCCTGATCGACGAAGCCCGTACCCCGCTGATCATCTCCGGCCAGGCCGAAGACAGCTCCAAGCTGTACATCGAGATCAACAAGCTGATCCCGCAGCTCAAGCAGCACATCGAAGAGGTCGAAGGGCAGGTCACCCAGGAAGGCCACTACAGCATCGACGAGAAGACCCGCCAGGTCGAACTCAACGAAGCCGGCCACCAGTACATCGAAGAGATGCTCACCCAGGTCGGCATGCTGGCTGAGGGCGAGAGCCTCTACTCGGCGCACAACCTGGGCCTGCTGACCCACGTGTATGCCGGCCTGCGTGCCCACAAGCTGTTCCACCGCAATGTCGAGTACATCGTGCAGGACGGCCAGATCCTGCTGATCGACGAGCACACCGGCCGCACCATGCCGGGCCGTCGCCTGTCCGAGGGCCTGCACCAGGCCATCGAGGCCAAGGAAAACCTGAACATCCAGCCCGAGAGCCAGACCCTGGCCTCGACCACGTTCCAGAACTACTTCCGCCTGTACAACAAGCTGTCCGGCATGACCGGTACCGCTGACACCGAAGCGTTCGAATTCGCCCAGATCTACCAGCTCAACGTGATGGTGATCCCGCCGAACAAGCCGCTGGCGCGCAAGGACTTCAACGACCTGGTCTACCTGACCGCCGAAGAGAAGTACACCGCGATCATCGCCGACATCAAGGAGAGCATGGCTTCCGGGCGTCCGGTGCTGGTGGGTACCGCCACCATCGAAACCTCCGAGCACATGTCCAACCTGCTGATCAAGGAAGGCATCGATCACAAGGTCCTGAACGCCAAGTTCCACGAGAAGGAAGCCGAGATCATCGCCCAGGCCGGTCGCCCGGGTGCACTGACCATCGCCACCAACATGGCCGGTCGTGGTACCGACATCCTGCTGGGCGGCAACTGGGAAGTCGAAGTGGCTGCCATGGACAACCCGACGCCCGAGCAGGTTGCCCAGGTCAAGGCCGACTGGCAGAAGCGTCACCAGCAGGTGATCGAGTCCGGTGGTCTGCACGTGATCGCCTCCGAGCGCCACGAATCGCGCCGTATCGACAACCAGCTGCGTGGCCGTTCCGGCCGTCAGGGCGACCCGGGCTCGAGCCGCTTCTACCTGTCGCTGGAAGACAGCCTGATGCGCATCTTCGCCTCCGACCGGGTCAAGAACTTCATGAAGGCCCTGGGCATGCAGTCCGGCGAGGCCATCGAGCACCGCATGGTCACCAACGCCATCGAGAAGGCCCAGCGCAAGGTCGAAGGTCGCAACTTCGACATCCGCAAGCAACTGCTCGAATTCGACGACGTGGCCAACGAGCAGCGTAAGGTCATCTACCACATGCGCAACAGCCTGCTGGCGGCGACCAACATCGGCGACACCATCGCCGAGTTCCGCCAGGAAGTGCTCGATGCCACCGTGGCCCAGCACATCCCGCCACAGTCGCTGCCCGAGCAGTGGGACGTGCCGGGCCTGGAAGCGGCACTGGCCAGCGATTTCGGGGTCAAGCTGCCGATCCAGCAGTGGCTGGACGAAGACGACCACCTGTACGAAGAGACCCTGCGCGAGAAGTTGATGGCCGAGCTGATGGCGGCCTACAACGAGAAGGAAGAGCAGGCCAGCGCCGATGCCCTGCGTACCTTCGAGAAGCAGATCCTGCTGCGTGTGATCGACGACCTGTGGAAAGACCACCTGTCGACCATGGATCACCTGCGCCACGGTATCCACCTGCGTGGCTACGCCCAGAAGAACCCGAAGCAGGAATACAAGCGCGAGTCGTTTGCCCTGTTCCAGGAACTGCTGGACTCGATCAAGCGCGACACCATCCGCGTGCTCTCGCACGTTCAGGTTCGCCGCGAAGACCCGATCGAAGAGGAAGCACGCCTGCGCCGCGAAGCCGAAGAGCTGGCCCAGCGCATGCAGTTCCAGCACGCCGAGGCCCCTGGCCTGGAGGCGGGCGAGCTGCTTGAGGAGGGTGCCGACGTCGCCGTGGCCGCAGCGCCGGTGCGCAACGAGCAGAAGCTGGGCCGCAACGAACCCTGCTGGTGCGGTTCGGGCAAGAAGTTCAAGCAGTGCCACGGCAAGATCGACTGATCGCACCGCCGTTGCCCCCTGCTGATATCTGAACACCGCGCCGCGACGGGCCCAACCGTCGCGGCGTTGTTCCATCTCAAGCGCCGGTATCTCGAGCCGGCGCCTTTTTTCTAGGAGCGCTTTCATGGCTGTCGGTCTTGGTCCTTTGCCAACGTTGCACCCGGTTCCAGGTTTTGAACTCGGTATTGCCTCTGCGGGCATCAAGCGCCCCGGGCGCAAGGACGTTGTGGTAATGCGCTGCGCCGAAGGCTCCAGCGTTGCCGGCGTGTTCACCCTCAATGCGTTCTGCGCTGCCCCGGTGATCCTGGCCAAGCAGCGCGTGCAGGGCAGTGTGCGTTACCTGCTGACCAACACCGGCAACGCCAACGCCGGTACCGGCGCCCCCGGCCTGGCCGCTGCCGAGCGCACCTGCGCCAGGCTGGCCGAGCTGGCGGGTGTCGACGCCGATGCGGTGCTGCCGTTCTCCACCGGTGTGATCGGTGAGCCACTGCCGGTCGAGAAGATCGAAGGCGCGCTGCAGGCCGCCCTGGACGACCTGTCGGAAAACAACTGGGCCGAGGCCGCCACCGGCATCATGACCACCGACACCCTGCCCAAGGGTGCCAGCCGCCAGTTCCAGCATGACGGCGTAACCATCACCGTGACCGGCATCAGCAAGGGCGCCGGGATGATCCGCCCGAACATGGCGACCATGCTCGGCTACATCGCCACCGACGCCAAGGTGGCGCCGGCCGTGCTCAAGGACCTGCTGCTGGACGGCGCCAACAAGTCGTTCAACCGCATCACCATCGACGGCGATACCTCGACCAACGATTGCTGCATGCTGATCGCCACCGGCAAGGCCGACGTGGCTGAAGTGACCGAAGCCCGCGGCCCGCTGTTCGACGCGCTGAAAAAGGCGGTGTTCGAGGTGTGCATGGAAGTGGCCCAGGCCATCGTGCGTGACGGTGAAGGCGCGACCAAGTTCGTGACCGTTCAGGTCAACGGTGGTGGCAATCATCAGGAATGCCTGGACGTCGGCTATGCCGTGGCGCATTCGCCGCTGATCAAGACCGCGCTGTTCGCCTCCGACCCGAACTGGGGCCGGATCCTGGCAGCTGTGGGCCGTGCTGGCGTGCCGAACCTGGACGTGAGCCTGATCGACGTGTACCTGGACGATGTGTGCATCGCCAGCAAAGGCGGCCGCAACGCCACCTACACCGAGGCCCAGGGCTCGGCCGTGATGGCCCAGGAAGAGATCACCATCCGCATCGACCTGGGGCGTGGCGACTGCAGCGAAACGATCTGGACCACCGACCTGTCCCATGAGTATGTGAAGATCAACGCCGAATACCGTACCTGACCGTATTGCGGGTCAAGCCCGCTCCCTCAAGGATTGCAGTAACCCTGTGGGAGCGGGCTTGACCCGCAATAGGCCCCCGCACATCCCGATGGAGCCCACCCATGAGCTACCAACTGATCATCGGCGACAAGCTGTATTCCTCCTGGTCGCTGCGCGCCGCCCTGGCCCTCGAACTTGCCAGGGTGCCCTACACCGAACTGCTGATCACCCTCAACCAGCCCGATACCCGCCAGCGCATCCTGGCGCACTCCGCCACCGGCAAGGTGCCCCTGCTCAAGTCCGAACACGGCACCATCGCCGATTCGCTGGCAATCGCCGAGTACCTGGCCGAGCGCCACCCTGAAGCCAACCTGTGGCCCAGCGACATCGCTGCCCGGGCCCAGGCGCGTTCGGCCTGTGCGCAGATGCACAGTGGCTTCTTCGCCCTGCGCAGCACCATGCCGATGAATCTGGACCACGATCAGGCCCTTGAGAGCATTCCACTCGAGGTGCAGATCGACATCGACCGCATCGTCGCGCTGTGGTCCGAGTGCCGCCTGGTGGCCAAGACCCCGGGCCCGTACCTGTTCGGCGAACTGAGCCTGGCCGACGCCTTCTTCGCCCCGGTGGCGGTGCGTCTGCGCAGCTACCGTGTCGAACTGCCAGCGGCAGCCGCCGCCTACGTCGAGGCCATCTACCAGTGGCCGGCCTTCCAGGCCTGGCAGCAGGCTGCGCTGGCGGAGCGTGCGTCGTGAAGCGGGTGCATGTTGCCGCTGCGGTGATCCGTGGCACCGACGGGCGCATCCTGATTGCGCGCCGTGCCGACAGCCAGCATCAGGGCGGCCTGTGGGAGTTTCCCGGCGGCAAGGTGGAGGCGGGGGAGGCGGTCGAGATCGCCCTGGCCCGCGAGCTGCACGAGGAACTGGGCATCGTCGTGACCCGTGCACGGCCTTTGATCAAGGTGCGTCACGACTACCCCGACAAGCAGGTGCTGCTGGACGTGTGGGAGGTCGACGGCTTTACCGGCGAGCCCCATGGCGCCGAAGGCCAGCCACTGGCCTGGGTGTCGCCACGCGAACTGCCGCAATACGACTTCCCTGAAGCCAACCAGCCCATCGTGGCGGCCGCGCGGTTGCCTGGCCACTACCTGATCACCCCGGGCGAACTGGAAGCCCCGCAGTTGCTGCGCGGCATCCAGAAGGCGATTGCCGGCGGGATCAAGCTGGTGCAGTTGCGTGCGCCCAACGGCTACGACCCCAAGTACCGCGATGTGGCGGTGGATGCGGTGGGGCTGTGTGCCGGCAAGGCGCAGTTGATGCTCAAGGGGCCGCTGGAGTGGCTGGGCGATTTCCCGGCGGCAGGGTGGCACCTTACGGCCGAGCAGTTGCGCAAATATGCGCCCAAGGGCCGACCGTTCCCCAGAGAGCGCTGGCTGGCCGCGTCTTGTCACAACGCCGAAGAACTGGCGCTGGCCGAGCAGATGGGGGTGGATTTCGTCACCCTGTCGCCGGTGCAGGCGACCCAGACGCATCCCGAGGCGGTACCGTTGGGCTGGGAGCAGGCCAGCGAGCTGATCGAAGGCTTCAACCGGCCGGTGTATGTGCTGGGTGGCGTGGGGCCGGCTGATTGCGAGCGGGCCTGGCAGTTCGGCGCCCAAGGCGTGGCCGGAATTCGGGCGTTCTGGCCTGAGGCCTGAGTGAAGCCTCGCCGGCAAGGCCGGCTCCTACAGACGGCGCTGACCTTTGTAGGAGCCGGCCTTGCCGGCGAAGCGGCGTCATGGCCTGGCCGCAGCCTGCCACAACACCTCCGCCACCCCCTGGCGCCGCGCAATCACCCGCGCCGCCACGAACAGCAAGTCCGACAGCCGATTGATGTACGCCAGCCCCACCCCCGCCAGCGGCTCTGCCGCATTCAACTGCTGACACCGCCGCTCCGCACTGCGGGCCAGGCTGCGGCATACATGGGCCTGGGCAATCAGCGCCGAACCGCCCGGCAGAATGAAGTTCTCCAGAGGCCCCAGCTCTTCGTTCCAGTGGTCGATCGCCGCTTCCAGGCGCTGCACCTCGGCCTCGTTCAAGGCCTGGTAACTGGGCATCGCCAGCTCACCACCCAGGTCGAACAGCCGATGCTGACACGGCGCCAGCACTTCGACCACCTCGTCCAGGTGTTGCTCGGCCAGGCCTGCCAGCAACACGCCCAGCTGGCTGTTGAGCGTGTCCACCTCGCCGATGGCCTCGATGCGCGGATGGTCCTTGGCGACGCGACGGCCGTCGCCCAGGCCGGTTTCGCCCTTGTCGCCGGTGCGGGTGTAAATCTTCGACAAGCGAAAACCCATGCTCATGACTCCATCGTTGGCGGGCCGGGGGGTGGCATCGGCAGGTTGCTCAGCGGCAGGCGCAAGGTGAAGCACGTGCCCTGACCCGGCGCCGACTGCACCTCCATCTGGCCCTTGTGGTTGTTGGTGATGATGAAATACGACACCGACAGGCCCAGGCCAGTGCCCTGGCCGATTTCCTTGGTGGTGAAGAACGGCTCGAAGGTGCGCTTGCGCACCGCCTCGGGCATGCCCACGCCATTGTCTTCGACCTGGATCTCGGCCCACGGCGGGTTGAGCCGGGTACGCAGGATGATACGCCCCGGTTCGCTGTCGTCTTCGCGCTGGTGAATCGCCTGGGCGGCGTTCTTGAGCAGGTTGAGCAGCACCTGTTCCAGCTCGTTGGCGGTGCCGGGCACCGGGCCCAGGGCCGGGTCGAACTGGCGCACGATGGCCTGGCCCTTGAAGTCGAAGCCTTCGGTCAGGTCGAAGTCGTTGCCGGCGATCTCCACCGCCTGGTCGATCAGTGCCGGCAGGTCGCACGGTGCCATCTGGCGGTTGCTGCGGCGGCTGAAGCTGAGCATGTGGGTGACGATCTTGGCCGCCCGTGCGCCGGCCTGCTGGATGCCATCGAGCAACTGGGGTACCTGGCGGTTTTCCAGGTACTGGTTGACCGTACCCAGGTCGATGCCGGTTTCGCTGGCCTGCTCCAGGTTCTTCGGCAGGTCGGGGGACAGGCGTCGACGGATGTTCTGCACGTTGTGCAGGATCGCCCCCAGCGGGTTGTTGATCTCGTGGGCCATGCCAGCAGCCAGGCCACCGACCGAGAGCATCTTCTCCGACTGCACCATCATCTCTTCGAGCGACAGGCGCTGGGTGATGTCGTCGATGCGAATCACAACGCCGCGCCCGCCACCGCCCATCAGCGGGTAGAAGGTCAGGGCATAGTGGCGCGCATCGTCGCCCCTGGTCCAGGTGACCCGCTCGATCTTGGCCACGCGGTGCTTCTCGACGCTTTCCTTGAGCTGCGGCAGGAACGGCTTGAGCGGCTCGAACGCGAGGAAGATCGGCTGGTTCAGCGCCTCGTCCAGCGGCGTGCCGGAAAGCGCGCTGGCCTCCTGGTTCCACTGGGTCACGTAGAGCTGTTCGTCCAGGGCGATCAGTGCCGAGGGCATGGAGTCGATGATGCTGTTGAGGTAGTTCTGAAAGCCGGTGAGCTTGCGCTCGATCTTGCTGCGCACCTGCACTTCGAGTTCCAGCTTGCGGTTGGTGTGACGGGTTTCCTCGGCCAGGCCCTGGGCCTGGTCATAGGCGGTCTGGAATTCGTCGCGGGCGCGCTTGAGTTGCTGTTCGCGGGCTTCGATGCGCGACAGCATGGTGTTGAACGCCTCGGCCAGGCTGCCGATTTCGTCGCGGTTGCCGGGGCGCGCGCGCAGGGCATAGTTCTCTTCGCGGGTCACCTGGCGCGAGAGCTGTTCGAGCTGGTAGATCGGCTGGGTGATCAGGCGCTTGATCTGCCGCGCAATCAGCATCCATAGCAGGATGCTGAACACCAGGATGCCCAGGCTGGCGGTCAGTGTGCCGGTATAGAAGGCCATCGGCAGCTCGCTGCTGGCCACCAGCAGCAGATGCCCGGGCGGGCTGCCGGGGCGCGGCAGGGTTACCAGCTGGGTGCTGCGAAACTCGGTCAGGCGCCAGCTTTCGATGTTGCGGTAGCGCTTGGGTACTGCCAGGGGTTCGCCGTGCTGCAACTGCGCCAGCAGCTTGCCGTCGCTGCCATACAGCGCGGCGGCGCGCAGCGGGGTGTAGCTGTCCAGTTCCTTGAGCAGGTCGTTGGCCGCCTCTGGCGAGTCTGCGGCGCGCTGTGCCAGCTCCGGGTGCGATACCAGGCGGCCGATGGTCTGCAGGGCCTGAGGCGCCATGGCCTCCTGGGAGATCCAGTAGGCGGCGCTGATGAAGGTCAGGTTGGCCACCAGCAGAATGGTGATCAGCAGCACCAGCAGGGCGGCCAGCAGCTTCTGGCCGACCGGCAGGTTTTCCAGGCGTTCGCGCAAGGGCATGGTGACGGCGTGATCCTGTGGGTGGAGGGGCAGGGTAGCGTTGCCCTCAGTCGCTGGGCAACCCGCGTGCGTTCAGGTGTTCGACCAGGCGCCGGTGCAGCCGTTCAAGGTGCGCCAGATGGCGGCCGTGGCGGGCGGCAACGCGGCAGGCGTGGCCGAGCAGGTAGTGGATCTCGGTGCGTCGGCCCTGGCGCACGTCCTGGTACATGGAAGAGTAGTTCGCCGCCGTGGCCTGGATGACCCGTTCGACCTCGACCTGCAGATCGGTGGCGGCTTCGGGCTGGCCGCAGTGCTGCAGCAGCTCGGCCAGCTCCGCGCACAGCGTGGCCACCTCGCAGTGATGCTCGGCCAGGCCGCCGTTGCGGCACGCATGCAGCACGGTCAGTGGGTTGATGGCGCAGTTGAGCGCCAGCTTGCGCCATAGCCGGGTGAGGATGTCCGGGGTCCACTGGTGCGGGATGCCGGCGTCGGTCAGGTCGTCGAGCCAATCGGGCGGCAGCGGGTTGGCCGGGTCGCCCAGCCAGTTGAAGCCATGCCCGGCAAAGTTCACCTGCCAGTCGGCTTCGCGAAACGCGCCCTCGGTGCTGGAGGCGAAGATGCAGCGTGCGTGGGGGACCTGGCTGGCGACTTCGTCCTGGCTGCCCAGGCCGTTCTGCAGCAACACCAGCTCGGCATTGCGCGCCAGTCGCGGCGCCAGCTGCGCCACTGCTGCGGGCGCGTCGTAGGCCTTGCAGGCCACCAGCAGCCGGTGGATAGGCGTGCCTGCATCGGCGGTTTCGGCGGGGATCGCGTGGCGCTGCGCCTGGCCGTTGTGTACCAGGCTCAGGCCGCCCGCCGCCTCGTAGGCGTGCAGGCGCGCAGGGTCGCGCAGGATCAGGCGGACCGCCTTGCCGGCCTGTGCCAGGCGGCAGGCCCAGAGGCTGCCCAGGCTGCCGGCGCCGAGAATATGCCAGGTGCTGCTCATCTGCGTTTCGCAACCGTTATAATGAACCCGCATTTTAACCGTCAAACCCGGCACGCTCCATCATGCTCTGCGACCAGGGGCCCATGAGCGTGCGTTTATTTTTTTGGAGAATGGATATGCCGTCGTTCGACGTGGTATCGGAACTGGACAAGCACGAAGTCACCAACGCCGTGGAAAACGCGGTCAAGGAGCTCGACCGCCGCTACGACCTCAAGGGCAAGGGCAGCTTCGAGTTCAAGGAAAAGGAACTGACCGTCAACCTCACCGCCGAGGCCGAGTTCCAGCTCGAGGCGATGATCGACATCCTCAAGCTGGCGCTGGTCAAGCGCAAGATCGACGTGCAGTGCCTGGAGGTCAAGGATGCCTTCGCATCGGGCAAGGTGATGAAGCAGGAAGCGACGCTGAAGGAAGGCATCGACAAGGAACTGGCCAAGAAGATCGTCGCCCACATCAAGGACGCCAAGCTCAAGGTCCAGGCCGCCATCCAGGGCGAGCAGGTACGTGTCACCGGCAAGAAACGCGACGACCTGCAGGAGGCCATCGCGGCCCTGCGTGCCAAGGAGTTCGGCATGCCGCTGCAGTTCAACAACTTCCGCGACTGATCCCCGTGTACCCGGAACCTTGGCGCCGTTTCGGCGTCCGAGGTTTCTGCGGCCGCTGAAACGATTGCGGCGCCACGCTTTCCCCGTTTTTTGCCGCCCGGCATCAGGAGACAACCTATGGATTTGAACGCTGAAGTGGATCAGCTGGTCAGGACTTCGCAGACCTGGATCCCGATGATCATGGAATATGGCAGTCGCCTGTTGCTGGCGCTGCTGACCCTGGCCATCGGCTGGTGGGTGATCAACAAGGTCACCTACCGCCTGGGCAAGCTGCTGGCCCTGCGCAACGCCGACCTGGCGCTGCAAGGCTTCATCAGCAGCCTGGCGAACATCATTCTGAAGATCCTGCTGGTGGTCAGCGTGGCCTCGATGATCGGCATCGAGACCACCTCGTTCGTGGCCGCCATCGGTGCCGCCGGCCTGGCCATCGGCCTGGCCTTGCAGGGCAGCCTGGCGAACTTCGCCGGTGGGGTGCTGATCCTGCTGTTCCGTCCGTTCCGCCTGGGCGACTGGATCGAGGCCCAGGGGGTCAGCGGTACCGTGGACAGCATCCAGATCTTCCACACGGTGCTGCGTACCGGTGACAACAAGACGGTGATCCTGCCCAACGGCAGCCTGTCCAACGGCATCATCACCAACACCAACCGCCAGCCGACCCGCAAGGTGGTGTTCGATGTGGGCGTGGACTACGAGGCCGACCTGCAGGTAGCGCGCAAGGTGCTGCTGGACCTGGCCAATGACCCGCGGGTGCTGCAGGAACCCGGCGCGCCCCAGGCGGTGATTTCGGCACTGGGCGACAGCTCGATCACCGTGTCGCTGCGAGCCTGGGTGAAGACGGCTGACTACTGGGACGTGATGTTCATGCTCAACGAGCATGCGCGCGACCGGTTGAAGGCCGAGGGCATCGACATCCCGTTTCCGCAGCGGGTAATCCGTGTGGTGCAGGAAGCGGCCGTGCAGTAACAACGCCTCGAGCTCATCGCGGGTCAAGCCCGCTCCCACAGGTACATCATGTGTCTGGAGACAGTGATTACCGCGTGGGAGCGCGGCTTGCCCCGCGATGCGGGTGTACCGATTACACTTGTTCACTTCTTGTTACTGTCCGACCTTTGCCTTTTCTGGCATACAGGCTGGCTGATTTTCCCTGCCAGGCCTTGCCATGCTTACCCCGCTGATAAACATCACCCCGTTCCGGGCATTCTGTTTCGCCATGACCCTGGCGCTGTTCGAGCTGCTGACCTACCTGGCCAGCGACGTGGTGATGCCTGCCATGCCCACGGTGGTGGGCGACCTGAATGCCAGCCCCGAATTCATCCCCCATGCGCTGAACCTCTACCTGCTTGGCGGTGTGCTGCTGCAGTGGCTGATCGGCCCGCTGGCCGACCGTTACGGGCGGCGTCCGCTGCTGCTGTGGGGGTGCGCCGTCTTCTGCCTGGCCTGCCTGGCCACCTACTGGGTCGAGGGCATCGAGCTGTTCAACCTGCTGCGCCTGTTACAGGGCATTGGCCTGGGCTTTGTGGTCACGGTCAGCTACCCGGCCCTGAACGAAGCCTTCAGCGAGGCGGATGCGGTGCGCATGATGGCCCTGCTGGCCAACATCGCGCTGCTTTCGCCGCTGCTCGGCCCACTGGTAGGCACCGTGCTGCTGGAATGGGTCTCGTGGCGCTGGCTGTTCGTACTGTTCGCAGGGTTCGCCGTGCTGACCTGGTGCGCGCTGTACCGCTTCATGCCTGAAACCCTGGGGGTGGAGCGGCGCGACGGTACGCGCCTGGCCTTCCAGCCCATCCACCTGCTGCCCTTGCTGGCCGGTTACGGGCAACTGCTGGGCAACCGCCGCTTCGTTGCCGGCAGCGCTGCCCTGGGCCTGGTGGGCCTGCCGCTGATCGGCTGGATCGGTCTGTCGCCGGTGCTGCTGATTCATGACGAGGGCTTGAGCACCCTGGACTATGCACTGTGGCAATTGCCGGTGTTCGGCGGCCTGATTGCGGGCAACCTGATCATCAACCGCATTGCCGAGCGCTACAGCCTGCGCGCGCTGATCCGCAAGGCCCTGTGGCCGTATCTGATCGGCCTGGGCGCGGCCATGCTGGGCACCTGGCTGTACCCTTCGGTGTTCAGCCTGGTGGCGGGCATGTCGCTGTACGCACTGGGCCTGGGCATCGCCAACGCGGTGCTGTACCGCATGACGCTGTTCTCCAGCGAGCAGAGCAAGGGCCTGGTGTCGGCGATGCTGGGCATGATCACCATCGCCTTGCTGGGCCTGGGCGGCGCCTTGCTGGCGATGCTGGGGGCAGGGGCGAGCCTGTTGAGCTTCGCCCTGGCGGCAGGTTGCGCCGGGTTGCTGGCGCTGTGGCCGTTGCGCACGGTGCTGCAGGACGACGCCGAACTGGCGTCGCTGGCCTAGGCTCCGGGGCGCTCGGTGGTCTCGGGCTCCACGGGGGACAGCTTGCCGCGCCGCAGTTCCTGGTGCCAGTGCAAGGCGATCAGGATCAGCGTTGGCACCCCGAGCATCGCGGTGATCAGGAAGAAGTCGTGATAGCCGTACTTCTCGACCATCACGCCTGAGTAGCCACCGATCAGGCGCGGCAACAGCAGCATGATCGAGCTGAGCAGGGCGTACTGGGTGGCCGAGAACTTCAGGTTGGTCAGGCTCGACAGGTAGGCCACGAAGGCCGAGGTCGCCAGACCCGAGCTGAAGTTGTCGAGCGAGATGGTCACCACCAGCATCTGCAGGTTCGGCCCCATGTCGGCGAGCATCAGGAACAGCAGGTTGGTCGCGGCGGAGGTCACACCGCCGATGAACAGGATCGGCAGGATGCCGAAGCGCACGATCAGCAGGCCGCCCATGCCGGCCCCGAACAGGGTCATGAACAGGCCGAAGATCTTGCTGACGCTGGCGATCTGGTCCTTGGTGAAGCCCTGGTCGATATAGAACACGTTGGCCATCACGCCCATCACCGTGTCCGACATGCGGTAGGTGGCGATCAGCCCCAGCAGCAGCAGCGCCTGCCAGCGGTAGCGCACGATGAAGTCGTTGACCGGAGTCAGCACCGGGGCCAGCCCGCGTCGCCCCATGGATGACAGGCACAGTGTGGTGAGGGTGATGTAGAGGATCGCGCGCAGGAAGGCGCGGTCTTCAAGCAGCAGGTCGAGCAGGCTGGCGCCTTCGAACAGCACGCTGGCGAAATCGGTGTTGTACAGCTGGGTGAACATCGCCGGTACCGACACCAGCAGAATGATCAGCACGAAGACCGAGGCCAGCTGGTGGCCGAAGCCGTAGCGCGCCGCCGACAGCTGGGTACGCAGTGGGACGGGCGGCTCGCGCATCAGCAGGCTGGTGATCAGGGCGGGCACCATCAGCACGCCGAACAGCACATAGGTGCCGGTCCAGGCGCTGTGCTTGTAGCTGAAGCCGGTGGAGCCGAACCCTTCGGCAAAGAACAGCGCGCCCGCGGTGGCCAGCAGGGCGGCGACCCGGTAGCCGGCCATGTAGCTGGCGGCCAGGGCGGCCTGGCGCTGGTCGCCGGCGATCTCGAGGCGGTAGGCATCCACGGCGATGTCCTGGGTGGCCGAGGCAAAGGCCACCAGCACCGCCAGCGCGATCAGCCACGACAGGTGCTTCTGCGGGTCGCAAAAGCCCATGCCGACCAGGCCGATGACCACCAGGATCTGTGACAGCACCAGCCAGGAACGGCGTCGGCCAAGCTTGCCCAGCAATGGCAGGCGCCATTGGTCCAGCAGTGGCGACCATACCCACTTGAAGGCGTAGGCCAGGCCGATCAGGCTGGCATAACCGATGGTTTCACGGGCAACCCCGGCTTCGCGCAGCCATACCGACAGGGTCGAGAACACCAACATATAGGGCAGGCCGGCGGCAAAGCCGAGCAGCAACAGCACCAGGGTCGACGGGCTGGCATAGGCAGCGAGCGCAGCGCGCCAGGTTTTACGGGGCATGGGCCAACATCTGCCTCAAGTTTGCGAAAACAAAGCGCGCACTCTAACCGCTGTGCTCCATCGGGCGCCAGCCATGGCGCAACATATCCACACGATTGTTCCGGACGGTCACCCCTTCGGCACGCAGGCGGGCCCGCTGCTCATCCCCGGAGGGCGTGCCAAGGGCCAGGCTCAGGCGTCCGCCGGCGCCCAGCACGCGGTGCCAGGGCAGGCGAGTGTCGCTCGGCAACTGGCTGAGGGTGCGCCCCACCCAGCGCGCCGCGCGGCCCAGGCCGGCGATGGCCGCCAGTTCACCATAGCTGACCACCTTGCCTGGCGGCAGTTGGCCCAGCACCAGGTAGAGCGCCGTCCGTCGGTCTTCTGCGCGCTGCTGCGCGTCGGTCAAGGCCGCGCTCATCGGGGCGTTGCGGGGCAGTGAAGGGGGCAGGGCGCACAAATACGAATTGAACTCATCGGCATTGGCTGGGTCAGTCCTTGTTCTGCTGGCGGGTATCTGGATAATGCCCGATTTTTCTGCGAACCCGAGTTTCTGTACTGCCTATGTATTCTAGAGCCTTGTTGTGCCTTGTGATGACCGGTGTCTGCGCCCCTGCGGTGGCCGATACCGTATGGATGAAGAACGGCGACCGGCTCAGCGGCAAGATCAAGGTCTTCGACGGTGGCAAGCTGGTGCTGCAGACCGAGTACGGTGGTTCCATCGCGCTGGACTGGAAGAAGGTCAAGACCCTGGAGAGCGACCAGGAACTGCTGGTCAAGCAGGACGCCTACACCGGCGAGAAGGCCAAGTCGCTGCAGGCCGGTGAAGACGGCCAGGTGATCCTGGCCAATGGCGAGGCGCCCAAGGCGGTTGAACTGGCCAGCATCCAGCAGATCATGAAGCCCAAGCCGCTGGTCGAAGACATGCTGTGGAAGGGCAACATCGACCTGGCACTGGACTACAAGCGCGCCGAAACCGACAGTGACGACTACGACGTCGACTTCAAGACCACTGCCCGTCACGGTCGCTGGCGGCATAACGCCGAGGGCGAGTACAACCGCGAGACCAAGAACGACACGACCACCACCAACAACTGGAGCGCCGAATACGCGCTGGACCGCTTCATTACCGAGCAGTGGTTCTGGCAGGGGCGTCTGAACTACAAGCGCGACCACATCGAAGACCTGACCCGCCAGCGCACGGTCGGTACCGGCCCGGGCTACCAGTTCTGGGACGACGAGCTGGGCGCGTTCTCGCTGGGTTCGCTGCTCAACCGCACCGACTACGAGTACAGCGACGGCGGCAAGGACAACTTCTATTCGCTGGGCGTGAAGTGGGACTACAACCGCTACCTGATCGGCAAGTCGGTCGAGCTGTTCACCAACGGCGAGGTTGGCAAGCCGCTGGGCGGCGTGGCGGACTACAGTCTGGATGCCGAGGTAGGCCTGCGCTACAAGGTCACCGAATGGGCATCGCTGAACCTGAAGGCCGAGAAGGACATCATCAGCGGCACCAGCGACAGCGACCTGGACAAGACGCGCTACACCGTCGGCTTCGGCGTGGCCTGGTAAACCGCTTTCGCATTCAGGGGCCGGCGCCTGCAGGCCCCTTGGCAATCGCCACTGATAATGATTAGCTTGTCGCGATCACACCTTTCCCAGGAGCACCCCCGTGAGCGCGAAGGCTGCAAGGCAGGCAAGAGAGCTGCTGCTCAAGGAGTACCGTGGCGTACTCTCGACCCATTCCAAATCGATGCCCGGCTTCCCCTTCGGTTCCGTGGTGCCGTATTGCCTGGACGCCGACGGTAACCCGCTGATCCTGATCAGTCGCATTGCCCAGCACACCCACAACCTGCAAAAAGACCCCAAGTGTTCGCTGCTGGTAGGCGAGCGCGATGCCGAGGACGTGCAGGCGGTGGGTCGTCTTACCGTGATGGCCGAGGCCCACAAGCTGGCCGACCCCGAGGCCATCGAGGCCGCCGCCGGGCGCTATTACCGCTACTTCCCCGAATCGAGCCAGTACCACAGCGCCCACGACTTCGACTTCTGGGTGCTCAGGCCGGTGCGCCATCGCTATATCGGCGGCTTCGGCGCGATTCACTGGCTGGACGACGTGACCCTGGCCAACCCGTTCGCCGGCAAGGCCGAGGTGAGCATGGTCGAGCACATGAACGACGACCATGCCAACGCCATCGCGCACTACGTCGAGCTCAGCGGCCTGCCTGCCAGCGCACCGGCCTCGCTGGTAGGGATCGATACCGAGGGCATGCACCTGCGCATCGGCCAGGGCCTGCACTGGCTGGCGTTTCCAAGGTCTTGCAATACACCGATACAAGTACGCGAAGCCCTGGTTTTGCTGGCCCGCGCCGAACAGTGGCCTGCTCGCGAGGCGGTCGAGGGTTGAAATTGCAACGGCCAGCAACCATTTAAGGTCGTACCTGCAAGGACATCTTGCGTAGAGGAACCCTTGATGCGTGCTTTTCTACTGCTGTTTCTGCTTTTCCCGGTGCTCGAGCTGTATGTGTTTTTCAAGGTCAGCACCGCGATCGGATTTTTCCCGGCGCTGCTGCTGATCATCGCGGGCTCGGCCCTTGGTGTGCTGGTGGTGCGGGTCGCGGGCCTTGCCACCGCGCTGCGTGCGCGGGCGAGCCTGCAGCGCGGCGAATTGCCGGCCGAAGACATGTTCCACGGCCTGATGCTGGCCCTGGGTGGCGGTCTGCTGTTGCTCCCCGGCTTCATCAGCGACGTGATCGGCCTGATCGTGCTGTTGCCGTTCAGCCGCCGGTTGCTGGCCAACAAGCTGCGCCAGCGCGCCGAAGCCCAGGCCATGCGTCAGCGCGCCTTCGGCGACGACCCGTTCAATGCGCCGCCCGGTGCACCGCGTCATCCCAATGTGATCGAAGGCGAATACGAAAAGCGTGACCCGTGACGCGAGCGCTCGCCCGCGTAGCATGAAACGGCCCTTCGGGGCCGTTTTTCATTTGGCGCGCCGGGCTGCAAAAATTTTCATCGGCAAGCCTTGTAATCGCCTTGGCCGACCTCATGTATGGGTCACCGCAAGGTTTCTGGGCATTTGCCCCAGACAATACATGCGTGGCCCGCCCCGCGGTCCACGATCGGCTACGCCGAAAGCATCAACACGCCGGTAACGATACCGGCCGATGAAAACCACTATCAGGAGAGATCGACAATGAAGCTTCGTCCTCTGCATGACCGCGTCGTCATCCGTCGCAGCGAAGAAGAATCGAAAACCGCTGGCGGTATCGTTCTGCCAGGCTCGGCCGCTGAAAAACCCAACCGTGGCGAAATCGTCGCCGTGGGTACCGGCCGCATCCTGGACAACGGCGAAGTGCGCGCGCTGGCCGTGAAAGTGGGTGACAAGGTGGTTTTCGGCCCGTACTCGGGCAGCAACACTGTGAAAGTTGACGGCGAAGACCTGCTGGTAATGGCTGAGAACGAGATTCTCGCCGTTATCGAAGGCTGATCCGCTGGTTTCCCGTTACTCCAAAGTATTCAAGGATTAAACGATCATGGCTGCTAAAGACGTAAAATTCGGCGATTCCGCCCGTAAGAAAATGCTGGTTGGCGTCAACGTTCTGGCTGACGCGGTAAAAGCGACCCTGGGCCCGAAAGGCCGCAACGTGGTTCTGGCCAAGAGCTTCGGCGCGCCAACCATCACCAAAGACGGTGTTTCGGTTGCCAAGGAAATCGAACTCAAGGACGCCTTCGAGAACATGGGCGCCCAACTGCTGAAAGACGTGGCCTCCAAGGCTAACGACGAAGCGGGCGACGGCACCACCACCGCTACCGTTCTGGCTCAGGCCATCGTCAGCGAAGGCCTCAAGGCCGTTGCTGCCGGCATGAACCCGATGGACCTCAAGCGCGGTATCGACAAGGCCACTATCGCCATCGTCAAAGAGCTGAAGAACCTGTCCAAGCCATGCGCCGATTCCAAGGCCATCGCTCAGGTCGGTACCATCTCGGCCAACTCCGACACCTCCATCGGTGAAATCATTGCCGAAGCCATGGAAAAAGTCGGTAAAGAAGGCGTGATCACCGTCGAAGAAGGCTCGGGCCTGGAAAACGAACTGTCGGTTGTAGAAGGCATGCAGTTCGACCGTGGCTACCTGTCCCCTTACTTCGTCAACAAGCCGGACACCATGGTTGCCGAGCTCGACGGCCCGCTGCTGCTGCTGGTCGACAAGAAGATCTCCAACATCCGCGAACTGCTGCCAGTACTGGAAGCCGTTGCCAAGGCCGGTCGTCCGCTGCTGATCGTGGCTGAAGACGTCGAAGGCGAAGCGCTGGCTACCCTGGTGGTCAACAACATGCGCGGCATCGTGAAAGTGGCTGCGGTCAAGGCACCTGGCTTCGGCGACCGCCGCAAGGCCATGCTGCAGGACATCGCCGTTCTGACCGGCGGTACCGTGATCTCCGAAGAAATCGGCCTGAGCCTGGAGTCGACCACCCTGGAGCACCTGGGCAACGCCAAGCGCGTGACCCTGTCCAAGGAAAACACCACCATCATCGACGGTGCTGGCGTTGAAGCCGACATCGAAGCACGCGTCAAGCAGATCCGTGCCCAGATCGAAGAGACTTCCTCGGACTACGACCGTGAAAAACTGCAAGAGCGTCTGGCCAAGCTGGCTGGCGGTGTTGCCGTGATCAAGGTCGGTGCCGGCACCGAAGTTGAAATGAAAGAGAAGAAAGCCCGCGTTGAAGACGCCCTGCACGCTACCCGCGCAGCCGTCGAAGAAGGCGTGGTACCTGGCGGTGGCGTGGCGCTGGTTCGCTCGCTGCAGGCCATTGCCGAGCTCAAGGGCGACAACGAAGACCAGAACGTGGGTATCCAGTTGCTGCGTCGCGCCGTCGAGTCCCCACTGCGCCAGATCGTTGCCAACGCCGGCGACGAGCCAAGCGTGGTAGTCGACAAGGTCAAGCAAGGTTCGGGCAACTTCGGTTACAACGCTGCTACCGGCGAGTACGGCGACATGATCGAAATGGGCATCCTGGACCCTGCCAAGGTGACCCGTTCGGCTCTGCAGGCCGCGGCCTCGATCGGTGGTCTGATGATCACTACCGAAGCCATGGTTGCCGATGCGCCTGAAGACAAGGCTGCCGGTGGCATGCCTGACATGGGCGGCATGGGTGGCATGGGCGGCATGGGCGGCATGATGTAAGCCAGCCTTACCCGCTTGAAGAAGAGCCCCGCCTTGTGCGGGGCTTTTTTATGTCTGGCAGAAACCCTTCGCCAGCCAGGCTGGCTCCTACAGACGTTCAGCGAATCCTGTAGGTGCCAGCCTGGCTGGCGAAGCGGCCAGTGACGGCTTGCGATACAACACCAGCCAGTAGCACCCCAACCCGATCAGCCAGCAGAACACCGCGGTCCACACATTGTGCGAAAAGAAGTGGGCGCCCTGCAGCATCCTGCCCACCGAAAACACCACCCCCAGGCCAAAGGCGAACACCAGCGCGGCCTTGGCCAGGCGTGGCTTGCGATCACGCAGGACAAAAAACAGCGCAAACAGGGTAAACCCCGTGGCCGCATGCCCGCCCGGCCAGCAGCGCCCTGGCTTGTCGGTGGCGGGGCGGGCCTCTAACAGCTTGCTGTAGGTTTCCTGGCCGCCGAATTCGCTCAGGCTCCAGGGGCACTGCACCGCCGTCGCGGCCTTGAGCGGCGTCACGAAGCCGGTCGACAGGCCCATCGCCAGCACCAGGCAACCCAGTTCCCGGCGCCAGCTCTTGAGGCGCTGCAGCACAAAGCTGGCGGCAAAGCCGACGATGGCCAGCACCGCGAACAGGATGACCAGCTCCTTGGCGCGGTCATGCAGGATGTCTTCGAGAAAATAGCTGTGACGACCGATGAACTGGCCCGCCTGCGGGTCGAACGCGAGGTTGGCCAGGGCCATGTCCAGGTCGGTCAGCTCCAGCAGGATCAGGCACACGGCGGTCAGCAGCGGAATGCCCAGGGCAATCCACAGGTTCAGCGGGCGGGACGCGGGCAAAGGGGGAGTGGCAGGCATGGCAGGGTCTAGGCAGGCAATGGAAACTGCCGATTGTGTGCCGCCGCGCCTACGCTATGTGTGAAGCTGGGGTGAAAAAAATGTCAGTTGCGATTAAATCCATGCGGCGCTGGCGGGGCCTGGACGATGGCCTTAAGCTGCGCCTGCCAAGCAGGCAAACGAGGACGGGGGAGAGGTACCGATGCGAATTCTACTGGTTGAAGACAACCGCGATATCCTGGCCAACCTGGCCGATTACCTGGGCCTCAAGGGCTACACCGTCGACTGCGCCCAGGACGGCCTGTCGGGCCTGCACCTGGCTGCCACCGAGCACTACGACCTGATCGTGCTCGACATCATGCTGCCCGGCATCGACGGCTACACGCTGTGCAAGCGCCTGCGCGAGGATGCCCGGCGCGATACCCCGGTGATCATGCTGACCGCCCGCGACCAGCTCGACGACCGCCTGCAGGGCTTTCGCTCCGGCGCCGACGACTACCTGCTCAAGCCGTTCGCCCTGTCGGAACTGGCCGCGCGCATCGAAGCGGTGCTGCGCCGGGCCCAGGGCGGTGGCCGGCGCAGCCTGAACGTCGGCGACCTCAGCTACGACCTCGACACCCTGGAGGTCACCCGCCAGGGCAAGTTCCTCAAGCTCAACCCGGTCGGCCTCAAGCTGCTTGCAGTGCTGATGCAGAAGAGCCCCCACGTGCTGCGCCGCGAGGTACTGGAAGAAGCCCTGTGGGGCGACGACTGCCCCGACAGCGACAGCCTGCGCAGCCACGTCCACCAGTTGCGCCAGGTGATCGACAAGCCATTCGACAAGCCCCTGCTGCATACCGTGCACGGTGTTGGCTATCGACTGGCCGAGGGTCGTGATGGAGTTTAAGCAAAGCCTTGCCCAGCGCATCATCATCGCCTTCGCGCTGATGAGCGCGCTGGTGGCCGGGGCCTTCGCCTTCGGCATCGTGGCCACCGTGCACCTGGTGGAAGAGCGCCTGATCTCCTCGGTACTGGGGGGCGACCTCAAGCGCATGCTGCTGATGGACAGCGTATCGGAGTGGAGCCACCGCCCGCGGCCCGACCAGTTGTTCTACTACAGTGGCGGGCGCGACGACTTCGACCTGCCCAAGGACCTGCGCCACCTCACCCCAGGGTTTCACGAAGTGTTTCGCGAGCACCTGTCGTACCACGCCATGGTCGAGGTGGTGGACGGGCGGCACTACGTGCTGCTGCAGGACCAGAGCGATTTCGAAGAACGCGAGCGCGTGCTGTTCGCCGTGGTGGTGGTGGGTTTCGTGCTCAGCCTGGCACTGGCGGTGTTCCTCGGCTGGGTGCTGGCACGGCGGGTGATGGCCCCGGTGATCCGGCTGGCGCGCCAGGTGCGCCACCGCGACCAGTTGCTGGGCCTGGCGCCGCCCCTGGCGCCGGACTACGCGGCCGACGAAGTGGGGCAACTGGCGGTGGCCTTCGACGCCACCCTGGGGCGCCTGCGCGATGCACTGACCCGCGAGCGGCTGTTCACCAGCGATGTCAGCCATGAACTGCGCACGCCCCTGATGGTGCTGGCCAGCTCGTGCGAGCTGCTGCTGGAGAACCCGGCCATCGACAATCGCGCCCGCGCCCAGGTCGAGCGCATTTCGCGGGCCACCGAAGAAATGCGCGAGCTGGTGCAGACCTTCCTCATGCTCGCCCGCGCCCAGCGCGACGAGGGTGCCGTCGCTTCGCGGGCAAGCCTGCGTGAGGTGGGCAACGAACTGATCGGCGTCTGGCGCGACACCATCGAGCAGAAGGGGCTGACCCTCACCTACCACGACACCGGCGCACTGCCGACCCTGTACAACGCCACGTTCCTGCAATCGGTGATGGGCAACCTGCTGCGCAATGCGGCGCACTACACCGACCAGGGGTACATCCGCCTCACCCTGGAGCCCGATGGCTTCACCGTCGAGGACAGCGGCGTGGGAATTCCCGAGGAGCATCGCGAGGCCATGTTCCAGCCGTTCGTGCGCGGCGGCGAAAAACGCGGGGAAGGGCTCGGGCTGGGCCTGTCGCTGGTGCAGCGGATCTGCGAGGACCAGGGCTGGAGCGTCAGCCTGAGCGCCGCCGAACCCCATGGTTGCCGGTTCCATGTGAAATTGGGCACGGCTGGGTCGCAGGCCTCCGGAAACACCTTGTAACTTACCGACGCAACCTGACATTTTTTTCACGTTCGCATGACCTGACGCCAACGTCGCCCTGCTTAAGGTAGGCGGCATTGGAGTCAGGAGATGCACCATGCGCAGTCCCATCAAGCTCAAGTTTTCCGAAAAGTACGACGAGCAGCACGCTCAACAGTACCTGCACAAGCACCAGGACGGCATTGCCCGCCGCTTGTCCCACCAGCGTGACGAGCAATTGGCCCGGCGTGCCCTGGCGCTGGCCGGGGAGCCTGGCCTGGTGCTGGACCTGCCCAGCGGTGCCGGCCGTTTCTGGCCGCTGCTGGCCGAAAAGGCCAACCGCGTGATCATCGGCGCCGACAATTCCGCCGCCATGCTGCAGATCGCCTGCGGGTCGCAACCGGCAGAAGTGGTCAAACGGGTACGGCCCTTGCAGACATCAGCCTTCGCCATCGATCTGCCAGACAACGCGGTAGACAGCATTTTCTGCATGCGGCTGTTCCACCACATTGGCGAAGCGGCCCATCGTAAGGCGATTCTTTCGGAGTTTCAACGGGTTAGCCGCGACAGCGTGATCATCTCGTTGTGGGTGGACGGCAACATCAAGGCCTGGCGGCGTAAACGCCTGGAAGCACGCCGTAACAACGGGCAGGCCGATGGCAGTTACCAGAACCGTTTTGTGTTACCAGCTGCTACGGTTGAACAGGAGTTCGAGGCCGCAGGTTTCCGTATTCAGGAACGAATGGACTTTTTGCCGTTCTATGCGATGTGGCGAGTTTACGTATTGCGCAAGGGGTGAAGGAATGGCTGTGGAAGGAACGGGCGGTACGGCGGTCTCGGATCAATTCGATTACTTCTGGCAGCGCCAGGGCGAATGGGTGGAGGCACCCAACCAGCGGCGTGGCGGCGAAAGCGGCGTGCAGCGCCTGAGCGACGAGACGGGCCATCTGCTGTATGCCAAGCGCCAGGTCGGGCATATCTACCGCAGCCTGCTGCACCCCTTCGGTCGCCCCACGGTATTGCGTGAGTTCGCTGCCCTGAGCAGTTTCGAGCAGTTGGGCGTGCGGGTGCCGCATATCGTCTATTGCGGCGTGGAGCGCGATGCCCAGCACCAGTGGCGGGCGCTGCTGGTCAGCGAGGCGCTGGACGGTTTCGAGGAGATCGACCTGTGGTACGCCGGCGGCGGGCGCGAGCAGCACGGCGAGGTGCTGCACGACCGGGTGCTCGAGGACCTGGCCGGCAACCTGGCGCGCATGCACCGCGGGCACTGGCAGCATGGCTGCCTGTACAGCAAGCATATTTTCGTGAAGGTGACCGGCGAGGGCGCGGATGCGCGTGCCGAGGTCGCCTTGCTGGACCTGGAGAAGTGCCGCCGGCGCATCAGCTGCCAGCGTGCGGCCGCCAATGACCTGAAGCAACTGCGCCGCCATTCGTCGTGGAACGATGCGGACTGGAAGAAGTTGCTCTATTTTTACGAAGTGGCGTTTGGCAGCGCTGTCAAAGGTTTAGAGCAATGAAACTAGAAATAGCACGAGGTTTGTTTCTGCTTGTGGCGTTGGCGGTGGCTTCGGTGGCTTTCGCCGCGTGGGAGGAGCCGCGTCCGCAGGTGCTCAGTTCCATCGACCTGGGCGCGCAGTGTCCGCTGCCGCGGACGGCCAAGCCGGTCGTCACGGCGCAACCGGACCATGACCTGCTGTTGTTCCTGTTCGGCATGAGCCGGGGGCTGCGCTCCAACGGGTGATGAAGTGTATCGACGCGGGTCAAGCCCGCTCCCACAGGGTTGCAGTGATCCTTGCGGGAGCAGGCTTGACCCGCGATGCGTTCAACTCGATTCCAGCGCCGTACTTGGCATTTCCTTCCTGGCCAGCAACGTATACACGCACGGCAACACGAACAACGTGAACAGCGTGCCCACCGACATCCCGGTGGCGATCACCATGCCGATGTCGAACCGACTCACCGCCCCGGCGCCCGTCGCCAGTATCAGCGGCACCATGCCGAATACCATCGCCGCCGTGGTCATCAGCACCGGCCGCAGGCGTATCGCTGCCGCTTCCTCTACGGCATCCCGCGCAGTCAGCCCCTTGTGCAGGCGCAACTGGTTGGCGAACTCGACGATCAGGATGCCGTGCTTGCTGATCAGCCCGATCAGCGTCACCAGCCCCACCTGGGTGTAGATGTTCATGCTCGACCACCCCAGAAACAGCGGGATCAATGCTCCACAGATCGACAGGGGCACCGTCACCAGGATCACCAGCGGGTCGCGGAAACTCTCGAACTGCGCCGCCAGCACCAGAAAGATGATCGCCAGCGCCAGGCCGAAGGTCACCCACAGCGCACTGCCTTCCTGCACGAACTGACGTGCCTGCCCGCTGTAGTCGAAGGCGAAGCCTGCCGGTGCCTCCTGCTGGGCGATGCTGCGCACCGTCTCCAGGGCCTCGCCCATGCTCACCAGCGGGAAGCCCTGGATGATCGCCGAGTTCAGCTGCTGGAACTGGTTGAGCTGGCGCGGCCGCGCGCGGTCGCTGACGCTGATCAGGGTCGACAGGGGCAGCATCCGGCCCTGCTCGTTCTTCACGTAGTAGTTGTTCAGCCAGCCGGGGTTGTCGCGGTAGGCCTGCTCGACCTGGGCGATCACCTTGTAGCTGCGCCCCTCGATGGTGAAGCGGTTGATCTCGGCCTCGCCCAGCAGCGTGGCCAGGGTGCCGCCCAGGGCATCCATCGACACCCCCATCTGCGCCGCCTTGGCCCGGTCGATATCCACCACCACCTCCGGCTTGTCGAATGCCAGGTCGATGTCCAGGAAGGCGAACTTGCCCGAGGCCTGGGCGCGGTCCTTGACCCGTTGCGCCACTTCCAGCAACGACACGTAGTCATTCGGCGTGTTGATCACGAAGGCGAATGGCAGGCCTTCGCCGGTGCCCGGCAGGGAGGGCAGGTTGAAGCCGAAGATCTGCAGGCCGCTGATGGTCGCCAGCTTGGCCTGCACCTCGGGCAGCAACTCCATCTGGGTGCGGCTGCGCTGGTTCCACGGCTTGAGCAGAAAGCCGCCGATGCCCGATTGCACGCCGTTGAAGCCGTTGATCTGGAACGAGGAGTAGTACTCGGGGAATGACTTGAAGATCGTGATGAACTCGTCGGTGTAGGCGTTCAGGTAATCGAGGTTGGCCGGTTGCGGGGCGGTGGCCATCATGAAGATGATGCCCTGGTCTTCGTCCGGGGCCAGCTCGTTCTTGCTGAACATCAGAAACACCGGGATCAGGCACAGCACGATCAGGGCGAACACGATCACCACCGGCCGGGTCTCGAGGGTGCCGTGCAAAAGCGTCTGGTAGCGGCGCTTGAGTCGCTCGAACAGCTGGTCGAGGCGATGGGCCAGGCCGCTGGGGTTCTGCTCCGGGCGCAGCAGCAGGGCACACATCATCGGCGACAGGGTCAGCGCGACGATGCCGGAAATCACCACGGCCCCGGCCAGGGTCAGGGCGAACTCCTTGAACAGGGCCCCGGTGAGGCCCTCCAGGAAACCGATGGGGGCGTACACCGCCGCCAGGGTGATGGTCATCGATACCACTGGCATGGCGATCTCCCGGGCGCCTTCCAGCGCGGCGTCGAACGGCGTCTTACCCTCCTCGATATGGCGGTGGATGTTCTCCACCACCACGATCGCATCGTCCACCACCAGGCCGATGGCCAGCACCATCGCCAGCAGCGTCAACAGGTTCAGCGAGTAGCCCATCAATTGCATGAAGAACAGCACGCCGATCATCGACAGCGGGATGGTGATCACCGGGATCAGCACCGAACGCAGCGCGCCGAGAAACAGGAACACCACCACGATCACGATCAGCACCGCCTCGACCAGGGTCTTGACCACCTCGTCGATGGAGGCCTGGATGAACAGCGTGGCGTCATAGGCGATGGAGGCCTTGAGGTTGGGCGGCAACTGCGCTTCCAGCTCCGGCATCAGCTTGCGCACCTCCTTGATCACGTCCAGCGGGTTGGCGGCCGGGGTGGCCTTGATGCCGATGTACACCGACGGCGTGCCGTCGAACGAGCTGACCGTGTCGTAGTTCTCCGCGCCCATCTCCACCCGTGCCACATCGCCCAGCAGCACGCGGCTGTCGCCCTTGGTCTTGAGCGGGATGGCGGCGAAGGCTTCGGCCGACTTGAGTTCGGTGGTGGCGTTGATGCTGGTGACCACGTACTGGCCCTTGACCTCGCCGGCGGCGGACAGGAAGTTGTAGCGGCGCACCGCGGCAGTCACATCGCCGGCGCTCAGGCCGTAGCCGGCCAGCTTCACCGGGTCGATCCACAGGCGCATGGCGAACACCTGGTTGCCGAGAATCTCGGCTTCGGCCATGCCGGGCAGGGTGGCGAGCTTGGGCTGGATCACCCGCGACAGGTAGTCGGTGATCTGCGGGTTGCTCAGCTCCTTGCTGTAGAAGCTGATGTACATCAGCGCCGAGGCATCGGCGGCCTCCTTGCTCAGCACCGGGTCCTCGGCGTCCTGGGGCAGCTTGTTCTTGACCTCGTTGGCCTTGGCCAGCAGCTCGGTGAACAGCCGGTCGCTGTCGGAGCCGATGCGCGCGTAGATCGAGATCACCGAAAAATTCTGCCGGCTCACCGAGGTCATGTAGTCGATGCCTTCGGCACTGGCCAGGCTCTGCTGCAGGGGCTGGGTGATGTAGCCCTGGATGGTTTCGGCGTTGGCCCCTGGGTAGGCGGTGGTCACCGTGATCAGGGCGTTTTCCATCTGCGGGTACTGGCGGATCGGCAGCTTGCTCCAGGCCTGGAACCCCAGCAGCACGATCAGCAGGCTGACCACGCTGGCCAGCACCGGGCGACGGATGAACGGGTCGGTAAAGGCCATGGCGGTTCCTTGGTCAGTCGGCGCCGGGCTGGCTGGTCGGTTCGGCTTGCAGGGTCTTGTCGGCGCTCAGGGTGACGGCAGCGCCCTGGGTCAGCTTCAACTGGCCGGCGGTGACCACCGTTTCGCCGGGCGTGAGGCCCTTGGCGATCACCACCAGGCCGTCGCGGCGCTCGCCGGTCTCGACGAAGCGCCGCTCGGCGATCAGTTGCGGCTGGCCATCGGCCGTGGTCTGCACCTTGCCGTCTTCGGACTTTTGCGGCACGGCGACATACACCGAGTTGCCATAGAGGGTGTAGGTGACGGCGCTCTGCGGCACCACCACCGCGTTGCGCGGGTTGGGCAGCAACACCTGCAGGCTGGCGAACATGCCCGGCAGCAACGTGCCGTCGGGGTTGGCCAGGGTGGCGCGCACCTGCAGGTTGCGGGTGGTGTCGTCGACCTTGGGGTTGATCGCGCTGAGGGTGGCGGTGAAGCTGCGATGCGGGTAGGCGGCCACCGAGACCAGCGCCTGCTGGCCGAGGCTGAGGTTGGGCAGCGCCTGTTCCGGCACGAAGAAGTCGACATACAGGCTGCTCAGGTCCTGCAGGGTGGCGATCACCGTGCCGCTGGCCAGGTAGCTGCCCAGGTCGACCTGACGGATACCGATGGTGCCGGTGAACGGCGCGTTGATGCTCTTTTTCGCCAGGGATGCCTTGAGTTGCGCCACTACCGCCTGGTTGCGCAGCAGTTGGGCGCGCAGGCGGTCGAATTCGCCCTTGGAGATGGCCTGGCTGCCGAC
The DNA here is from genome assembly GCF_024126555.1 of Pseudomonas sp. VE 267-6A. NCBI lineage: Bacteria > Pseudomonadati > Pseudomonadota > Gammaproteobacteria > Pseudomonadales > Pseudomonadaceae > Pseudomonas > Pseudomonas sp. VE 267-6A. The sequence continues at coordinate 203,313 of NZ_JAMYBY010000005.1, forward strand.
CAGCTGGCTGCCTCGCTGATAATCCACCTGGGCCAGCCCGAGGTCGGCCTGGGCGGTGCCGAGCAGGGCAGTCTCGACGTCGCTGTCCAGCTGCAGCAGCAGTTGCCCGGCCTTGACCTGCTGGCCGGATTCGAAGTGCAGGGCCTTGACCGTGCCGGCGATCTCCAGGCTCAGGTCCACCCCTTGCAGGGCCTTGAGGCTGCCCACGGCGGGCAGGCGGCTTTGCCAGGGCTGCTCGCGCGCCTCGGCGGCGGCAACGCTGACCGGCGGCTTGGGCGCGGAGAACTGCTGGATCTGGCGGTAGATGGACAAGCCCTTGTAGCCGCCCAGGGCCAGCACCAGCAGCAGGACGATACCCAGCATGATGAGCATGCGACGGCGCAGCATGGACCAGCTCCCTGGAGGCGTTGTTGCGCAAGTCTAGTCGGTCGCGGCGCAGGGGGCGGTGTGCTGGTTCGGTATATTTTATGTTGTCTGTACCGACGTCATCGCGGGTCAAGCCCGCTCCCACAAGGTTCCAGGTGTTCCCTGTGGGAGCGGGCTTGACCCGCGATTGCTATATCAGATCAGGTGCAGATGGTTGTCCCACAACCCTGAAGGCAGTTGCAGCGGTTGCCCCACCAGCGCTGCCTTGCGGCAGTCGTACAGCCGGCAACGCCCTTGCCCGGAGGTCACCACAAAGCCATCGGCCACTGCGCCCACGCCCGCGCAGTCCGGCATCGGCGCATCCAGCTTCACCTCGGCGCTGTCCAGGTCCCAGATGAACAGGCGGTTGGCCCGTGGCGCGGTCATCGCCACCAGTCGCAGCTCGCTGTGCACCGCCACGCTGGCGGTGTACTGGGCCATGGACTGCAACTGGCGCTCCGGCACCGGGAAGGCCACGAACGGCTGCCCCGGACGCTTGATCGCCAGCAATTCGGCGGTTTCGTCCGAGCCGCCCATGAACTGCTGGCACGCCAGCACGGTGCCGTCGTCGGCAATCGCCAGGTGGCGCACGCTGTTCATCTGCTGGCTCAGGGTTTCCTTGCTCAGCAGGGTGCCGTCGCGCTGCATCAGCACCAGGCTGGGCTGCATCGCATCCAGGTTCATCTCCACCCGGCTCTCGGCTTCGGTGCGGATACCGCCATTGGCCACCACCAGGGTCTCGCCGTCAGGCAGCCACGACACCTGGTGCGGGCCGATGCCGTGGGTCGGGATTTCCGAATGATGGGCCAGGCGTTCGCCTTCGAAGCGGTACACACCCAGTACGCCACGGCCCGGGTCGGTGGTGTCGTTCTCGGTGGCGTACAGCCATTCGCCACCCTTGTGGATCACCGCGTGGCCATAGAAGTGCCGGTTCGGCTGCGAGGCCAGGGTCTGCAGCAGGCGCCCGTCGCGCAGGTCGATCAGGTAGCTCTCGGTGCCGGGGCGGCGCGCCACGAACAGCGCGATCGGCCGCTCGGGGTGGTTGATGATGTCATGGCAGCGCAGGCCGACCTGGGTGGCGAACACCTGGGTGCCGTCCAGGCGATAGCCCACGGCATAGTGCTTGCCGTCGGCATCGTCACGGGCCGACAGCAGCAGTGGCTGCTGGCCCTTGCTGCGCCACAGGGTCCAGCCACCCAGGGTCAGGGCGCTGAGCAGCACGCTACCGAGTTTGAGGGCCTGGCGTCGCAACATGATCAGTCACCGTCGTTGGCATTGAAGCCCAGCTGGATGTTCAGCGCCTTGGCCAGTTCACCTTCATGCAGGCGGTGAACCACGTTCAGGCTGTCGTAGAAGGCGTTCAGTTGCTCGCGGCCGGCATCGTCCTGGAGCATTTCGCCCAGGGGCCGATCGATTGCCTTCAGTTGCTTGAGGGCATCAGCATAGGCCGCGTCGATCTTGTCGGCCAGGGCCTTCTGGTCCTTGCCCAGCAGGCCGCGCAGGCCCTGGTTGTCGACCCCGACCCACACGGTCTGGGCGGCGATCAGGCTGGCTTCCAGGCTCTTGAGCGAGGAGTGGCTGCGCCAGGCTTCAGCCTGCAGCGGCTGCGGGATGCCCTTGCTCAGGCGACCCATCGGCGTGCCGAGCTTCTTCTTCAGGGTGTCCAGCGCGGTGACCTGGGCGCGCAGCAGGTCGGCGATCGCTTCATGGGAGTCGGCGTAGCGCTGGTTGGGGAACTTGGTCATCTGCGCCAGCATGCCGTCGGTGCTGTTCCAGCCCTTGAGGATCTCTTCGGCGAGGTTCTTCTGGTGTTCGCCGATGGCCACCAGCAGCGGGCAGTAACGGGCCTTCTGTTCGGCGGTGGCGACGTCCGGCTTGCTGTCGAACAGGATGTACTCGTAGGCCGACAGGCCGCGCACCACGACGCTGGACTTGGCCACGGTCTCGGCATCCACCGGCTTGTCGCCGTTGACCAGTTGCTCGACCTGACGGCCCACCAGGTTCTTCTTGTCGGGCCAGAACTGCACCTGCCAGGCGCGGTTGCCCTCGGCCAGCGGGCCGATCAGCAGCGGTTGCAACTCGGCCCAGGCTTTTTGTGCGTGCAGGAAGTCGGCGCGTGCGGTGGCTAGGTCGGCCTTGCCTTCGCAGAAGGCCAGGGCGCTGACGGCCAGCTGGCGGTCGGCTTCGACCCAGCGGCTGTAGGTCGGCAGGATCACCTGCTTGGCGATCGCGGCAGAGGTCACGGCCTGCGGGTCCTGCGGCGAGCAGGCGCCCAGGGCGATGGCGGCGAGGCTGGTGAACAACAGCTTGGGACGGAACATGTCCGGCTCCTTCTCTAGAGTGAGTTCAGGAACGCCAGCAACGCGGCGCGTTGCTCGGCATTGAAGGTCAAGACGTGCTGGCGCGCAGGCTCGGCTTCGCCGCCGTGCCAGAGCACGGCCTCGAGCAGGTTGCGGGCGCGCCCGTCATGCAGAAACTGGGTATGGCCACTGACGGTCTGGTTCAGGCCGATGCCCCACAGCGGCGCGGTGCGCCAGTCCTGGCCACCGGCGGCGAATTCGCTGCGGTTGTCGGCCAGCCCCGGGCCCATGTCGTGCAGCAACAGGTCGCTGTAGGGGCGGATGGTCTGGTTGGCCAGCTCCGGCTCGGCGGCATTGGCCGAGGTGGTGAATGTGGGGGTGTGGCAGCCCTGGCAGCCGGCCTGGAAGAACAGGTTCTTGCCAGCCAGCACCTGGGGCGAATCGACGTCCTTGCGTACCGGCACCGCCAGGTTGCGGGTGTAGAACAGCACCAGGCGCAGGATGTTGTCGCTGACCTCCTGCTCGCCATCGGCGCCGTTGCCATTGGGCTGGGCCAGGCAATCGAGCTGCGCCGGGGTGCAGTCGTCGCGCGGCACCAGGCTGCTGGTCAGGCCCATGTCGCTGGAGAACGCATGGGCATTCTGCTGGTTGAGGTTGGGTTGCCCGGCCTTCCAGCCGAAGCGGCCAAGTACCTGCTTGCCCTGGGCGTCGTCCCATACCAGGTTGGGCCGGCCACGAATGCCGGTGCCGTTGCGCCCCTCGGGGTCGGCGTTGGCCAGGATGGCCTCTTCAGGGATGGCCTCGAGCAGGCCCAGGCCGATCATCGGCGGCGCGACGCGTGCCGAGAAGCGTGTGTCGGGGTGCATCGGGCCGTAGCCAAGCTGGGTGATCTGCAGCTGCGGCTTGCGCAGTTCGACCTGGGTGCCGTCCTTGAAGGTGACGTTCACCGGGGTGTAGCTGACCCGCACCTTGCCCTCGGGGGCCACGCCGGGCACGGCCATGTCCTGCAACTGCCCGCCATAGACCGGCTCGGGCACGATGCCCAGTTGCTCGATCACCTTGGCGTATTCGGGCTGGTCGGGGATCGACAGGCGCACCAGCATCGATACCGCGTTTTTGGCGCCCTCTGCGGGCGGGTGCCCGCGCCCGTCGCGAATATGGCAGTTCTGGCAGGCGTTGGTGTTGAACAGCGGGCCCAGGCCATCGCGTGCGGTGGTGGTGGACGGGGCGATCACCCACGGGCTGCGGAAGAAGCTGTTGCCCACGCTGAAGTCCAGGCGCTGGCTCGGGGTGAGGTTGGCCGAGGGCATGGAGTAGGCGTTGCGGTCGCGCTTGTTAACGGTGGTGCTGCCACCGGCACGTGCCTCGCCAGGTTCGGCCTTGGTGAAACGCGGGGCGTCGTCACAGGCGCTCAGGGCCAGGGCCAGCAGCAGGGGAAGGGCGCGGTGAAGCGGAGCGGGCATCGAGAATCCTGAATGGCTAGCGTAAAACCGGCGTGCAAGCTTAGCAGGCGCGGGGGATATGAATAAGAGGGATTTGCGTTTGCTGGATGAAATCTGCTTCAGCTTCCAGCGAAGAGGTCCCACAAAAAAAGGCGACCCGAAGGCCGCCTCTGTTTCAGCACGCTACCACTCAGAACTCGTGGTCAGCGGTGTCCGGGTTCAGGTCGGTGATGCCCAGTTTGCCCGCAGCCTGTTCGATGGCACCGGTCTGCTTGACCAGCGCGGCGATGGCGTCACGCACGATCTGGTTGCCCGCAGCGTTGTCGGCAGCGATCAACTGGTCGTAGTGCTCACCCTTGAGGGCGTGGTCGACCATCACCTGGATCTTCGCCTCGGTGGCTTCCAGATCGGCCTTCAGGGTGTTGTCGGTGGCCGGATCGACCTTGGCCACCAGCGACGACAGGCTCGGGCCGCTCAGCTTGGTGCCGTCGGTGCGGGTGTACTCGCCCAGGTAGACGTTGCGGATACCCTTGGCGTCGTAGAAGTGCGAGTAGTGAGTATTGTCGCTGAAGCAGTCCTGCTCGTCCTCAGGCGAGTTGGCTTCCAGCGAGACCTTCATGCGCTCGCCCGCCAGTTCGCCCAGCGACAGGCTGCCCATGCCGAACAGCATCTTGCGCAGGCCGTTGGCGACAGGTTCTGCCTCCAGGGTGGCGCGATAGTTGTCGGCCACTGCCGGCTTCCAGTTGCCGACCATTTCTTCCAGATCGTTGACCAGCAGCTGGGTCACGGCCTTGAGGTAGGCACGACGACGCTCGTTGTGGCCACCGGTGGCGCCTTCGCCTTGCAGGTAGTCCGAGGCAGGGCGGTTGCCGGCGCCCGGGCCGGTGCCGTTGAGGTCCTGGCCCCACAGCAGGAATTCGATGGCGTGGTAGCCGGTGGCGACGTTGGCTTCCGAACCGCCCAGCTCGTTCAGGCTGGCCAGCTTCTCGGGGGTCAGGTCCTTGACGTCGACCTTGTCTTCGCCCACCTGGATCTCGGTGTTGGCGATGATGTTGGCGGTGGCGGCCGGGTTGCCCAGGGCGTGTTCATAGCTCTTGTCGACGTAGTCGATCAGGCCTTCGTCCAGCGGCCAGGCGTTCACCTGACCTTCCCAGTCGTCGATGATGGTGTTGCCGAAGCGGAACACTTCGCTCTGCAGGTACGGTACACGGGCGGCTACCCAGGCAGTCTTGGCGGCGGCCAGGGTGTCGGCGTCGGGCTTGGCAAGGAAGGCATCGACTGCGGTCTGCAGGGTCTTGGCGGTGCTCAGCGAGTCGCTGTACACGGCATACACCATCTCGGCGTAGTGCTTGACCACCGCCTGGGCGGCGGCTTCGTCGACGGCCCCGGACGCCTGGGTGGTGCTGGCGGCAGCAGGTGCGGCGGCCTGTGGCGCGGCGGCCTTGTCCTTGTCATCGCCGCAGCCGGCGAGGGAGATGGCAATGGCCAGCAGACTGGCGGTGGCCAGAGGCATACGAATCATGGGCTATTCCTGCGTCGAGAGGTTGAACAGGCGTGCAGCCGCACGCAAAGGTGCAACATAATGCGAAAGATATGCATTTTCTGTAAAGAGGTTGCCACGTAAAAATTCAAATGCTGTTCACGCTGCCCTTGGCGGCAGCGTCACTCACAGAATCGATACCTGGTTGCGTTGCGCCGCTTTGAGGAAGGCGGTCAGCTCGCGTGCCGGCAGCGGTTTGCTGTAGTGGTAGCCCTGACCTTCATGACAGCCCTGGGCAATGATGTAGGCTTCCTGCTCGGCGGTTTCCACGCCCTCGGCGATCACCTGCATGCCCAGGCTCTTGCCCAGCTGGATGATCGCGCGAACGATGGTGGCGTCGTCGTCATCGTTGAGCAGGTCCTGCACGAAGCTCTTGTCGATCTTGATCTTGTCCAGCGGCAGCGACTTGAGGTAGCTGAGCGAGGAGTAGCCGGTGCCGAAGTCGTCGATCGCAATCAGCGCGCCGGAGCGTCGCAGGCTCAGCAGGTGCTGGGCGGCAGTGCTGATGTCTTCCATCAGGCCGGTCTCGGTCACTTCCAGTTCCAGGCTGCGCGGCGGCAGGCGGTAGATCTGCAGCAGGTTGTTGACCACCCGGGGCAGCTCGCTGTGGTGCAGTTGCACGGTCGACAGGTTGACTGCCATGCGCAGGTCGCTGAAGCCCTGGTCGTGCCATTCGCGCAGTTGCCGGCAGGCCTGGTCGAGCACCCATTCGCCGATCACGATGATGTTGCCGTTCTGTTCGGCCAGCGGTATGAACTGATCGGGCGGAACCATGCCCAGCTCCGGGTGCTGCCAGCGCAGCAGCGCCTCGACGCCCACCACGCGGTGGTCGCGGTAGCTGATCTGCGGTTGGTAAACCAGGTACAGCTGATTGCGCGGCAGGGCTTCGCGCAGGTCCTTTTCCAGCTCGCGGCGCCGGCGCATCTCGCTGTCGACGCTGGCGATGTAGAACTGATAGCGGTTGCGCGAACGGCTCTTGGCCAGGGTCATGGTCTGTTCGGCCTTTTGCAGCAGCTTCTCGGTGCTGTCGCCGTCTTCGGGGAACAGGGTGATGCCGATGGTGGCGCGCAGGCGGATCTCCTGATGGTCCAGGGCGAACGGCGCTTCCAGGTCATCGAGAATGCTCTGGGCCAGCTCGGCGGCCTCGTAGGGTTGTTCGATGTCGGCCTGCACCAGCGCGAACTGGTCGCCGCCCAGGCGGGCGAGGGCACCCAGGCGACCGCTGTGGGCACGCAGGCGGTCGGCCAGGGCCAGCAGCAACTGGTCGCCGGCCTGGTAGCTGAATTGTTCGTTGATGCCCTTGAAGTCGTCCAGGCCTACGCACAGCACCGCAACCCGGCGCTGCAGGCGCCCGGCATCGACCAGGATCTTGTCCAGTTGCTGTTGCAGTTGCTGGCGGTTGGGCAGGCCGGTGAGAAAGTCGTACTGGGCCATGCGCAGCAGGCTGTTCTCGGCCTCGTGGCGCAGGTGGGTGTTGCGTTCGATGGACGCCAGCAGTTGGTTGGCGGTGTTCACCCACAGGCCCAGTTCGTTCTTCTCGTGGCCCTTGAGCAGCGGCAGCTGATGCTGGCTGGGGCGGTCGGGGTTGATCTGGGTGAGGTTCTCGATGAGCTTGGACAGTGGCTTGGTCAGCAGCCAGTGGTAGACCAGGTACAGCACCAGCCCCATGGCCAGGGCGCGGAGCACGCCGGCAATGAAGATGATCACCGAATTGACCACGAAGCCCTGGCCGTAGGCGCCGGTATCGAGGGTGATGCTCAGGTCGCCGTAGTATTCGCTGTAGGGCGCGCGGCCAACGAGCTGGGTGGTGTAGGTGCGTTCCTGGCCGAGGATCAGGTCGGTGAGCCAGCGGGTCGGCAGTTCCTGCAGAGGGCGCGACTTTTCTGCCAGCATGGTTTCGTTGGGGTGGCCGATGGAGGCCATGCGCACGGACTCATCCTGGAATAGCCCCTCGATGACCTGCATGCCCATTTCGCGGTCCAGGCTGTATACGGCCTGGGTGGAAGGGTCGCGGAACATGTCGAGGATTCGCTGGGCGTCGTTGGCGACAGCCTGGCGGGTCTTGTAGGCATCGAAGACGATCTGCGCACAGCTGAGTACCACGCCCACGGCCAGTGCCGAGAGCAGGACCACTCTGAGCAACTTGACCGACAAGCTGTTTTTGAGTTCCAGCTTCAATGGGGTTTCCTTAATCCATGCGCATGGCATCATTTTGCCATCATCTGTGGCAATCCACTATCGGCCGTTGGCAGGATTCATGATCCAGCGGTCACTGTATCGGTTGCCCGGCCTTGCGACTTGAGCGATGTACGACAAGTTTCCCAACGATTGATGTTAGCGCGGTATGGGGGGGCAGCAAGAGAGGGTGTTGGTGAAATTGGTTAAAAAAGGTTGGTGGGTGGGGTTTTGCTCTTTGCCGCTTTTTCGGCATAAAAAAACCCGGCCTGAGCCGGGTTTTTTCAGAAGCAGCACTTATGCAGTGAAGGTCTTGCCTTCGAACTGCTCAGCCACGAACTTCCAGTTGACCAGGTTCCAGAACGCCTCGACATACTTCGGACGCACGTTACGGTAGTCGATGTAGTAGGCATGCTCCCACACGTCGCAGGTCAGCAGCGGGGTGTCACCGCTGGTCAGCGGGTTGCCCGCACCGATGGTGCTGGCCAGCGCCAGGGAGCCGTCAGCTTTCTTGACCAGCCAGCCCCAACCGGAACCGAAGGTGCCAACCGACGTCTTGGTGAACTCTTCCTTGAACTTGTCGAACGAACCGAACGCGGCGTTGATGGCTTCAGCCAGCGAACCGGTAGGCTGGCCACCAGCGTTTGGCGCCAGGCAGTTCCAGTAGAAGGTGTGGTTCCAGACCTGAGCGGCGTTGTTGAAGATACCGCCCGAAGAAGTCTTGACGATCTCTTCCAGGGTCTTGCCTTCGAACTCGGTGCCTGGCACCAGGTTGTTCAGGTTCACGACGTAGGTGTTGTGGTGCTTGTCGTGGTGGTATTCCAGGGTTTCCTTGGAAATGTGCGGCTGCAGGGCATCGTGTGCGTAAGGCAGCGGCGGCAATTCAAAAGCCATGGTGATTCTCCTAATCAGGTCTGTTGCGGTGAGCGCAAGGCCGATCACGGGCGGCCGGAATGCATCGGCGAGTTTTTACTCTTTGCGACGCAGATTCGGGATCATAGCACCGGGCCCTGACCTAAACCACGCAACAAGTGTATGGAATAGAGGTTCCAGAGCCTTTGCCGACACCTGACGAACGGGTCAGCCCAGCGCCAGTTGCAACGCCACCGCAAACATCATCACCGCCACCATCAGGTCCAGCAGGCGCCAGGTGCCAGGCCGGGCCAGCCACGGCGCCAACCAGGCCGCACCCAGCGCCAGGGTGAAGAACCACAGCAGCGAGGCACTGGCCGCACCCGCCACGTAGGCACCCGGCACGCTTTGCTGCGCACCCAGTGAGCCGATCAGCAACACGGTATCCAGGTACACGTGGGGGTTGAGCAGGGTCACCGCCAGGGCACTGAGCAACACCGCGCGACGCGAACGCTGACCCAGGCCCTCGCCCTGCTCCAGGCTCTGGCTGGAGCAGGCGCGGATCAGCGCCTTGCTGCCATACCACAGCAGAAACACCACCCCACCCCAGCGCGCGACCGCCAGCAGGGTCGGGTTCTGCGCCAGCACCGTGGCCAGACCGAACACGCCAAGCGCCACCAGCACCGCATCACAGAACACGCACAGTGCCGCGACTGGCAGGTGGTGCTCACGGCGCAGGCTCTGCGCCAGCACGAAGGCGTTCTGGGTGCCGATGGCCATGATCAGCCCGAAGGCGACCAGCAGGCCGTTGAGGTAGCTTTGCCACATGGGAGGTGCTCCGCGAAGCAGCCACACGGGCTGCCGAAAATACAGGGGGGATCGCTGGCTATTGTGCGGACAGTGGGCGTATAAGAAAAACCAATAAACCTCATCCGGCATTAGGGAAACTGATGTTCGACTACAAGTTGCTTTCCGCCCTGGCGGCGGTGATCGAGCAGGGCGGTTTCGAGCGGGGCGCACAGTTGCTCGGGCTGTCGCAATCGGCCATTTCGCAACGCATCAAGCTGCTGGAGGCGCGCGTTGGCCAGCCGGTGCTGGTACGCGCCGCGCCGCCAGCGCCCACCGAGATCGGCAAGCGCCTGCTCAACCATGTACAGCAGGTGCGCCTGCTCGAGCGCGACCTGCAGCATCAGGTGCCGGCGCTGGACGATGGCGGTCAGCCCGAGCGTCTGCGGGTAGCGCTCAACGCCGACAGCCTGGCCACCTGGTGGGCGGCGGCGGTCGGGGCGTTCTGTGCGCAGGAGCGGGTGCTGCTGGAGCTGGTGGTGGAAGACCAGGAGGTGGGCCTCAAGCGCATGCGCGCCGGCGAAGTGGCGGCCTGCCTGTGCGCCAGCGAGCGACCGGTTGCCGGGGCGCGCAGCGAGCTGCTCGGCGCCATGCGCTACCGTGCGCTGGCCAGCCCCGACTTCATGGCGCGCCACTTTCCCCAGGGGGTAGAGGTGGCGCGCCTGGCCCGCACCCCGGCCGTGGTGTTCGGCCCGGACGATTTTCTGCAGCATCGCTACCTGGTGTCGCTGGGTATCGATGGTGCATTCCTGCATCACCTGTGCCCGTCTTCGGAGGGCTTTCTGCGCATGACCGAGGCCGGCGTGGGCTGGGGCCTGGTGCCCGAATTGCAGGCCCAGGCGCAACTGGCCAGCGGGCAGCTGGTGGAAATTCTGGCGGATAAGCCGATCGATGTGCCGCTGTACTGGCATCATTGGCGCAATGGCGGGCAATTGCTCGGCCAACTCACCGACCACCTGCGGCGCAGCGCCAGCAGTTGGTTGGTGCCGTGGTCGGGTTTGCCGGCGTCTGCATCATCTGCAAACAAGTAGGCGGAGTGCTTCATGCGAATTCTGGTCACCGGCGCAAGCGGCTTCATTGGCGGGCGCTTTGCACGCTTTGCCCTGGAGCAGGGCATGGAGGTACGGGTCAATGGCCGGCGGGCCGAAGGCGTCGAGCACCTGGTGCGCCGCGGCGCCCAGTTCATTCCGGGGGACCTGGGCGACCCGGAGTTGGCCCGGCGGGTCTGCCAAGGCGTCGAAACCGTGGTGCACTGCGCCGGTGCGGTGGGCAACTGGGGACGCTACCAGGACTTTCACCAGGGCAACGTGGTGGTCACCGAGAACGTGGTGGAGGCGTGCCTGAAGGAACACGTTCGTCGCCTGGTGCACCTGTCCTCGCCGTCGATCTACTGGAACGGGCGCTCGCGCCTGGGGGTGACCGAAGAGCAGGTGCCGCGGCGCCTGCACGATGCCTACGCGACCACCAAGTACCTGGCCGAGCAGAAGGTTTTCGGTGCCCAGGAGTTCGGCCTGGAAGTGCTGGCCCTGCGCCCGCGCTTCGTCACCGGGGCAGGGGATGTGAGCATCTTCCCGCGCCTGCTCAAGATGCAGCAGAAACGCCGTCTGGCGATCATCGGCAACGGCTTGAACAAGGTCGACTTCACCAGCGTGCAGAACCTCAACGAGGCGCTGATCAACGCGGTGCTGGCTGGCAACGACGCGCTCGGGCAGGCCTACAACATCAGCAACGGCCACCCGCTGCCGCTGTGGGACGTGATCAATTACGTGATGCGGCGCATGGATCTGCCCCAGGTCACGCGCTACCGCTCCAGTGGCCTGGCCTACGGCCTGGGCGCGCTGAACGAGGGGGCCTGCCTGCTGTGGCCGGGCCGTCCGCAACCGACCCTGTCGCGCCTGGCGGTGCAGGTGATGAACAAGGATTTCACCCTGGACATCAGCCGCGCCCGCCAGCAACTGGACTACCGCCCGCAGGTCAGCCTGTGGGCGGCGCTGGATGAATTCTGCGGCTGGTGGAAGGCCCAGCACGGCGGCCACTGACTTATACTGGCGCTCATTTGCACTCACGGCGGTTGATCCATGCGCAACGATGCTCACGACGATTTCGATGATGTACCCAGCCTCAAGGCCGGCGGTCGCGATGATGACGACTTTGCCCCGGCGCCAGGTGCACGGGTGGCCGCCGTGCGCGGCAAACCGCGCAAGCCGGCGGCCACCGGGCCGTTGTGGGCGCTGGTGGGCGCTTCGTTCATCGCCCTGGCCGGGCTTGGCTGGTGGAGCTTCCAGCAGATTTCGCTGATGGAGCAGCAACTGGTGGCCACCCAGGAAAGCTTTGCGCGCATCAGTGAAGAAGCTGCCGGGCGCCTGCAGGACATCAGCGGCAAGGTGGCGGCCAGCGAGTCGAGCGTCAGCACCGGCAGCGAGGCACTGAAGCTGCAGATAAAGCAGTTGCAGGCCAGCCTCGCCGAGCAGAGCAAGCAGCAGCAGGGCGTAGCCGGGCAGCAGGGTGACCTGGGCAAGCGGCTGGAGCAGGCCCTGGCGCAGGTTGGCGAGCAGCAGGCAACCAATGCCCAGTTGCAGGCGCAACTCAAGGCCGTGGCCACGGAGCTGGCAGCGGTGAAGGCGGCGCAGGCTGATACCGGCAAGGTCGATGCGCAGCTCAAGAGCCTGTCGACGGAGATTGCCGCATTGAAGAAACAGGGGGATCCGGGGGCGGCGATCCAGCGCCTGGAACAGGACCTGATCGTGCTCAAGAGCGAGCAGGAGAATCGCCCGGCGGTGGCTGCCGGGGCGGGTGCCTCGACGGCGGAGTTCGATGCGTTTCGTGGGCAGGTGACCCGCAACCTCACCACCTTGCAGAGCCAGGTGCAGAACCTGCAGCGGCAGATCAACGCCAAGCCCTGATCCGCTGTGAAGTTATCGCGGGTCAAGCCCGCTCCCACCGGTACAGTGGCTGTCTGCAGACCACCGATACCCTTGTGGGAGCGGGCTTGACCCGCGACAGAGCCGACGCTTACATCACCGGGTAATCGATGTACCCGACCGGGCCCTTGGAGTAGAACGTGTCAGGCCGTGGCTCGTTCAGCGGTGCATCCGCTTGCAGCCGTGCCGGCAGGTCGGGGTTGGCAATGAACGGCACGCCGAAGGCCACCGCATCGGCCGTGCCGTTGGCAATGGCAGCATTCGCACTGGCCTTGTCGAAGCGTTCGTTGGCGATGTACGGCCCGCCAAACGCCTCTTTGAGCAACGGCCCGATGCTGTCTTCGGCCACTCGCTCACGCGCACAGATGAAGGCGATGCCACGTTTGCCGAGCTCCCGCGCCACGTAGGTGAACGTCTCGGTCAGGTTGGCATCGCCCATGTCGTGCAGGTCGGCCCGTGGCGACAGGTGCACGCCCACGCGCTGCGCGCCCCACACGTCGATGAGCGCATCGGTCGCTTCCAGCAGCAGCCGTGCACGGTTCTCCAGCGAGCCACCGTACTCGTCGGTGCGCTGGTTGGTGCTGCTCTGAAGGAACTGGTCGATCAGGTAGCCGTTGGCCGCATGCAGCTCCACACCGTCGAAGCCGGCCGCCTTGGCGTTCTCGGCACCGACGCGGTAGGCCTCGATGATGTCGGCGATTTCCTCGGTTTCCAGCGCGCGCGGGGTGACGAATTCGGTGATCGGGCGCACCAGGCTCACATGCCCCTTGGGCTGCACCGCGCTCGGCGCAACCGGCGTTTCGCCGTTCAGGTACAGCGGGTGCGAGATGCGTCCCACGTGCCACAGTTGCAGGAAGATGCGCCCGCCAGCACCGTGCAGCGCCTTGGTCACGTTGGTCCAGCCACGCACCTGGTCGTTGCTCCAGATGCCCGGTGTGTCGGGGTAGCCCACGCCCAGCGGGGTCACCGAGGTGGCCTCGCTGAGAATCAGCCCGGCGCTGGCGCGCTGTACGTAGTACTCGGCCATCAGCGCGTTGGGTACGCGGCCTTCGTCGGCCCGGCAGCGGGTCAGCGGGGCCATGATGATGCGGTTGGGCAACTCGAGGTCGCCAAGGGTGATCGGGTCGAATAGCGTTGTCATGTGCGTGAACCTCGTGGCAATCAGTGAGTGGCAGGTGCCAGGTCGGCGTTGTTGCCGCCCTGGCTGAATGTGATAAGGGTGACGATCAGGGCCAGCACGGCCAGCGCCGCTGCCGCCAGGGGCACGCGGGTCAGGCCCAGGCCCTGGTCGATCACGGTGCCGCCGACCCAGGCGCCCAGCGCATTGCCCAGGTTGAAGGCACCGATGTTCAGGGTCGACACCAGGTTCGGTGCCGCCTTGCCGAAGCTCACCACGTTGACCTGCAGGGCCGGCACGGCGGCGAACGCGGCGGTGGCCCAGAGGAACAGGGTGATCTCGGCCGGAATCAGCGCGGTGCTGGTCCAACTCAGCGCGGTGGAGATGACCGCCATGGCGGCGAACACGCCCATCAGGGTGGCAGCCAGGCGACGATCGGCCAGCTTGCCGCCCAGGATGTTGCCCAGGGTCAGGCCCAGGCCGATCAGCAGCAGGGTCCAGGTCACGCCGCGCGGCGACACGCCGGTGACATCACCCAGCAACGGCGCCACATAGGTGAACAGGGCGAACATCGAGGCCGAGAACAGCACGGTCATCGACAGCGACAGCCAGATGCCGGCGCCCTTGAGCGCAGCCAGCTCGGCACGCATGTCGAGTTTCTCTTCGTCGCGCTTGATCGGCAGGAAGCGGATCAGGCCGATCAGCGCGATCACGCCGATCACGGTCACTGCCCAGAACGTCGAGCGCCAGCCGTACACCTGGCCCAGCGCGGTACCCAGTGGCACGCCCAGCACGTTGGCCAGGGTCAGGCCGGTGAACATCAGCGCCACGGCCGAGGCGCGGCGGTTGGCCGGAACCAGGTTGGCCGCCACCACCGAACCGATGCCGAAGAAGGCGCCGTGGCACAGCGCGGTGACCACGCGGGCAAACATCAGCACGTTGTAGTCGGTGGCCAGGGCGCACAGCAGGTTGCCGATGATGAATACCCCCATCAGCGCCACCAGTGCGGCCTTGCGCGGCAGCCGGGCGGTGGCCAGGGCCATGAACGGCGCGCCGATGGCCACGCCCAGCGCGTAGCCGGTCACCAGCCAGCCGGCACCGGGGATCGACACACCCAGGTCGCTTGCCACATCCGGCAGCAGGCCCATGATGACGAACTCGGTGGTACCGATGGCGAAGGCGCTCAGCGCCAGGATCAACAGCGAAAGGGGCATTGCAAGGTCCTTGTCAGAGCTCTTGGCTCATCTGCTGGAGGAAGGCCTGGATGGTTTCCTCGTTGCGTTTGAAGAAGTGCCACTGGCCTATCTTCTGGCTGCTGATCAGCCCCGCGCGCTGCAAGGTGGCCAGGTGGGCCGAGACCGTGGACTGCGACAGGCCGCAGCGTTGGTCGATCTGCCCGGCGCACACACCGTGTTCGGTGCTGTGGTGCTGGTCAGGGAAGCAGGCTTGCGGGTCTTTCAACCAGTTCAGGATTTCTCGCCGTACTGGGTGGGCCAGGGCTTTTATTATTTCGTCGAGATCAAGAGGCATGGGTGGGCTCGTGGTGGGTATAGCGTTATATCGCGATGGGGCGAAATATAAATCGGTATTTCGCGATATACAAATATGATTTGGTTCTGGCGTGCGCATGAATCGCTATATCGGGTTATAACGATATTCAAGCGGGCAAGCGGTGCTAGACTGCGGCCTATGAACTACCTCGCACACCTTCACCTGGGCGGCCAGCAGCCCGAACAACTGCTCGGCAGCCTGTACGGCGACTTCGTCAAGGGGCCGTTGCAGGGGCGCTTTGCCCAGCCGCTGGAAGCCGCCATCCGCCTGCACCGCCAGATCGACGTGTACACCGACAGCCACCCGCGGGTACTGGCGGCGCTGGCGCGTTTTCCGCGTGAGCGGCGCCGTTATGCCGGGATCATCCTCGATGTGTTTTTCGACCACTGCCTGGCGCTGCACTGGCACGACTATGCCCGGCAGCCGCTGAGCCAGTTCACCGGGCGCGTGTACCAGGTGCTGGCGGCCGAGCCCGAGCTGCCCGGGCGCCTGGCGCAGATTGCGCCGTACATGGCGGCGGACGACTGGTTGGGCTCGTACCGCGAGTTCGCGGTGCTTGAACAGGTGTTCAACGGTATCGCCCGGCGCCTGTCCCGCCCCGAGGGTATGGCAGGCGCGATGCAGGAGGTACAGGCGCTGTACGGCCCGCTGATGGAAGACTTTCGCCACTTCTACCCCGAACTGCAGGGCTTTGCGGCCGACGCTCAGGCCGCCTTGGCGCGGCGCTGAGGCTGGGCCACCGGCTGGGCGCCGAACAACGCCGTGTGGATCGCCAGCTGGGCATTGAACGCCAGTGCCGCACGTTCCTGGCCGGCGCTCTGGATGGGCGCCAGCAGGTGGATCTGCACCTCGCCACAGTCGTGGGCAAACAGGCGCAGCAGATGCGAGAGCAGGTCGTCATCGCCCACGAACGGCGCGATGGGGTCGGGCTTGCCGCCCCGCAGGTAGCGCACGGCCACCGGTTGCACGGGCGTGGCGGTGTCGATCGCGCTGGCCAGCAGGCGCCCGTGGAAGGTGCGCAGGCTGCGCCCGTCGGTGGTGGTGCCTTCGGGGAAGATCAGCACCGGGCAGGCCTGTTGCAGGTGCCGCGCAATCTGCTGGCGCAGCAGCTGGCTGTCGCCGCCGCCGCGGCGGATGAACAGGGTGCCGGCCTTGAGCGCGAGCCAGCCGGCTACCGGCCACTGGCGCACCTCGGCCTTGGACAGGAACGACATCGGCGCGAGCATGCCCAGCAGCGGGATGTCGGTCCACGACACGTGGTTGCTGACCCACAGCATCGGTTGCTGCGGGCGGTTGCCGATCACCGTGACCTTGAACGGCAAGGCCCGGGCAAGCCGGGCCATGAACAATTGCGACCAGCGCTGGCGGCGGTCGTCGGGAGTACTCAGGTGCAGGCGCTCGTACAGGCTGAACAGGCTGGCCATGCCCAGCCCGAACAGCACCACCAGCAGCACCCGGACGATTCGCGCATACACGCGCAGGCGTTGCATCACACCGCCGCCTTGAAGTGGCGGGCGTAGCGTGGGCACAGCTCGTCGCGCTTGAGCAGGATGAACACGTCGGCCACCTGGAAGTCTTCGTCCCAGCACGGCTCGCCGCAGATCTTGGCGCCCAGGCGCATGTAGGCCTTGAGCAGCGGCGGCATCTCGGCGATGACGTTGCCGGGCAGTGCCAGGCTGGGCAGCGGGTTCTTCGGTTCGGCGCGCAGGTGCTCGGTGCACAGGTAGCGCTCGCGCAGGCGTTGCATGATCGCGTGGGCCTGCACGCCGCCGTCCTGCATGGGGATGCTGGCGCAACCCATCAGGTAGCTGTAGCGGCCCTCGTTGAGTACCTCGGCAAGCTCGCCCCACAGCACCGCGATGGTGCCGCCGTTGCGGTAGGCCGGGTCGACGCAGGTGCGCCCCAGTTCAAGGATGGGGCCCTGCAGATGGCCCAGGCCATGCAGGCTGAACTCCTCTTCGCTGTAGAAGCGCCCCAGGCTGCTGGCGGCCTGGTGGTCGAGCAGGCGGGTGGTGGCCACCAGGTGCCCGCTGTTGAGGTCGCGTACGCCGATGTGCTGGCAGTGGATGTCGTAGTCGTCCATGTCCAGCCCGTGTTCGGCGCCTTTGAGCCTGGCCTTGAATTCGCTGCTGAACACGCGAAAGCGCAATGCCTGGGCTTCGTGCAGCGCGGCGGGGCCGACCAGGCGCTCGGCCTGCAGACGGCGTTCGTTACGGGTGTCGCCAGGGCATGCAGTCAGGGTCATTGCGAGTCTCCATAAGCCAGCCATGGGGTTGCGGCCGGTCGACTATGTTGTGCAAGCTCAGCCTAGGTAGACGCGGTGTCACCCCCATGAAGCTTTGGTGATGCTTGTATGACAGCCCTCAAGGAGCACGCCGATGGCCTGGCTGCAGCGACTCAACGACCCCATTCCGCCCTTGGCAACCGGTAACCTGGGCGACACCTACGCCAGCCTGCTGGAGCAGCTCGGCACGGTCAGCCCGTTCGAGCTGGCAGTGCTGGGCGGGCAAGCCATGCCGACCCCGGGGCTGGCGTTTCTGGTGGGCTACCAGGCCGCCTTGCGCGTGCTGTGGCCCAGCGCCCCGGCGGGCCTCGGCGCCCTGTGTGCGAGTGAGCGGCGCAGCGTGCGCGCCGCCGACATGGGCATGCGCCTGGCGCTCGACACGCTGCGCCTGAGCGGCAGCAAGGACTTCGTCACCGCTGGGCCGGACGCCGACTGGCTGCTGGTGGCGGCGCGCTGCGAAGCACCGGGCCAGGCGCCTCGGCTGAGCCTGGCGGTGGTGTACCCGGGGGAGCCCGGTGTGCGCGTGGAGCCATTGCCGAGCCTGCCGTTGATGCCTGAGGTCGGGCATGCCCGCCTGCACCTTGAACAGGCCCTGTGCGAACGCCTGGCCGGTGACGGCTGGGATGCCTACGTCAAGCCGTTCCGCTCGCTGGAAGACCTGTACGTGCTCAGCGCCCTGAGCGCCTGGCTGTACGGGGTAGGCCGCGCCAATGCCTGGCCGCAGGGGCTTTTGCTGCGCCTGATCGGGCTGCTGGCCGGGTGTGCCGAAGGCAGCCGGCAATGCGCCGATTCGGCGGCGTTCCACCTGTTGCTGGGCGGCCTGTTCGCGCAGTTCTCGCAACTGAGCGGCGAGCTCGACCAGGCGCTGACGAGCACGCCGGGGCCCTGGGCCGAGCTGTGGCAGCGCGACCAGGGCATCCTGCAGATCGCCAGCGCGGCGCGGGCCAGGCGCCTGGCCAAGGCATGGGCCGGCAGCGGGCTGGCCTGAGGTTGCCGGGCTGCCCGCATGGCCACAGGCTGTCGCTTGCTGCCGTGCGGGCAGGCGGGTAATGTTGGCGGCTTTACGCTTTCAGGAACCTGCATGTTCAGCCTGCCCCGAATCGCTCTCGCCCTGCTGGCCCTGGCGAGCCTGCCTGCCCAGGCCAACTGGCACCTGGACGGCGAATCGTCGCGCCTGTCGTTCATCACCAGCAAGAACGGCAACGTGTCCGAGGTGCATCGCTTTCTGGTGCTGCATGGCAAGGTCGATCGCAAGGGTGCGGCCGAGCTGCAGATCGAGATGGACTCGGTCAGCAGTGGCATCCCGCTGCGTGACGAGCGCATGCGCAACGACCTGTTCGAGGTGGCCAAATACCCCGACGCGACCATCCAGGCGCAGATCGACCTGCGTCCGATCAACGACCTGGCCAACGGTGCCCAGGTCGAACTGCGCCTGCCGGTGACCGTCAACCTGCACGGCAAGACCCACAGCTACAACGCGCAGCTGCTCGCCACACGGCTCGACGAGCGGCGCTTCCAGGTGGTGACCCTGGAGCCGCTGGTACTGAGCGCCGATCACTTCGACCTGCTGCCCGGCCTCAAGACATTGCAGAAGCTCGCCGGGCTGCAGTCGATCAACCTGTCGGTGCCGGTGGGTGCGGTACTGATCTTCACGGCGCGCTGAAATGGCCGGGCCGGTGTTTCCATGGCGTGCCGGCAACCAGTTCGAACTGCTGATCGACGGCCCGCAGTTCTTCCCGCGCATGCTGCAGACGATCATGGGTGCCGAGCACCAGGTCGACCTGGAGCTGTACCTGGTCGAGGCCGGGGCGTGTGCCGAGGCCATGGTGCAGGCGCTGGTGCAGGCCGCCGAGCGCGGCGTGCGGGTACGCTGCCTGTTCGATGACTACGGCTCGCTGGCTTTTACCTTGAGCCTGCGTCAGCGCCTGCTGGGCGCCGGCGTTGAGTTGCGCTGGTACAACCGCCTGCGTTGGCGCCGGGGGCTGCGCAACCTGTACCGCGACCACCGCAAGCTGCTGCTGGTGGACCAGGCCTGGGCGGTGGTCGGCGGCACCGGGGTCACCGACCAGTTCTGGACACCGGGCGAGCCGGTCAGCGAATGGCACGAGGTGATGGTGCAGATGCAGGGGCCGCTGGTGGCCGACTGGCAGATGCTGTTCGATCGCCAGTGGCGTTCCAACCTGCGCCGCACCGCGTGGCGCCCACCCACCCATTTCGGCCTGGCGCACCTGCCGCGGGTGCCGGTTGCAGGCCCGGGCCTGGGCCGGGTGGCCTATGCCGACGCCCGCCAGCACCGCGACATCCTGCAGTCGCTGGTGCGTGCGCTGATCAGCGGCAAGCGTCGTATCTGGCTGGCCACGCCGTATTTTCTGCCCACCTGGAAGGTGCGCCGGGCTTTGCGCCGCGCGGCCGCGCTGGGCATCGATGTGCGCCTGCTGCTGACCGGCCCGCGTACCGACCATCCTTCGGTACGCTATGCCGGTCATCGCTATTACCCGCGCCTGCTGCGGGCAGGGGTGAAGATATTCGAATACCAGCCATGCTTCCTGCACCTGAAGATGGTGCTGGTGGACGACTGGGTGAGCATTGGCTCATGCAATTTCGACCACTGGAACCTGCGTTTCAACCTTGAGGCCAACGTCGAGGCCATCGACCCGCAACTGACCGCCGACGTGGTGGCGAGCTTCGAGCGCGACTTTGCCCTGAGCCGCCAGGTCGACCTGGACGACTGGCAGGCGCGGCCGCTATGGCGGCGTGTGAAACAGCGTATCTGGGGCTGGCTGGACCGGGTGGTGGTCAACCTGCTGGACCGGCGCGACTGAGGTTCTTTCGATTTTCCCCCGCATCAGAAGGAGTTGACGAAATGGCAGCGAAAAAGATTCTCATGCTGGTCGGCGATTATGTCGAAGACTATGAAGTGATGGTGCCGTTCCAGGCGCTGCAGATGGTTGGCCACACGGTGCATGCGGTGTGCCCGGGCAAGTCGGCCGGGCAGTCGGTGCGTACCGCCATCCATGACTTCGAGGGCGACCAGACCTACAGCGAGAAGCCGGGGCACAACTTTGGCCTGAACTTCGATTTCGCCCAGGTGCGTGCCGAAGACTACGACGCGCTGGTGATCCCGGGCGGGCGTGCGCCGGAGTACCTGCGCCTGAATGAAGAAGTGCTGCAACTGGTGCGCGCCATCGACCAGGCGGGCAAGCCGATTGCGGCGGTGTGCCATGGGGCGCAACTGCTGGCGGCGGCCGGGGTGCTGGAGGGGCGCGAGTGCAGTGCTTACCCGGCGTGTGCGCCGGAGGTGCGCCTGGCGGGTGGGCGTTACGTCGAGATCGAGGTGACGGCGGCGCATGTGCAGGGCAACCTGGCCAGTGCGCCGGCCTGGCCTGCGCACCCGGCGTGGCTGGCGGGGTTCCTGGGGTTGCTGGGTACGCGCATTACCCTCTGAGAGCCTTCGCTGGCGTGCCGGCGAAGAGGCCGGTACAGGCAACAAAAAAGCGGCAAGGGATCACTCCCTTGCCGCTTTCAGCTTGTAGCGCTGGCGCTTACTTCACTTCCACTGCCAGGCTTTGCGCGATCTTGCTCTGCCACAGCGCAGGCCCGGTGATGTGCACCGACTCGCCATTGCTGTCGACCGCAACGGTCACCGGCATGTCTTTCACGTCGAACTCGTAGATCGCTTCCATCCCCAGTTCGGCAAATGCCAGCACCTTGGATTTCTTGATCGCCTGAGCCACCAGGTAGGCAGCGCCACCCACGGCCATCAGGTACACGGCCTTGTTGTCCTTGATCGCGTCGATGGCGGTCGGGCCGCGCTCGGACTTGCCGATCATGCCCAGCAGGCCGGTCTGCTCGAGGATCTGACGGGTGAACTTGTCCATCCGTGTTGCGGTGGTCGGGCCTGCCGGGCCAACCACTTCTTCGCGCACCGGATCAACCGGGCCGACGTAGTAGATGAAGCGGCCCTTGAGGTCCACCGGCAGCTCTTCGCCACGGTTGAGCATCTCGACCATGCGCTTGTGCGCGGCGTCGCGGCCGGTCAGCATCTTGCCGTTGAGCAGGATGGTCTCGCCCGGCTTCCAGCTTTGCACGTCTTCCGGGGTCAGGGTGTCGAGGTTGACGCGACGGGCCGACGGGCCGGCTTCCCAGACGATTTCCGGGTAGGCGTCCAGCGACGGTGCTTCCAGCTCTGCAGGGCCGGAACCATCGAGCACGAAGTGCGCGTGACGGGTGGCTGCGCAGTTGGGGATCATGCACACCGGCAACGAGGCCGCGTGGGTCGGGTAGTCCATGATCTTGACGTCGAGCACGGTGGTCAGGCCGCCCAGGCCCTGGGCGCCGATGCCCAGCTGGTTGACCTTCTCGAACAGTTCCAGGCGGATCTCTTCGATGCGGTTCTGCGGGCCACGGGCCTTGAGCTCGTGGATGTCGATGGACTCCATCAACACTTCCTTGGCCATCACCGCGGCCTTCTCGGCAGTACCGCCGATACCGATGCCGAGCATGCCCGGCGGGCACCAGCCGGCGCCCATGGTCGGAACGGTCTTGAGCACCCAGTCGACGATCGAGTCGGACGGGTTGAGCATGGCCATCTTCGACTTGTTTTCCGAACCGCCGCCCTTGGCCGCGACATCCACCTCGACCTTGTCGCCAGGGACGATCGAGTAGTGGATCACGGCCGGGGTGTTGTCCTTGGTGTTCTTGCGGGCACCTGCCGGGTCGGCCAGGATCGAGGCGCGCAGCACGTTCTCGGGCAGGTTGTAGGCGCGACGCACGCCTTCGTTGATCATGTCGTCCAGGCTCATGGTCGCGCCATCCCAGCGCACGTCCATGCCGACGCGCACGAACACGGTGACGATACCGGTGTCCTGGCAGATCGGCCGGTGGCCGGTGGCGCACATGCGCGAGTTGATCAGGATCTGCGCGATGGAGTCGCGCGCAGCCGGCGACTCTTCACGCAGGTAGGCCTCGTGCATGGCCTGGATGAAATCGACGGGGTGGTAGTACGAAATGAACTGCAGGGCGTCGGCAACGCTCTGAATCAGGTCGTCTTGCTTGATCACGGTCATGCAGCGCGCTCCTCTTAAAGACGGGAACATTCATTAAGGTATCGCGACGTTCACGGGCCGAGGCGTCGCAATGACCTTTCAAGGCGCGCCGACACGCAGTGGCCGACGCAAAAAGGCGCGGCAGTATAGCGCGCATCGCCTGCCGGTACACGCGCCAGTGCGGCCAACCATGGTCGCCTGCTGCCAGGCACTGTTTTTGCGTGGCAATTATTTCGAACACGTCCTACAGTACCGACTGCCCCCCGTCACAACCGCTGCCGCTCGGCTGCCTGGTGAGTCACCCGTGACCGAAACCGCTCTGCAAAAGCTTCTTCTCAAGCGTTTCCTGCTGGCTGCCGGCAGTTACCTGCTGGTGCTGCTGCTGGCCTGGGTCGCCGTGCTGGGCGGGCATGTGCAGGCGCCGGTGCCGGTCATCGGCGCGAGCAGTGTGCTGCTGTTGCTCAACCTGGCGTGGCTGGGCTGGGTGTTTGCCAGTGGCGTCAACCTGCGCTGGCGCGACCCCAGCCTCACGGAGTTCCAGGTGCTGCTGGCGGCGGCCTGGCAAACCTGGCTGCTGGCCAACCTGGACCAGGCCCGTGGCACCTTCCTGGTGCTGTACCCGTTGATCCTGATGTTCGGCCTGTTCCACCTCAACGGCCGTTCGTTCACCCGCTGCGCGCTGGTGGTGCTGTGCAGCTTTCTCGGCCTGAACCTGTGGGAGTGGGGCAACGGGCGCCTGTCGGACCCGGCGCTGGCGGCGTTGCAGGTATGCACGCTGTTCGTGGTGCTGTGCTGGTTGTGCCTGTATGCCCGCTACGTGCAGGCCTCGCGCCAGCGCATGCGCCAGCGCCGCATCGCCCTGCAGGCGCACCAGGACACCCTGCGCGGCATGATGGGGCAACTGGAGGAACTGGTGGCCACCGACGAGCTGACCGGCCTGTTCAACCGCCGGCATTTTCTGCGCATGGCCAGCGATGCCCTGGCCAGCATGCCCATGGGGAGCCGGCATGGCCTGGCGCTGATCGACCTGGACCATTTCAAGCGCATCAACGACGCCCACGGGCATGCGGTCGGCGACCGGGTACTGCAGGCCTTTGCCCAGGTTGCCAGCGAGCACCTGTGCGACGCCGCGGTGCTGGCCCGCTATGGCGGCGAGGAGTTCGTGCTGCTGTTGCCCGATTGCACGGCCCAGGCCCTGGAACATTGCTGCGAGCGTCTGCGTCAGGCCTTCGGTGCGTTGCCCTCGGCGGCGATGCAGGGGCAGGTGGGGCCCTTGAGCCTGTCGGTCGGGATGACCCTGCTGACAGCCGAGGATGACCTGGACAATGCATTGCACCGTGCCGACCAGGCGCTGTACCGCGCCAAGCGCAGCGGCCGAAATCGCTGTGTGCCGGCCTGGGAGGTGGTGGATGCCTGAGTTGTGCGTAGGTGAGCGCAGTTGGCAGGTGGCCGAGGGCAGCAACCTGCTGGATGCGCTGAACGAGGCTGGCGTGGGCGTGCCCTACAGCTGCCGGGCGGGGAGCTGCCATGCATGCCTGGTGCGCTGTCTGGCGGGTGTGCCGGGTGATGCCAGGCCCGATGCGCTGAGCGAAGGCAAGCGCCTGGAGGGCTGGCGGCTGGCCTGCCAGTGCCGGGTCGAGAGTGACCTGCAGGTAGCGGTGTTCGACCCGGTGCGCGATGGGGCGCCGGCGCGGGTCGTCGCGCTGGACTGGCTGGGCGCGCAGGTGCTGCGCTTGCGCCTGCAACCGGACAGGCCGTTGCGGTATCAGGCGGGGCAGCATCTGGTGCTGTGGAGCGCGCAGGGTGTTGCGCGACCGTATTCGCTGGCCAGCGTGCCGGGCGAGGATGAATGGCTCGAATTTCACCTGGATTGTCGGCATGCCGGGGCGTTCTGCAGCGCGGCGCGGGGGTTGCAGGTGGGCGACCTGGTGCGCCTGGGGGAGTTGCGCGGTGGCGCGCTGCATTACGATCCGGACTGGCAGGCCCGGCCGTTGTGGCTGCTGGCGGCGGGTTCCGGGCTGGCGCCACTGTGGGGGATTGTGCGCGAGGCGCTGCGTCAGGAGCATCAGGGGGCGATCAGGGTGGTGCATGTGGCGAGCGAGGCGGGTGGGCATTACCTGCAGCGGGAGCTGGATGACCTGGCGCGGCGGTACCCGCAGGTGGAGGTGCAGTTGCTGATACCGGAGGAGTTGGGGCCGATGCGTCTGGCATCGCGTCAGACGATTGCGCTGGCTTGTGGCTCTGCGTCGAGTGTGGAGCGGTTTGCGCGTGGGATGTTTCTGGCGGGGTTGCCGCGTAATCAGCTGTTTGCGGATGTATTCGTGGGGCATGCCTGAGCTCCTGTTCCCATAAGGAGGTACTGCAGGCTCCTGCGGCGTTTGCGCTGGCCTTGGCTCTGGCTCTGGCTCTTGATCTTGATCTTGATCTGCTTTTGATTTTGATCTTCCGTCCCCCAGAAGGCCGAGTGGAGGTGTCGTGCAGGGGGCGGGGCGAAGCCCCTTCGGCGTTAGCCGAAGCGAGCGACTGTTAGAGTTGCTTGCAACTCGGGTCGCGTGCCCCCGGAGCGGCGCCGGAGGGAGGGGACCCGGAGCGAAGCGTAGGGCCTGATGATGGACGGAGCGGTTTTGCTTACTTTTTCCAAGAAAAAAGTAAGCCGCTGTAAGAGCGGAAGGGGCCCTCGGCGTCTGTATTCATGTTGGATATGCCTGCTGTCATTGGAACCACTGATCCAGAGTCGAGAGATTATCCAGCCTGGATGGCGACTCCACTCGGCCTTCTGAAGGGCCGGCAGATCAAAGCCAGCTCAAGATCACCGGCACCGGCGTATCGCACCCATAAAAAAGCCCCGCCATCAAGGCGGGGCTCTAGTGACAACCGGTCAGCTTCAGACCAACGGATCACCGACATGCAGAATCTTCATGCCATTGGTGCCACCGATGGTGTGGTAGCTGTCACCCTTGGTCAGGATGACCCAGTCACCTTGCTCGACCACGCCACGCTTGAGCAGCTCGTCCACCGCCGCCTGGCTGACTTGCTCCGGCGCCAGCGCCGCAGGGTCGAACGGTACGGTGTACACGCCACGGAACATCGCAACCCGCGCCTGGGTCTCGCGGTGCGGCGAGAAGGCGAAGATCGGGATCGACGAACGAATACGCGACATGATCAGCGGGGTGTAGCCACTCTCGGTCAAGGCAATGATCGCCTTCACACCCGGGAAGTGGTTGGCGGTGTACATGGCCGCCAGCGCGATGCTCTCGTCGCAACGGCTGAACTGCGTGCCCATGCGGTGGCTGGAGGTCTTGCTGGTAGGGTGCTTCTCGGCGCCCAGGCAGATCCGCGCCATGGCCTGTACCGCCTCGAGCGGGTAGGCACCGGCAGCACTCTCGGCCGACAGCATTACCGCGTCGGTGTAGTCGAGCACGGCGTTGGCCACGTCGGACACTTCGGCACGGGTCGGCATCGGGTTCTGGATCATCGACTCCATCATCTGGGTCGCGGTGATCACCGCCTTGTTGTGGCGGCGTGCATGCAGAATGATCTTCTTCTGGATGCCCACCAGCTCGGCGTCGCCGATTTCCACACCCAGGTCACCACGGGCCACCATCACTGCATCACTGGCGCGAATCAGGCCGTCGAGGGTCTCGTCGTCGGCCACGGCTTCGGCACGTTCGATCTTGGCCACCAGCCAGGCCGTACCACCGGACTCGTCACGCAGGCGACGGGCGTATTCCATGTCGCTGGCATCACGCGGGAACGACACGGCCAGGTAGTCCAGGTCCATCTCGGCCGCCAGCTTGATATCGGCCTTGTCTTTCTCGGTCAGGGCCGGGGCGGTCAGGCCGCCGCCGCGACGGTTGATGCCCTTGTGGTCCGACAGCGGGCCGCCGATCAGCACCACGCAGTGCAGGGCGTCGGCGCTGGCGGTTTCGACGCGCATGACCACGCGGCCGTCGTCGAGCAGCAGTTCGTCACCCACGCCGCAGTCCTTGACCAGGTCCGGGTAGTCGATGCCGACGATATCCTGGGTGCCTTCGGTGAGCGGGTGAGCCGTGGAGAAGGTGAAGCGGTCGCCGACCTTGAGTTCGATTCGCTTGTTGGCAAACTTGGCAATGCGGATCTTCGGCCCTTGCAGGTCGCCCAGCAGCGCGACGTGGCGGCCATGCTTGGCAGCGATGTCACGGATCATGCGGGCGCGAGCCTTGTGCTCGTCCGGGGTGCCGTGCGAGAAGTTCAAGCGAGCGACGTCCAGACCCGCAAGGATCAGTTGCTCGATAACTTCCGGCGAGTTGCTGGCGGGGCCAAGGGTGGCGACAATTTTGGTGCGGCGGATGGTCATGCACAGACTCCTGTAGTGAAGCGCAGCGAAAGGCTACTCCGGAAAATCGCTGTAGTCATTGTTCCTTTGCACTACCTTGGTGGGAGGAGGAGGGGCGCTTGAACGAGTGGCAAGCGGCAAGCGCAATGCAGTCCGCTTGCCGCTGTTCCTCCTATAGCTTTCAAGGAAAGCGCCGATACACTGCTCAGTAGAGGAGACCCCCCATGCGAGCCTTGATCGTATTAGCCCTGGCGACCAGTGTCGTCGGTTGCACCCGCTGGTCGATGGACCATCACCTGAACAATGCCTACCGCGCCTATGATCGCGGCAACTGCGAGCAGGTCATGCTCGAGCTGTCGCAGGTCGACCGCACCAGCCGTGCGCGCCCGTTCATCCACCCCGAGGCGTCGATGCTGCGCGGTCAGTGCCTGGAGCGCCAGAAGCTCTATGTGGATGCGGCGCAGACCTACCAGTACATCATCACCCAGTACCCGCGCAACGAGTACGCCTACCGTGCCCGCGCCCGCCTGCAGACCCTCGAGCAGCTTGGCCACTATCGCCCCAATGGCGAGCCGGCCATCGCCCGTCCGGCCAGCAGCACCCCCTGGCGTTGATGGCCGCGCAACGACGTCGATACTGACGTTAATACTAAAGTGCGCGGGTCCGAATGTGACGGGGCAGTCAGGTTGCGCTAGGCTTGTGAGGTACATGCGGTACACCAGAACGATCCAGCGCGACCCTGCTCAAGGGTCTTCGACAGCGACTCCTATCATGTTTACCGAACGTCGAATCGAGCGTCACCTGCTCCCGTATTACCTCAAGGTCTTCAACCGGTTTACCGGGTTGCCCATCGGTTATCTGGGCAATGTGTCCGAAGACGGCCTGATGCTGATCAGCGACCTGCCACTGCTGGTGGGCCCCGATTTCGAACTGCAGCTCAAGGTGCCCGGGCGCGCCGGTGCGCTGCACGTGATCAACCTCACCGCCAGCTGCCTGTGGTGCCACGAAGACGAGAACCCGGGGCACTACGATTCCGGCTTCATGCTGCTGCAGGCTCCTCGCGAATACGACGAGCTGGTGTCGTCGCTGCGCAACTATTTCAGCTTCCACCCGTTGAGTGCGTCGGCCTGAGGTAGACTCCCGGCAGATTTTCTGTTCAGGACGACGCCGTGAGCTCCAGCATTTTCTGGCACGACTATGAAACCACCGGTATCAACCCGCGCAGCGACCGGCCCCTGCAGGTGGCAGGGGTGCGCACCGATCTGGACCTCAACGAGATCGAGCCGCCGGTCAACCTCTTCTGCCAACCCGCCGACGATATTCTGCCGCACCCTGCGGCGTGCCTGATAACCGGCATTACCCCGGCGCAGCTGGCCACCCAGGGCCTGTGCGAAGCCGAGTTCATGACCCGGGTGCACGCCGAGCTGGCGCGCCCGGGTACTTGCGGGGCTGGCTACAACTCGCTGCGTTTCGACGACGAAGTGACGCGTTACAGCCTGTATCGCAACTTTTTCGACCCCTATGCCCGCGAGTGGCAGGGCGGCAACAGCCGCTGGGACCTTATCGATGTGGTGCGCACTGCCTACGCCTTGCGCCCCGATGGCATCCAGTGGCCGCAGCGCGACGGCCAGGTGAGCCTGAAGCTGGAGCTGCTGACGGCGGCCAATGGCATCGATCACGGGCAGGCGCACGAGGCGCTTGCGGATGTGCGTGCCACGTTGGCAATGGCGCGCTTGATCCGCGAGAAGCAACCCAGGCTGTATGCATGGTTGTTCCAGTTGCGCAGCAAGCAGAAAGTCCTCGATCAAGTGCATTTGTTGCAACCGCTTGTGCATATTTCCGGACGCTTTTCTGCGGCACGTAATTATCTTGGCGTGGTGCTGCCCCTGGCCTGGCATCCACGCAATCGCAATGCGCTGATTGTGTGCGACTTGCATCAGGATATCGCACCATTGCTGACGGAAGATGCCGAAGTGTTGCGTCAGCGTCTGTACACCCGACGCGAGGAAATGTCCGAGGGACAATTGCCGGTACCGTTGAAATTAATTCAGATCAATCGCTGCCCGGTGGTCGCGCCCTTGAGTGTATTGCGCGGTGAAGATCAGCAACGCCTTGGCCTGGATATGACGTTGTATCAACAGCGCGCCGAGCAGTTGAGTGCCGCCCAGGCCGTGTGGCAGAACAAGTTGAGCGCTATTTATGACAGTCAGGAATTCGCCCCGAGCGAAGACCCCGAGCAACAGCTGTATGACGGGTTTATCGGTGATCGCGACCGACGCCTGTGTGAACAAGTAAGAACCGTGGAGCCCGAGCAATTAGCCACGGGTCAGTGGATGTTCGACGATGCACGATTGCCGGAGTTGCTGTTTCGCTACCGTGCGCGCAATTTTCCGCAGACCTTGGATGCACAGGAGCGCCAGCGTTGGCTCGGGTTCTGCCAGCAGCGCCTGAGCGACCCGGCAATGGGCGCTCCGAATACCCTTGAAGGCTTCGAGCAGGCATTGCAGAGCGCCTGGCTGGATGCCGATGCCACGCAGCGCGAGTTGCTGGCGCAATGGCGAGCCCATGCCATGAACTTGCGCGAACGGTTTGCCCTGCAGTAATTGCAGGCAATAAAAAACGCCAGCATGCTGGCGTTTTGGGCTGACCTGTAACCGGGTTACAGTGTCCAGCGATTAACCGAGCAGGGTCGCCCAGCCTTCTACTACGTCACCACCCCACTTGGCTTTCCACTCTTTGAGTGTCTTGTGGTTGCCACCTTTGGTTTCGATGACTTCGCCATTGTGCGGGTTCTTGTATTGCTTGACCTTGCGTGCACGCTTGGTGCCGGTGGTTTTAACCGGGCCGCGAGGGGCCTTGTTCAGTTTGGCCTCAGGGTCCAGCAGAGCAATAATGTCGCGCAGCGACTTGGAGTACTCGCCCATCAGCTCGCGCAGTTTGGCTTCAAACTCCAGCTCGGTTTTCAGCTTGTTGTCTTCGGACAGGTTCTTCAGGCGGGCTTGCAGTTCTTTGATGGCTTCTTCGGTAGCGCGGTATTCGTTGATCAGGGACATGAGGTATTCCTTGGAGGGAAGGGACGCAGGACAGCGGTGCAGCAATAATAGTCAGACACTTAATACAAGTAAACATTAAACCGCCGTCATTGCGGAATACCTTCATAATTGAAAGGGTATTGTGACGAGATACTCCCAATTATCCGCTTCAATTGTTAAATAACTTTAATGTGCCCTTGACGAGGTGCAAGCCCAGGCTGGCTGCGGTGTGAGGTTGTGATACACGGTATGCAATCACTACTGCAGTTTTTCCGGGCAGTCGTTAGAATACGCGCCTTTGCGAACTCTGGAGCCCCTCTCATGCGCACCTATCGGCTGGTGATCGCTTGCCCCGACCGTGTCGGCATCGTCGCCAAAGTCAGTAATTTTCTGGCGTCCCATAACGGCTGGATCACCGAAGCGAGCCATCATTCCGATGACCTGAGCGGCTGGTTCTTCATGCGTCACGAAATCCGTGCCGATACCCTGCCTTTCGGCATCGAGGCGCTGCGCGAAGCGTTCGCGCCGATTGCCGAAGAGTTTTCGATGGTGTGGCGCATTACCGACACCGACCAGAAGAAACGCGTGGTGCTGATGGCCAGCCGCGAGTCCCATTGCCTGGCCGACCTGCTGCACCGCTGGCACAGCAATGAGCTGGACTGCGATATCCCGTGCGTTATCTCCAACCACAATGACCTGCGCAGCATGGTCGAGTGGCACGGCATTCCGTTCTACCACGTACCGGTCGACCCGCAGAACAAGCAGCCGGCATTTGCCGAGGTGTCGCGCCTGGTCAAGGAGCATGCCGCCGACGTGGTGGTGCTGGCGCGCTACATGCAGATCCTGCCGCCACAGCTGTGCCAGGAATACGCCCAGCAGGTGATCAACATTCACCACAGCTTCCTGCCGTCGTTCGTGGGGGCCAAGCCGTATCACCAGGCGTCGATGCGTGGCGTGAAGCTGATCGGCGCCACCTGCCACTACGTGACCGAAGAGCTGGATGCCGGCCCGATCATCGAGCAGGACGTGGTGCGTGTGAGCCACAGCGACAGCATCGAGGACATGGTGCGTTTCGGTCGCGACGTCGAGAAGATGGTGCTGGCTCGCGGCCTGCGCTATCACCTGGAAGACCGCGTGCTGGTGCACGGCAACAAGACGGTGGTGTTCTAGGACCACACCGGCCCCTCGCCAGCCTTGCTGGCGAAGGGCACAACGCGTGTCTACCGCCGTGCCAGGCGCAACCGCTCCAGCAGCGGCTTGCCCAGCAGGCAGATGAACACCGGGCCGCCCACCACCAGATAGAAGTAATACGTCACCACCCGCCATATCAGAATCGCCGCTGCCGCGGTCGACTTGCCCACCATGGGCGTCAGCAGCGTCGCCGAGGTCAACTCCGCCGCGCCAGCCCCGCCGGGCAACAGGCTGAACTGGCCGGCACTCAGGGCAAGCATCTGCACCAGAAAGCTCGACACCCACTGCAGGTCTGCCCCCAGCCCGCGCAACACCAGGTACAGCACGCTGTAGCGCAGCGCCCAGTGCAGGCAGGTGAGCCCGAACACCAGTGCCAGTACGCGCTTGGGTAGGCGCCAGGTGGCGGCAAACGCGCGAAAGAAATGCAGCACCTTGCGCGCCCAGCGTCGGCACGTGGCGTCACGCACCTTCAATCGCCGCAGCAGCCGGCCCATCGCACGCATCAACCCGCGGCGCCAGCGCAGTATCGCCAGCCCCGCCAGCAGGGCGGCGAACATCATCAGCGTACTGGCCAGCAGCATGCCCTGCATGCTTGCGCTGAAGCGGTGGAACAGCATGTAGATGACAATCCCGAACATCGCGCACAGGAAGAACACCAGGTCATTGAGCTGGTCCATGGCGAACACCGCGCTGCTCTGGGCCGGGCGCACCCGGTGCCTGGCCAGCAGGGCCACCAGCGCCAATGGCCCGCCGCTGCCGCCGGGGGTGGAGCAGATGGCGAACTCGGTGGCCATGATCACCCCCAGGCTGCGCACCCGCCCCAGCGCCGCCCCCTGGGTGCCGAGCAGCAGACGCAGGCGCAGGGCGTTGATGCACCAGCACAGCACGATCATGCCGAACAACCCCATCAGCAGCGCCAGCGGGAACCGCTGCAGGCGCGGCAGCAGGTCGCTGCCGCCCAGCAGCGTCGGTACCAGCAGCGCCAGCAGCAGGGCCAGCGTGAGCCAGCCCAGGCGAGTCATGCGCCGGGCCTGCTGGCCAGCCAGGCCATCTTGGTCATGGGGGTACGGCCCTGCTGCAGCAGTTGCTGCAGGGTGTCGAGCCAGTAGCGGCGCGAGTAGGCATGGCGCATGTCCACCGGGTGCAGCCCGAGGCGGATCGTAGCCGCCTGCTGCAGGCGTGCCCGGCGCGCCTCGCTGAGCACTTTCGACAGCCCGCGGCGCCAGGCACTGCGGGCGCTCCACACCAGCCCCGGGGCGTCGATGCGGCTGAAATCGGGCAGGCGGAACAGGTGCTGCGGGTCGCTGGTGTAGTGCAGCGGGGTTTCGCGCAGGGCCTGGCGAGTGCCTTCGCTCATCAGCCAGGCCGGGGCAACGAAGCCGGTCAGCGGCCAATCGCAGGCCTGGAACAGCTCGATCCCGGCATTCAGGCGATGCAGCGCCTGGGCCTGGCCCAGGGCGTAGAACTCACCCTCCCAGGTATAGATGCGGCGCATGAAGTACTCGCGCGGCGAACGTGGCGGCGGGCCGTCGTCGGCATGGTAGTAGCCATGCAGGGCCAGTTCGTCGCCCCGGCTCAGTCGCCGCTCCAGCACCTGGCGAAAGGCCGGGGCCTGCTGCACAGGGTTGCGCCGGTGGAAGTCGGGTACCACCAGCAGGGTCATGGGGATGTCGCCCAGGGCGTCCACGGCTTCGACGAAGGGCTGGTAGTCGGGCCAGGTTTCCGGGGCCACGTCGTGCAGCACCAGCAGCACGCTGGGGCGCTGGTTGTGCAGGTCAGGCTGTTCAGGCATGGGCGCGCACCGGTTGCTCGTGATGACCCAGCACGGCCCGATAGTGTTCGAGCAGGCCGCCGACCACCGTGTCCCAGGCGTAGTGCTGTTCGGCATGCCGGCGTGCCTGCTGCCCCAGTTGCGGTGCGCCGGCCTCGAACAGCTCGCGCACGGCGGCGGCCATCGCCTGGCCGTCGTTGGGCGTGCACAGCCGGCCGTAGCCCGGTTCGACGATTTCGGTAAAGGCCCCGGCCGCTACCGCCACCACCGGGATGCCGCTGGCCATGGCCTCGAGTATCACCAGCCCGAAGGTCTCCTGGTCGCCGGCGTGCAGCAGCGCATCGGCACTGGCCAAAAGGCGGGCGACCTGGGTGGCCGGGCAGAAGTGGTTGATGATGGTGACGTTGGCCGGCACGTTGCTGGGCATGTGCGAACCCACTAGCAGCAGGTGGTAGTGCTTGCCCAGGCGTTTCATGCAGTCCAGCAGCACGGGCAGGTTCTTCTCCCGGGAGCCGCGTCCGGCGAACACCAGCAGGCGCGTGGTGTCGGCCAGCCCCAGTTCGGCGCGCAGGCCGGGGTCGCGATGATCGGGGTGGAAGGTCTGCAGGTCCACCCCGAGGCGCTGTACATGCACATTGCCGATGCCCAGCCCGCGCAGCTTGTCGGCCATCACCTGGCTGGGCGCCAGCACCCGGTCGAAGTTGCCGTACAGCTTGCTGACATAGGCTTCGACATTGGGCGTGAACCAGTGGCCCATGCGGTTGCCGACCAGCAGCGGCAGGTCGGAATGATAGAACCCGATCACCGGCACATCGAGCTGGCGCCGTGCATCGAGCGCGGCCCAGGCGGTGAGGTAGGGGTCGCCCACTTCGATCAGGTCCGGTTGCAGGTCATGCAGCACGTTGCGCCAGGGCGCCAGACGCAGCGGGAAGCGGTAGCCGTTGCCGAAGGGCAGGGCGGGGGCAGGCACCTGATAGATGCCATTGGCATGGCTGGCGCTGGCGCCGGGGATCAGCAGGCTGTGGCGAACGCCGGGGTTCAGGCCCAGGCGGCGGTGTTTGGCATCAAGATAGGTACGCACACCGCCACTGGCGGGGGCGTAGAACATGGTGATGTCAGCGATGTGCACGATCAGCATCCCTCCGAGACCGTCTTCAGGTTGTCATCGCGCATGGATATGCGGTGGATGACGCGCCCTAGGGTGGACCTCAGTGAAGGATAGTTTGTTCGATCATGTTGCGCGCCCGGCGAGCAAGCCGCCGGGCGCGCGCGGTCAGATGCGGAAGGTACCGACCAGGTGCTTGAGGCGGCCGGCCTGCTGTTCCAGGTCGGAACAGGCACGCAGGGTGGCCTGCAGGTTCTCCACGCCTTCCTGGTTGAGCATGTTGATTTCGTTGATGTCCATGTTGATCGACTCGACCACCGAGGTCTGCTCTTCGGTGGCGGTGGCCACCGACTGGTTCATGCCGTCGATCTCGCCGATACGCAGGGTCACGCTGCCCAGGCGTTCGCCGGCCTGGTTGGCGATCGAGACGCTGTCCTGGCTGTGGCGCTGGCTCTGGCTCATGGTGTCGACCGACTCGCGGGCGCCGACCTGCAGCTCTTCGATCATGCTCTGCACCTGTTGTGCCGACTCCTGGGTACGGTGGGCCAGGTTGCGCACTTCATCGGCCACCACGGCAAACCCGCGCCCGGCTTCACCGGCACGGGCCGCCTCGATGGCCGCGTTGAGGGCCAGCAGGTTGGTCTGTTGCGAGATGCTGGTGATCACTTCGAGGATCTGACCGATGTTCACGGTCTTGCTGTTGAGCGTCTCGATGTGCGAGCTGGAGGTGGAGATAAGGTCCGACAGACGGTTCATCGCCTGGATGCTGCGGTCTACCACCTGCTGGCCCTCTTCGGCCAGGTGGCGTGCAGAGCTGGCCTGCTGCGAGGCTTGCGCGGCGTTATGGGCGATTTCCTGGGCAGCGGCGCCCAGCTCGTTGATGGCGGCGGCCACGCTGTTGGTGCGGTTGGCCTGCTCGTCGGAGTTGACCATCGAGGAGTTGGAGGCGCTGACCACGCGCAGTGCCACTTCGTTGACCTGCTGGGTGGCCGAGGACACTTCGCGGATCGAGCTGTGGATACGCTCGACGAAGTGGTTGAAGGCGCGGCCCAGGGTGCCGAATTCGTCGTTGCTGTGGATGCTCAGACGCTTGGTCAGGTCGCCTTCGCCCTGGGCGATGTCTTCCATGGCGCGGGTCATGATGTGCAGCGGTTGCAGCAGCACGCGGATGAGCATGCCGAGCAGGGCGATGATGATGGCCACCGCAATCACGGTGACGATCACCGCCGAGGTGCGGAACTTGCTCAGCATCGCGTAGGCTTTTTCTTTATCGATCGAGAGACCGATGTGCCAGTTGGCCGATGGCAGGCCTTTGACCGGTGCGAAACTGAGGATACGGGTCTGGCCGTTGTTCTCGACCTCGGTCAGTTCCTTGGTCAGGCGCGGGGTGTTGTTCGGGTACAGGTCCGACAGCGACTTCATCACCAGGTCCTTGTCCGGGTGCACCAGGATCTTGCCTTGGTCGTTCACCAGGAACGCGTAGCCCATGCCGCCGAAATTCAGGGAGTTGATGATCTTGACCAGGGCGTCCAGCTCCATGTCGCCACCGACCACGCCCAGTTCGCGCGACACTGTGGCGTTCATGCCGATCACCATCTTGCCGGTACTGATGTCCAGGTAGGGTTCGGTCAGGGTCGGGCCGTTGGCCGCCATGCTGTCCTTGTACCAGTCGCGGATGCGCGGATCGTAGCCGTCAGGCATCTGGATCACCGGGCGCACGGTGAAGCCGCCGTCGGTCTTGCCCATGTACACCGTGATGAAGCTCGACGCCAGCACCTTCTGGTCCAGCAGCGAATCGAGGTTGCCGGGAGCTGCCGCGATGTTCTGTGCCAGGTTCTCTACCAGCAGCAGGCGTCCTTCGAAGAGGTTCTTGATGTTGGTCGAGGCGGCATCGCCCATTTCGCCGACATAGTTTTCCAGATCTTCGTGAATCGCATTACGCTGCAGGTAATCGTTGTAGAGAGTAAAGAGGGTGAAGGCCACAAGGACGATCAGGGAAGCAGCCAGCAAGATCTTATGGCTGAAACGGAAGCTTTTATTCATGGCGTATTGGGTCCGCTAAGGTCTTTATATCCGGGTCATTCGCACAAAGGCATCTTGAAAGCAGTGCAGTTCCCATGTCCTTGTCGGGCTTTTCCTGACTTTCTGGGTGAAACATCAACACTTGGTATCGGCCGAGTACTACTAAAGCTTGAACAGAGGGTGAAAAAACATGCCTGACTCTTCGCAGTTCATTCTCGGTGCGGACCTGGCGGGGCAGCCGGTGTGCCAGGCCATGCGTCTGGCCAACCGTCACGGACTGGTTGCCGGGGCCACCGGCACCGGCAAGACCGTAACCTTGCAGCACCTGGCCGAGGCCTTCAGCGATGCCGGCGTGGCGGTGTTCGCTGCCGACGTCAAAGGCGACCTGTGCGGCCTGGGTGCGGTGGGCAACCCGCAGGGCAAGGTGGCCGAGCGGATTGCCGGCATGCCCTGGCTCGAGCATCGGCCGCAGGCGTATCCGGTGACCCTGTGGGATGTGCACGGCAAGTCCGGGCACCCGTTGCGCACGACCTTGAGCGAAATGGGCCCGTTGCTGCTGGGCAACCTGCTCGAACTCAACGACAGCCAGCAGGCGGCGCTGTATGCGGCGTTCAAGGTGGCCGATCGCGAGGGCCTGTTGCTGCTGGACATCAAGGACCTCAAGGCGCTGCTCGGCCACCTCAAGGACAACCCGCAGGTGCTAGGCGAAGACAGTGCGCTGATGACCAGCGGTTCCAGCCAGGCCCTGTTGCGGCGCCTGGCGACCCTGGAGCAGCAAGGGGCCGAGGCTCTGTTCGGTGAGCCGGCGTTGCAGTTGCCAGACCTGCTGCAGCCTGCTGCCGACGGGCGCGGGCGCATCCACCTGCTCGATGCCAGCCGCCTGGTGCACGAGGCGCCGAAGGTGTATGCGACCTTCCTGCTGTGGTTGCTGGCGGAGCTGTTCGAGCAGTTGCCCGAGCGTGGCGATGCGGACAAGCCTCTGCTGGCGCTGTTTTTCGATGAGGCTCACCTGTTGTTCAGCGGCACGCCCAAGGCCCTGCAGGATCGTCTGGAACAGGTGGTGCGGTTGATTCGTTCCAAGGGGGTGGGGGTGTATTTCGTGACTCAGTCGCCGGGCGACCTGCCGGACGATGTGCTCGCCCAGCTCGGCCTGCGCATCCAGCATGGCTTGCGTGCGTTCACGGCCAAGGAGCAGAAGTCGCTGCGGGCGGTGGCCGATGGGTTTCGGCCGAACCCGGCGTTCGACACCCTGGCGGTGCTGACCGAGCTTGGCATTGGCGAGGCGTTAGTGGGCACCCTGCAGGACAAGGGTACGCCGGGCATGGTCGAGCGGGTACTGATCGCGCCGCCGCAATCGCGCATCGGGCCGTTGAGCGAGGCCGAGCGGGCGGCGCTGATTGCGGCGTCGCCGTTGCAGGGGCGCTATGACAAGCCGATCGATCGGGAGTCGGCGTACGAGATATTGATGGCGCGCAAGGGGCAGGTGCCATCGGCGCAGCAGGCGCCGGCCGAGGAAAGCCTGGCCGACAAGGCCGGGGAGTTCTTGCAGAGCGCGGCGGGGCAGGCGATCAAATCGGCGGTGCGCCAGGCGGCCAATCAGTTCGGACGGCAACTGGTGCGGGGCTTGATGGGCTCACTGCTGGGGGGCAGCAAGCGCCGCTGACAAGGCGTCGAGGCAGTGGAGTTGCCGGTTCGCCGGCAAGTTCTCAAGCGGGCCCGAAGGCATCGAGCCGGTGCCCTGCGCAGGCTCGGCAGGTTGTGCCAAGGGGCCGCAGCAGTGCTCGCAGCTTCGTGTATAGGCCGTGTCGGGTGTGAGCAGTTGGCCTGCGCACAGCAGCACGCCCTGATCGCCGGGCAGCAGCGTGGCGCTGTGGGAGAAGCGCGGTTCGTTCAGCTCGCTGCCCAGCACCCATGCATCCTGGCGTGGGTCGTACAGCTCGGTGCTGGGGCGGTAGGGCAGTCTGGTATGGCCGGCCAGCAGCAGCCGACCATCGGGCAGCAGCGTGGCGGTGTGCCCCTGGTGTCCACGCTGCATGGGCGGACCACTTCGCCAGGTATCGGCTAGCGGATCGTACAGAAACGATTCCAGTGCACTTTCACCAAACGGCATGCAGGTGCCGCCCGCCACCATCACCTGGCCATTGTTCAGCAGCGTGGCCGTATGCTGCATGCGGGGGGCAGGCAGTGGCGTGGTCGGCTCGAACCGCCCGGTCTGCGGGTCGAAGAGTTCGCAGTGGGCCAGTGCCTGGTCGGGGGCATAGCCGCCGATAATCAGCACCTTGCCGGAGTCGAGCAACGTGGCGCTGTGGGTCATGCGTGCCTGACTGCGCTCACCGAGCTGATGCCACTCGTCGCTGGCGACGTCGTACAGCTCGACGATGTCGAGCACTTTCCCGGTGTCGCCCTTGAGGTGGTTGCCGCCGATGACAAGCACCTTGTTCGTGCCGCCCCACAGTGACGTAGCGGTGTGGCTGAAGCGGGCAACCTGGAGGCTGCGCAGCGTTGTCCAGCATGAGCGGATGGGGTCGAAACGCTCGACGTGGTCGCTGGCTTCTCCGGTTTGTGAGCCGCCGACCAACAGAAAGGACCCGTCGTCGAGAGTGACCGTGAGTTGCGAGAATGCCGCCTTCTGCTTGGGAGGTTGTTGCTTCCATTCGCGCTGGTCAAGGCTGAAGCGTTCCACGCTGTCGGTGGCATGCCCGCCATTGGTGATGCCGCCGGCAACCAGCACATCGCCATTGGGCAAACGCATGGCGCTGTGCAGGGCCCGGGCGATGTGCATGGCGCCAGCGCAAGCGTGGATATGGCCGTCCTTCGACATGTGCATTCTCCTTGTCGGCGTGAAAAGGAGGGTGCGCTGCAGGTGGCCCATCGTCTACTGACATAAATGACAGTGCGTTTGCGCAGGGCCATGAAAAAAGGGCCAGCCAAATGAATGGCTGACCCTTCTGCGGTACTGCGTTATTTCAACCGATGGCTTTGGACGCCAACCAGAACAACCCCGCCGACAAGGCGATGGTCGCCGGCAGGGTCAGTACCCAGGCCAGCAGAATGGTGCGCACGGTACCGCCTTGCAGGCCGCTCTTGTTCGCCACCATGGTCCCGGCCACACCCGACGACAGCACATGGGTGGTCGACACCGGCAGGCTGAAGATGTTGGCCGCGCCAATCGCGCAGGCTGCGGTGATCTGCGCCGACATGCCCTGGGCATAGGTCATGCCCTGCTTGCCAATCTTCTCGCCAATGGTCAGTACCACACGCTTCCAGCCCACCATGGTCCCCAGGCCCAGGGCCAGGGCCACCGCCAGGATCACCCAGAACGGCGCGTACTCGGTGGTCGCGGTCAGGTCACGACGCAGTTTGTCCAGGTCGGCCTTTTCACGTGCTTCCAGGCCTGGCAACTTGCTGACCTTTTTCGCCGTGTCATCCAGGCACAGCAGGTAACGCCGCACTTCCACGCGCTTCTCGGCAGTCAGCGAATGGTAGTCCGCCACGCCGTTGAGCGACTGCTGCAGCGCGGTGATGGTCGGCTCGGTCTGTTGCGGATTGCAGCTGAACTGCTCCGGCAGGTCACCGGCCTTGGCCTTGCCCAGTGCCAGGAATTCGCCCAGGGTTTCGCTGTTGCGCTGGTAGAACTGGCTCAGGTGCAGGGTCGCGTCACGGGTACGTTCGATCTGGTAGGTAGTGCTGTTCAGGTCCAGCACGAACTGCGCCGGTACGATGCCGATCAGCACCAGCATGATCAGGCCGATACCTTTCTGACCATCGTTGGAACCGTGCACGAAGCTGACGGCCATGGCCGAAATGACCAGTACCAGGCGGTTCCAGAACGGCGGGTGCTTCTTGTCGTCGAGCTTGCGGCGCTGTTCAGGCGTCTTGTGCATCTTCGACAGCGGACGCCACCACTTCAGGCCGATCAGCACCAGCGCGGCCACGGCAAAGCCGGCCATGGGCGAGAGCACCAGCGACATGCCGATGTCGATTGCCTTCTGCCAGTTGACCCCGTCACCCAGTGGAATGTCGTTGAGCAGCGCGTTGGCCAGGCCCACGCCCAGGATCGAGCCGATCAGGGTGTGCGAGCTGGACGCCGGGATGCCGAAGTACCAGGTACCCAGGTTCCACGCGATGGCCGCGGCCAGCAGCGAGAAGACCATGGCCAGGCCATGCCCGGTGTTCACATTGATCAGCAGCTCCACCGGCAGCAGGTGCACGATGGCATACGCCACCCCGACTCCGCCCAGCAGGACGCCAAGGAAATTGAACACGCCGGAAAAGAACACGGCCAGGTGCGGCGGCATGGCTTTGGTATAGATGACAGTCGCTACCGCATTGGCGGTGTCATGAAAGCCATTGATGAACTCGAAGGCGAGCACGAAGGTCAAGGCGAGCAACAGGCTCACCAGTACCCAGGCATCAAGTCCGCTGAATAAATCGATCATGAAGGAATTCTGACCCGGTCATAAGGGGGCGCGATTATGCCAGAAATCCTAGGTAATCGATGCACTAGGTGCTGACCGGTCGGGGCGCTTTTGCGGGGGGGCAGGGCACTGCAGGAGGGGAGGGTAATCAAGAAAGATCGGCAAAAATCAGAAAAAATAACGCGAACGGTCAAGAAAAAACCGATGTTTTCCACGGCTGAATAATTCAAACGACCGTATTAAATTTGTGAGATTACGTAACGGTTTCATCTTCGACGCCGCAAGGGTCGCCCAAGGCACCGTCTTCGTGCCGGTGCCGTGCCCAGGGGCGGGCGCTTTGTCCGAGGGTCAGGGCTCCTGTGGGCTGAGCTCCTTTTCGATCTTTTGCAGTTCCACGGCAAATGCCTGGTCCAGCAGGCTGGCACGTTTGCGCCAGGGTTTGCGTTCGGGGTCTGGTTGGGCGGCGTATGTGGTGACTTCTCCGCCATAAACGTCCTTGTAACGTTGTTCCTGGCGCTCGAGTTCAGCGCGCAGTTCATCTTTCGTCACAGTGTTTCCTGAAGTTGGAGTTGATGCCGATTTCAACACAAGCACGTTTAACCCGACGACAGCGGCGCAGGCCATTGTGTCGAGCGTCTATATAAGACGAGGGTGATTGCAGTTGAATGGCTGTTTTACACCTTCTGTCGGGGCCTGTCAGCCAGGCAGAAGCAAAAACGGCCTTGCTGGTGGGCAAGGCCGTGCCTGGGACTTCTACGGTGGGTACCTGACCAGTCTCTCCAAGAAGCCACATGTGGCAGGCGAAAGGTATAAGCAATTGTAGGCATCGGTCAATTGCGATTATCGGCCGATGGTTCGATAATCGCCCAAGTGAAGTTTGCCGAGGTGAGTCATGAGTGAAGAAACAGGGGGCAAGGGCCCAGGCCTGAACGACAACGTGCGCAGCTCTTTCGCTTCGTTGGCGCCGCCCATCGTGGCCTCGCCGGCCAAGCGCATCCAGGCGTTCACCGGCGACCCGGATTTCATGACGTCGCTGGCGCGGGG
The DNA here is from genome assembly GCF_024126555.1 of Pseudomonas sp. VE 267-6A. Lineage (NCBI taxonomy): Bacteria > Pseudomonadati > Pseudomonadota > Gammaproteobacteria > Pseudomonadales > Pseudomonadaceae > Pseudomonas > Pseudomonas sp. VE 267-6A. Next base: position 244,689 of record NZ_JAMYBY010000005.1, read on the forward strand.
CCTGGCGGTGGTGCAGGCGTTCCAGGAGCGCAAGCGGCACCTGACCATCGCCCAGATCAGCCACCGCACCGAGATCCCGCGCGCGGCGGTTCGCCGTTGCCTGCACACGCTGATCAAGCTCGGCTATGCCACCACCGACGGGCGCACCTATTCATTGCTGCCCAAGGTGCTGACCCTGGGTCATGCCTACCTGTCCTCGACGCCATTGGCGGTATCGGCGCAGCCGTACCTGGACCGCATGAGCGACCAGTTGCACGAGGCCTGCAACATGGCCACCCTCGAAGGTGACGACATTCTCTACATCGCCCGCTCGGCGACGGTGCAGCGCCTTATTTCGGTGGACCTGTCGGTGGGCGGGCGCCTGCCGGCCTATTGCACCTCGATGGGGCGCATCCTGCTGGCGGCGCTGGACGACGCCACCCTGCACGAATACCTGGAGCACGCCGACCTGCAGGCCAAGACCAGCCGTACCGTGCACGACCCGGCAGCCTTGCTGGAAATCCTCCAGCAGGTGCGCGAGCAGGGCTGGTGCGTGGTCGACCAGGAGCTGGAGCAGGGCCTGCGTTCGATCGCGGTGCCGGTGTACGACGCCTCCGGCCAGGTGCTGGCGGCGCTGAACATCAGCACCCACGCCGGGCGGGTGAGTCGCAGCGAGCTGGAGCAGAAGTTCCTGCCGATCATGGTGGCGGCCAGCCGCGACCTGAGTACCCAGCTGTTCAGTTGAATGCGTCGAGCGGTTCCTGTTCGATAAACGCACAGTCTTGCGTTTATCGAATTGCGCCGCGTCGCGCGCCTTATTAATGTCCCTCGCATCAAGTGGCCCCTGACGGCCTCCAATAATAATGAGCGAGAGAACACCCCATGACCTGCACCCTGTCCTGCTTCAGCCTGTACCTGCCCGCCTGCCGGCTGCACGGTAGCTGACCCTTTCCAAAAGACCCGTACCCGACCGTCTGTGCCGTTCACGCGCGCACCCGCACACTCGCGCGCATCTTCTGGATAAAAACAATGAATAGTCCCCAAGCTGCTGTTGGAAACTGCCTGGATGTGCAGTCGTTCATCAATGCCCAGCCGTTGTCGCGTTACCAATGGCGGGTGGTCATCCTGTGCTTTCTGATCGTGTTCCTCGACGGCCTGGACACCGCCGCAATGGGCTTCATTGCCCCGGCACTGTCCCAGGACTGGGGCATCGACCGCGCCAGCCTGGGCCCGGTGATGAGCGCCGCGCTGATCGGCATGGTGTTCGGTGCGCTGGGCTCGGGGCCGCTGGCCGACCGTTTCGGGCGCAAGGTGGTGCTGGTGGGCGCGGTGTTGCTGTTCGGCGCGTTCAGCCTGGCCTCGGCCTATGCCACCAACGTCGACCAGTTGCTGGTGCTGCGCTTTCTGACCGGCCTGGGCCTGGGCGCCGGCATGCCGAACGCCACCACGCTGCTGTCCGAATACACCCCCGAGCGGCACAAGTCGTTGCTGGTCACCAGCATGTTCTGCGGCTTCAACCTGGGCATGGCCGGTGGCGGGTTCATTTCCGCCAAGCTGATCCCGATGTTCGGCTGGCACAGCCTGCTGCTGATCGGCGGCATCCTGCCGCTGCTGCTGGTGGTGGTGCTGATGGTGTGGCTGCCGGAGTCGGCGCGTTACCTGGTGGTGCGCAACAAGGGCACCGACCGGGTACGCCGCACATTGGCGCCGATCGAGCCGGGCATCGTCAACCAGGCTGCCAGCTTCAGCGTGCCGGAACAGAAGACGGTCAAGGCGCGCAACGTGTTCGCGGTGATCTTCTCGGGCACCTACAGCGTCGGCACGCTGCTGTTGTGGCTGACCTATTTCATGGGCCTGGTGATCGTCTACCTGCTGACCAGCTGGCTGCCCACGCTGATGCGTGACAGCGGGGCGAGCATGGAGCAGGCGGCGTTCATCGGTGCGCTGTTCCAGTTCGGCGGCGTGCTCAGTGCGGTGGCGGTAGGCTGGGCGATGGACCGCTACAACCCGCACAAGGTGATCGGCACCTTCTACCTGCTGGCCGGGGTGTTCGCCTACGCGGTGGGCCAGAGCCTGGGCAACATCACGCTGCTGGCGACCCTGGTGCTGATTGCCGGCATGTGCGTGAACGGGGCGCAGTCGGCGATGCCGTCGCTGGCGGCGCGCTTCTACCCCACCCAGGGCCGCGCTACCGGCGTGTCGTGGATGCTGGGCATCGGCCGGTTTGGCGCGATTCTCGGGGCCTGGATGGGCGCCACGTTGCTGGGCCTGGGCTGGAACTTCGAACAGGTGCTGACGGCCCTGGTGATCCCGGCCGCGATCGCGACGGTGGCAGTGGTGATCAAGGGTGTGGTGAGCCACGCTGACGCGACCTGACACCCTGAACGCTTCGCCGGCAAGGCCGGCTCCTACAGGTTTGCGGTGAGCCTGTAGGAGCCGGCCTTGCCGGCGAATGAAGCCACCCTGATTCATATTCTTAGCACAACAACAATACGTTCGATAATCGAACGCTATGGCGATTATCGGATTGTACGGCCCAATGCGCCGCCTTAATCTGAGCTCATGCCGGTGCCGCCCAGAGGCACCTCTGAAACCGCTCTCCAGGAGTCTGCAATGGCTGAAATCCTCTCGCTCCACGACGCCGTGAAGCAGTTCGTCAACGACGGCGACAGCGTCGCCCTTGAAGGCTTCACGCATTTGATCCCGACCGCCGCCGGGCACGAAATCATTCGTCAGGGCAAGAAGGATCTGACCCTGGTGCGCATGACCCCCGACCTGATCTACGACCAGCTGATCGGCGCCGGCTGCGCCCGCAAGCTGATCTTCTCGTGGGGCGGCAACCCGGGTGTCGGGTCGCTGCACCGCCTGCGTGACGCGGTCGAGAAGCAGTGGCCGCACGCCATGGAAATCGAAGAACACAGCCACGCCGACCTCGCCAACGCCTACGTTGCCGGTGCCTCGGGCCTGCCGTTCGCGGTGCTGCGCGCCTACGCCGGCTCCGACCTGCCCAAGGTCAACCCGCTGATCAAGAGCGTGACCTGCCCGTTCACCGGTGAGGTGCTGGCCGCCGTGCCGTCGGTTCGCCCGGACGTCACCGTGATCCACGCGCAGAAGGCCGACCGCAAGGGCAACGTGCTGCTGTGGGGCATCCTGGGTGTGCAGAAGGAGGCCGCCCTGGCCGCCAAGCGCTGCATCGTCACCGTGGAAGAGATCGTCGACGACCTCAACGCGCCAATGAATGCCTGCGTGCTGCCCACCTGGGCACTGTCGGCCGTGTGCCTGGTACCGGGCGGGGCGCACCCGTCCTACGCGCACGGCTACTCCGAGCGTGACAACCGCTTCTACCAGGCCTGGGACCCGATTGCCCGCAGCCGTGAGACCTTCACCGCCTGGATCGACGAATACATTCGCGGCACCGCCGACTTCCCTGCCTTCAAGGCAAAACTGGCCAGCGCTTCGGAGGCTGCACAATGAGCTACTCCACCAATGAAATGATGACCGTTGCCGCTGCCCGCCGCCTGCGCAACGGCGCCGTGTGCTTCGTCGGCATCGGCCTGCCGTCCAAGGCCGCCAACCTGGCACGCCTGACCTCTTCGCCCGACGTGGTATTGATCTACGAATCGGGCCCTATCGGCGCCAAGCCGACGGTACTGCCGCTGTCCATCGGTGACGGCGAGCTGGCCGAAACCGCCGATACCGTGGTGCCCACCGGCGAGATCTTCCGCTACTGGCTGCAGGGCGGGCGCATCGACGTGGGCTTTCTGGGCGCGGCCCAGGTCGACCGTTTCGGCAACATCAACACCACCGTGGTCGGCGACTACCACCAGCCCAAGGTACGCCTGCCGGGTGCCGGTGGCGCACCGGAAATCGCCGGCTCCGCCAAGACCGTGCTGATCATCCTCAAGCAGTCCTCGCGCGCCTTCGTCGACAAGCTCGACTTCATCACCTCGGTCGGCCACGGCGAAGGCGGCGACTCGCGCAAACGCCTGGGCCTGCCCGGTGCCGGCCCGGTGGGCATCATCACCGACCTGTGCATCATGGAACCTGAAGCCGGCAGCAACGAATTCGTGGTCACCTCGATTCACCCGGGGGTGACCCGCGAGCAGATCGTCGCCGCCACCGGCTGGGCGATCCGCTTTGCCGACAGCGTCGAAACCACCGTGGCGCCGAGCGAAGTCGAGCTGACTGCGCTGCGCGACCTCGAAGCGCGCACGGCGGCCGCCCACGGCCAAGCGCCGGGAGAAGCCTGATGCGTGACGTATTCATCTGCGACGCGATTCGCACCCCCATCGGCCGCTTCGGCGGCGCCCTGGCCGGCGTGCGCGCCGACGACCTGGCGGCGGTACCGCTCAAGGCGCTGATCGAGCGCAACCCCACGGTGCAATGGGACCAGCTCGACGAAGTGTTCTTCGGCTGCGCCAACCAGGCCGGTGAAGACAACCGCAACGTGGCGCGCATGGCCCTGCTGCTGGCCGGGCTGCCCGACAGCGTGCCGGGTGTGACCCTCAACCGCCTGTGCGCCTCGGGCATGGACGCCATCGGCACGGCGTTTCGCGCCATTGCCAGCGGCGAGATGGAGCTGGCGATTGCCGGCGGCGTCGAGTCGATGTCCCGTGCACCGTTCGTGATGGGCAAGGCCGAAAGCGCCTACTCGCGCAACATGAAGCTGGAAGACACCACCATCGGCTGGCGCTTCATCAACCCGCTGATGAAGGCCCAGTACGGCGTGGACGCGATGCCGCAGACCGCCGACAACGTGGCCGACGACTATCAGGTATCGCGCGCCGACCAGGATGCCTTCGCCCTGCGCAGCCAGCAGCGCACCGCCAAGGCCCAGGCCGCCGGCTACTTCGCCGAAGAGATCGTGCCGGTGCGCATCGCGCACAAGAAGGGCGAGACCGTGGTCGAGCACGACGAACACCCGCGCGCCGACACCACCCTCGAAGCCCTGGCCAGGCTCAAGCCGGTTAACGGCGCGGCCAAGACGGTCACCGCCGGCAACGCCTCGGGCGTCAACGACGGCGCCGCGGCGCTGATACTGGCGTCGGCCGAGGCGGTGCAAAAGCATGGCCTGACCCCGCGCGCGCGCGTGCTCGGCATGGCCAGTGCCGGCGTTGCCCCCCGGGTAATGGGCATCGGCCCGGTGCCGGCGGTGCGCAAGCTGATCGAGCGCCTGGGCGTGGCGGTCACCGATTTCGACGTGATCGAGCTCAACGAAGCCTTCGCCAGCCAAGGCCTGGCCGTGCTGCGCGAACTCGGCATTGCCGACGACGCGCCGCAGGTCAACCCCAACGGCGGCGCCATTGCCCTGGGTCACCCGTTGGGCATGAGTGGCGCACGCCTGGTGCTGACAGCGCTGCACCAGCTGGAGAAATCCGGCGGGCGCAAAGGCCTGGCGACCATGTGCGTGGGTGTCGGGCAGGGCCTGGCCCTGGCCATCGAGCGCGTGTAAATCAATGGCCCCGCTGCTGCGACCTCCACGCAAGGTCGGGGCAGCGGGGTGATTGTTCTGTGGAACGTGAGTGTTACCGAGTGTGTCTAGACTTCAGACATCCTCCCAGAGTGAATTGCCATGACTTCAATCCATTACACCGGCGAAGAACGCAGCAAACGCATTTTCGCCATCGTCGGTGCCTCCTCGGGCAACCTCGTGGAATGGTTCGACTTCTACGTCTATGCCTTCTGCGCGATCTACTTTGCCCCGGCTTTCTTCCCCTCCGACGACCCGACGGTGCAGCTGCTCAACACCGCCGGCGTGTTCGCCGCCGGGTTCCTGATGCGGCCCATCGGCGGCTGGCTGTTCGGCCGTGTGGCCGACCGCCACGGGCGCAAGAATTCGATGATGATCTCGGTGCTGATGATGTGCGCCGGCTCGCTGGTGATCGCCTGCCTGCCGACCTACGCCAGCATCGGTGCCTGGGCACCGGCGCTGCTGTTGCTGGCGCGGCTGTTCCAGGGCCTGTCGGTGGGCGGCGAATACGGTACCACCGCCACCTACATGAGCGAGGTGGCCCTGCGCGGTCAGCGCGGTTTCTTTGCTTCGTTCCAGTACGTGACCCTGATCGGCGGGCAACTGCTGGCGGTGCTGGTGGTGGTGATCCTGCAGCAACTGCTCACCGAAGATGAGCTGCGCGCCTGGGGCTGGCGCATCCCGTTCGTGGTGGGTGCCATCGCGGCGGTGATCTCGCTGTTCCTGCGTCGCTCGCTGGAAGAGACCAGCAGCGCCGAAACCCGCAACGACAAGGACGCCGGCAGCCTCGGCGGCCTGTTCCGCAACCACAAGGCGGCGTTCATCACCGTGCTTGGCTACACCGCCGGCGGCTCGCTGATCTTCTACACCTTCACCACCTACATGCAGAAGTACTTGGTGAACACTGCAGGCATGAGCGCCAAGACCGCCAGCTTCATCATGACCGGCGCACTGTTCCTGTACATGTGCATGCAGCCGCTGTTCGGCATGCTCTCGGACCGCATCGGCCGGCGCACCTCGATGCTCTGGTTCGGCGCCCTGGGCACCCTGTGCACGGTGCCGATCCTGCTTACCCTGAAAACCGTCACCAGCCCGTTCCTGGCCTTTGTGCTGATCACCCTGGCGCTGGCCATCGTGAGCTTCTACACCTCTATCAGCGGGCTGGTCAAAGCCGAGATGTTCCCGCCGCAGGTACGTGCGCTGGGCGTGGGCCTGGCCTACGCGGTGGCCAACGCGATCTTCGGCGGCTCGGCCGAATATGTGGCACTGGGGCTCAAGTCGCTGAACATGGAAAACGCCTTTTACTGGTACGTTACGGTGATGATGGCGATTGCCTTCCTGTTCAGCCTGCGCCTGCCCAAGCAGGCGGCGTACCTGCACCACGATCATTGAGAAGGACCACCGATGAACCAACGTCCGGGCAATCAGCTGTTCGATGCCTACTTCACCGCGCCGGCCATGCGCGCCGTGTTTTCCGACCGTGGCCGAGTGCAGGGCATGCTCGATTTCGAAGCCGCGCTGGCCCGCGCCGAGGCGGCGGTGGGGCTGATCCCGCAGGTGGCGGTGGCACCGATCGAAGCGGCCTGCCAGGCCGAGCGCTATGACTTCGCGGCCCTGGCCGAGGCCATCGCGGTGGCCGGCAACTCGGCCATCCCGCTGGTCAAGGCGCTGGGCAAGGTGATTGCCAGCGGCGTGCCCGAAGCCGAGCGCTTCGTGCACCTGGGCGCTACCAGCCAGGATGCGATGGACACCGGGCTGGTGCTGCAATTGCGCGATGCCCTGGGCCTGATCGAAGCCGACCTGGCGCGCCTGGCCGACAGCCTGGCGCACCAGGCGCTGCAGCATGCCGACACGCCGCTGGCCGGGCGCACCTGGCTGCAACATGCAACGCCCGTGACCCTGGGCATGAAGATCGCCGGCTGGCTCGGTGCACTTACCCGTCACCGTCAGCGCCTGCAGGAGCTCAAGCCGCGCCTGCTGAGCCTGCAGTTCGGCGGCGCCTCCGGCACCCTGGCGGCGCTGGGCAACAAGGCATTGCCGGTGGCCGAGGCGCTGGCCGGGCAGCTCAGGCTGAGCCTGCCCGAGCAGCCCTGGCATACCCAGCGTGACCGCCTGGTGGAGTTCGCCTCGGTGCTGGGCATGATCGCCGGCAGCCTGGGCAAGCTGGGACGCGATGTGAGCCTGCTGATGCAGACCGAGGCGGCGGAGGTGTTCGAGCCTGCTGCGCCGGGCAAGGGCGGCTCGTCGACCATGCCGCACAAGCGCAACCCGGTGGGCGCGGCGGTGCTGATCGGCGCCGCTACCCGTGTACCGGGGCTGGTGTCCACGCTGTTCGCGGCCATGCCCCAGGAGCACGAGCGCAGCCTGGGCCTGTGGCATGCCGAATGGGAAACCCTGCCCGAGATCTGCTGCCTGGTGTCCGGCGCCCTGCGCCAGGCCCAGGTGATTGCCGAGGGCCTGGAGGTGGATGCTGCGCGCATGCGCCGCAACCTCGACCTGACCCAGGGCCTGGTGCTGGCCGAGGCGGTCAGCATCGTGCTGGCCCAGCGACTGGGCCGGGACACCGCACACCACCTGCTGGAAACCTGCTGCAAGCGTGCGGTGGCCGAACAGCGTCAGCTGCGCGACGTGCTGGGCGACGATCCGCAGGTGACTGCCGAGCTGTCGGCGGACGAACTCGACCGCCTGCTCGACCCTGCTCATTATCTGGGCCAGGCCCGCGTGTGGGTGGCGCGGGCGGTGGCTGAACACCAACAATTCAAGCGTTGAAGGAGGCCGTTGTGGCTAGCGTACAACTCGCTGATGGCGTACTGAACTACCGGCTCGACGGGCCCGAGGGCGCACCGGTGCTGGTGCTGTCCAACTCGCTGGGCACCGACCACACCATGTGGGACCCGCAACTGCCGGCATTTGCCGCGCATTTTCGGGTACTGCGCTACGACACCCGCGGGCATGGCCAGTCGCTGGTGACCGAGGGTCCGTACAGCATCGAGCAACTGGGGCGTGACGTGCTGGCACTGCTGGACGCGCTGAAGATCGAGCGGGCGCATTTCTGCGGCCTGTCCATGGGCGGGCTGATCGGGCAGTGGCTGGGCATCCATGCCGGCGAGCGCCTGAACCGCCTGATCGTGTGCAACACCGCAGCCAAGATCGGCAACGACGAGGTATGGAACCCGCGCATCGACATGGTGCTGCGCGACCGCGAGGCGGCGATGGTGGGGCTGCGCGACGCCTCCATCGAGCGCTGGTTCACCAAGGCCTATGCGCAGGCCAACCCGGACCAGGCCAAGCGCATCACCGACATGCTGGCGGGTACTTCGCCCGATGGCTATGCGGCCAACTGCGGCGCGGTGCGCGATGCGGACTTCCGGGACCAGCTGGGTGAGATCAAGGTGCCGCTGCTGGTGATTTCCGGCAGTGCCGATGCGGTCACGCCGCCGGCTGGCGGGCGCTTCATCCAGGAGCATGTGGTGGGTGCCGAGTATGCCGAGTTCCAGGCGGCGCACCTGTCCAACGTTGAAGTCGGCGCGCCGTTCAGCCGCTGCGTGATCGATTTTCTGCTGGCCCGCTGAGGAGTAGGTTGTGGACGAAAAAGAACGTTACGAGGCCGGCATGCAGGTGCGGCGTGCGGTACTGGGCGATGCCCATGTGGACCGCAGCCTGAGCAACCTCACCGAGTTCAACGGCGAGTTCCAGGAAATGATCACCCGGCACGCGTGGGGCGATATCTGGACGCGGCCGGGGTTGCCACGCCATACCCGCAGCCTGATCACCATCGCGATGCTGATCGGCATGAACCGCAATGAAGAGCTGAAGCTGCACTTGCGGGCGGCGGCGAACAACGGCGTGACCCGCGAAGAGATCAAGGAAGTGCTGATGCAGAGCGCGATCTATTGCGGGATCCCGGCGGCCAATGCCACGTTCCACCTGGCGGAGTCGGTGTGGGATGAACTGGGCGTCGAATCCCGCGCCTGATCTTCAGGGCCTCTTCGCCAGCAAGGCTGGCTCCTACAGTATGTGCCGTTGTAGGAGCCGGCCTTGCCGGCGAACGGGCCTTCAGATCGCCGCCTTTTTCGAGCGACTACCCACCGGCCCCGCATTCGCCTCGATCGACCGCTTCAACTCCCCGCGCAACCCCAGCACAAACGCCATCTCCGCCACCACGAACAACGGCCCCACGATCAGGCCGCTGATGTCGTCCACAAACGCCGGCTTGCGCCCCTCGTAATAGTGGCCGACGAACTGGATCGCCCAGCCCACCACGAACAGCCCCAGCCCCGCACTCAGCCACACCAGCGTGCTCTGAGCCGCCAGTACCTGCCCGGCCCACAGGCACAAGCCCAGCAACACGCTCATCAGCAACCCGAAGCGGGTGTCCAGGCGCAGGTAGAACCACGCCGACCACAGCGCCACCAGCAATGCAGGCGACAGCCATACCCCGCCCAATGCCATGCCCGGACGCGACAGCAGCACTGTGACCGCCACCACGATCAGCGGGATACCCACGAAGTGCGTGGCGATGTTGCGTGGGTCGCGGTGGTAGGCCGCGTATTGACTCAGGTGCTCGACGAGGCTTTTCATTGTTGTTCCTCCTGTAGGATTGCCCGAGCTTGCCCTGCGCAGGCACCGTCGTCTGTCGGCTAGCCGACAGTGTCACCACGAGGCCCCCGATGAACGCTTCAACCTTGCGCCAGGGTCACTGGTTCAAACAGTTGCCCGCTACCCTGCAGGATAGCCTGCTGCACCTGGCTCGGCCCGTGAGCCTGGAGGCCGGCGCCTGCCTGTTCCAGCGCGGCGACCCGCCTTGTGGACTGTACGCGGTGCTCGATGGCGCCATCCGCATCGGTGCGGTCAGCGCCCAGGGCAAGGAGGCGGTGCTGACCCTGATCGAGGCCCCGCACTGGTTCGGCGAGATCTGCCTGTTCGACGACCAGCCACGTACCCACGACGCCTATGCCGAAGGTGCCACCCACCTGCTGCGGGTGCCCCAGGGCGCGCTGGTGAAATTGCTGGATGCGCAACCGCATTACTGGCGTGAATTCGCCTTGCTGATGAGCCACAAGCTGCGCCTGGCCTTTGTCGCGCTGGAGCAGCAGAGCCTGATGAGTGCCGCGCCGCGGGTGGCCTACCGGCTGCTGCAGATCGCCGCCGGTTACGGCGAAGTGGAGGGGGCCAGGAGGGTGTTGCAATTGTCCCAGGAGCAACTGGCGCTGATGCTCGCGCTGTCGCGCCAGACCACCAACCAGATTCTCAAGGCGCTGGAGCAGGATGGCGTGCTGCGCCTGAGCTACGGCGAGATCGAGATTCTCGACCCCGCGCGCCTGGCACTGATGGCTAATCCGGCTGGAACGGCGACTGGCTGAGGATCACCCCGGTTTCCTCGACGTACTTCTGCCATTCGCCGAGCAGGGCCTGCAGCTTTGCCGGCTGCGCCTGCGCCAGGTCGTGGACCTCGCCGGGGTCGATGCTCAGGTCGTACAGCTGCCAGGTGGCCGGCCCCACCGGGCCCGGAATGTACACCGCCTTCCAGTGCCCCTGGCGAATAGCCCGGCGCCCGAACAGCTCCCAGCCGGTGACGGTGTGCTCGTCGTGTACCTGCTCGGTCTCGCCCGACAGGTAGCCCAGCCACGACTTGCCGCGCAGCGGCGCCACGTCGCGCCCGCGCCAGCGTTTGCCCGGGTGGCGGATGCCGGCCAGGTCCAGCAGGGTCGGGGTGATGTCCATCACGGTGCTGAACTGATGGCTGATCTGCCCCTGGCGCGCCAGTGCCGGGTAGTGCAGCAGGGCCGGCACGCGAATGCCGCCCTCGGTGGTGAAGGCCTTGAACAGCCGCGACGGTGCGGTGGCCGCCTGGGCCCAGTGCGGGCCGTACCACACGTAGGAGTTGGCGCGGCCGATGTTGTCCAGGCTGTTGTCGTAGTGCTGGTCCAGGTAGCTGGCCAGGTGCGGGCCGAACTTGGGGAAGGCTTCGAGCAGCGCGCCCTCGGCACCGTTGTCGGACATGAACAGCACCAGGGTGTTGTCCAGCAGGCCCTGGTTGCGCAGGTAGCCGAGCACCCGGCCGATGTTCCAGTCCATGCGCTCGACCATCGCCGCGTACACCTCCATGGCGCGTGCCGAGCGCTGGCGCTGTTCGTCGCTCAGCGCCTGCCATTGTTCATCCACCGGGTGCGCCTGCACCTCGGCGCCGATCAGGCCCAGGGCGCGCAGTTTTTCCAGGCGCTCCTGGCGCAGCACCTCGGGCCCGGCGTCGTAGCGCCCCTTGTAGCGCGCCACCACCTCGGCCGGCGCCTGCAACGGCCAGTGCGGCGCGGAGAACGGCAGGTAGGCGAAGAACGGCCGGCTCTGGTCGCGCTCCTTGAGGTACTGCAGCAACTTGTCGCCGAAGGCGTCGGAGGAATAGAAGCCTTCGGGTAGCGCTTCGACGAAGGTGTCGTCCTCGATGTACAGCGCCGGGGTCGACTTGAGCAGGCCGGGGGTGTGTTCGTCGTAGGTGGGTTCGAAGCCATAGTGGTTGGCCGCGCCCGGCAGCAGCGCGAACGAACGTTCGAAGCCACGCGCATGTGGCGCCAGCTCGGCCTTCAGGCCCAGGTGCCACTTGCCGCTCATCAGTGTCTGGTAGCCGGCCTCGCGCAGCAGCTCGGGCAGCGCCACCACGCGGTCATTGAGGTAACCCTCGTAGCCCGGCTTGCCGATCAGCTCCGGGGTCAGCGCCTCGGCCATGGTGCCGATGCCGGCGATGTGGTGGTCGGTACCGGTCAGCAGCATCGAGCGGGTCGGCGAGCAGGTGGGCGCGGTGTGGAAGTCGGTCAGGCGCAGGCCGGCAGTGGCCAGGGCGTCCAGGTGCGGCGTGGCGATTTCGCCGCCGAAGGCACCCAGGTCGGAAAAGCCCAGGTCGTCGGCAACGATGATCAGGAAGTTGGGGCGTTGGCTCATGGTCGGCACTCAGCAGGCAAGGTAGGTCAGGGGCAGGTCGCGGATCTGCTCCACGGCGGGCGGCAGGTAGCGCTTATCGTGGGTCAGTTCGTGCAGCAGGGTTTCGCGCAGGCGGTGGAACGCCAGGCTGGCGCGCTGGCGCGGGTGCGGCAGGTCGACCTCGACGATGCGCTTGATCCGCCCCGGGCGCGGTTCGAGCACCACCACGCGGTCGGCCAGGAATATCGCTTCCTCGACATCGTGGGTCACCAGCAGGGTGGTGATGCGCGCCCGTTCGCGAATGGCCAGCAGTTCGTCCTGCATCTGCTGGCGGGTAAGGGCGTCGAGGGCGCCGAAGGGTTCGTCCAGCAGCAGGATGCGCGGGCTGGCCACCAGCCCGCGGGCAATCGCCACGCGCTGGGCCATGCCGCCCGAGAGCTGGTGCGGGTAGGCCTGGGCAAAGTCTTCGAGGCCCACCAGGCTGATGAAGTCGGCCACCCGCCGGGCGCGCCGGGTGCGCTCCAGGCCCTCGTTGACCAGGCCCAGGTCGATGTTCTCGGCCACTGTCAGCCAGGGGAACAGGCGGTGCTCCTGGAACACGATGCCGCGCTCGCTGCCGATGCCGTGCACCGGCTGGCCGTCGATCAGGATCTGCCCCTGGTACTCGGCGTCCAGGCCCACCAGCAGGCGCAGCAGGGTGGACTTGCCGCAGCCGCTGGCGCCGACGATGGCGACGAATTCGCCGTCGGCGATCTGCAGGTTGAAATCGCGGATCGCTTCCAGTTCGCCGTCGGCCACGCTGAAGCGCTTGCCGACCTGGTTGAAGCTGACCCGTGGGTGAGCGAGTGCATTCATGCCCGTCTCCAGCGCGTGGCGCGCAGTTCGATGTGTTGTCCGACGGCGCCGAGCAGGGCGCCGGTGAGGCCGACCAGCAGCATGCCGGCCATGATCAGGTCCATGCGCAGCAGTTGCTGGGCGCCGATCATCAGGCTGCCGATGCCACCGCCGGAGGGCATGAAGTACTCGGCGCCGATGGTGCCCAGCCAGGCGTAGATCAGGCCGACCCGCAACCCGGCGAAGATGCCCGGCGCGGCGCCCGGCAGCACCAGCCTGCGCAGGCGCTGGGCACCGCTCAGGCGCAGCACGCGGGCGGCTTCGTCGAGCTGTGCAGGCAGGCTGGCAACCGCGCGCTGGGTGGCGATGAACAGCGGGAAGAATGCCGCCAGGCCGACGAATACCCATTTGGCCAGTTCGCCCAGGCCGAACCAGGCGGTCAGCAGCGGCACCCAGGCGAAGATCGCGATCTGGCGCAGCCCGGCCAGGCTCGGGCCCAGCAGGCGCTCGGCGCGGCGCGACAGGCCCAGCAGCAGGCCGAAGGCAAAGCCCAGGCTGCCGCCCAGCAGCAGGCCGCCCAGCGCTCGCCCGACGCTGACGGCCAGCGCGCCGCTCAAGGTGCCGTCGAGCACGCCGGCCCAGGTGCTGTGCACCACCTCCAGCGGCGCCACCAGAATGTTCGCATCGACCCAACCGTACTGGCTTGCCAGTTGCCACAGCACCAGCAGCGCCAGCGGCAGGCCCAGGGCATGCAGGTGCTGCCAGCCAAGCAGCGGGCGCACCCGCAGTTGTGCGGTGGCCGGGTGCGGCCAGTGCAGCAGGCGCCGGTCGAGCCAGCCCAGGCCGCGGTCCATCAGCAGCCCGAGCACGCCGATCACGGCGATGCACACGAACACGATGTCGAGCATGAACAGTTGCCGTGCCCACACCATCAGGTAGCCCAGGCCTTCGCTGGAGGCCAGCAGCTCGACCGCCAGCAGCGAGGTCCAGCCGGCCGCCAGGGCCAGGCGCACACCGGCCAGAAACGCCGGCAGCGCAGCGGGCAGGATCAGCCGGCGAACCAGCAGGTGCGTGGGCAGGCGCAGTACCGCCGCCGCTTCGCGCAGGCGCGGTTGGGCATCGCGCACGCCCACCAGGGTGTGCAGGGTCACCGGCACGATCACCGCCTTGACCAGCACCACCAGCTTGAGCACTTCGCCGATGCCGAACAGCACCATGAACAGTGGCACCCAGGCCAGCGTGGGGATCTGCGCCAGGGCGTTGAAAGTCGGCAGTACCAGGCGTTCGGCGCGCTGGCTGAAGCCCAGCCAGGCGCCGAGCACCGCACCGGCCCCGACCCCGGCCACCAGCCCCAGCAGCAGGCGTTGCAGGCTGATGGCCAGGTGCGCCCACACCTCGCCGCGACCCAGTTCCACGGCGCTGTCCCATACCAGCGCAGGCGGTGGCAGTATCTGCTCGCTCATCCAGTGGTTGCGGCTGGCCAGCCACCACACCGCCGCCAGCAGCACGGGCAGATACCAGGCTTGCAGGCGCTGCCAGGGCAGGCTGCGCAGACGCGGCAGGCCAGGGGCGGGGGCCAGTGAGGAAAGGGCGGTACGGGTCATGCAGGCCTCGCTATTTGTATATTTCTTATGGGTATATGCAGAAGAAATTACATTCGATTGAGCGATAAGAACTGCATTTAAAGCCGCTGACTCGCCGCGCAGCCAATGCATTCGAAGCATATTTTGGTTGTGTGCAATGCATAACCCGCAGGGCCGGGCCTGACAGGGCTAATATGTAATCTGGTTATTAAAATGTAATTTAATAGTATTTAAAGATTGGCATCCGCTATGGGTAGCGTGGCCGCACCATTACAAGGAGCTGTGTGCCATGAACCTGTCGATCAATCGTGTTTTCAGCCTGTTCGCCACCCCCGCACTGGCCGCCGTGATCGGCTGGATGCCGACACTGGCGCAGGGCGCCGAGCTCAAGCAGATCCGCATCGCGGTGCCCGACCTGAGTGCCGGCACCCAGCATTCGGGCGGTGGCATCACCGACGTGCTGCAACAGCAACAGCTGCTGGAGAAAGCCTTCGCCGCCGACGGCATCAGCATCCAGTGGAACTACTTCAAGGGTGCGGGGCCGGTCATCAACGAGGCGTTCGCCAATGGCCAGGTGGACTTCGCCTACCTGGGCGACCTGGCGGCGATCATCGGCAAGGCCAATGGCGTCGACACCCGCCTGGTGGCCGCCACCGCGCGCGGGGTCAAACACTACCTTGGGGTGGTGCCGGGCAGCGGCATCAAGACCCTGCAGGACCTCAAGGGCAAGCGCGTGGCGGTGTTCCGTGGCACCGCCACGCAGCTTTCGTTCGATGCCGCGCTGGCCAGCCAGGGCCTGAGCGAGAAGGACCTCAAGGTCATCAACCTGGATTTCAGCGCGGCTATCGCCGCCCTGGCGGCCAGGCAGATCGACGCCACCTGGGGCTCCACCGGCATCAGTGCGCTGGCCGATCGCGGCCTGGCCGAACTGCCGCTCAATACCCGCGATCTGGGTGGGGCGGGCAATGTGCAGGCGGTGCTGGTGGCCGCCGGTGCCTTCGTCGATGCGTACCCGGCAGTGGTCGAGAAGTTCGTCGCCGCGCAGCAGCCGGCGGTGCAATGGCTGACCGACGATGCCAACAAGGACGCCTACATCCAGCTGGTGTCGGAGCGTGCCAGCTACCCGCCGGCGATCCTGCAGCGTGACCTCAGCCAGGAGCGCCTGAGCGCGGTGTTCGACTCGACCCTGGACCCCGACTTTCTCGCTCGCCTGCAAGCCTCGGTGGACCTCGCCGCGCAGCAACGCCTGATTCGCAAACCGTTCAAGGTCGACCAGTGGCTGGCGCCGCAGGCTACCCGACCAGCGCCTGTGGCGCAGGCTGGCGGTCAAGGTTGATCAGGGTCTCGATCATCGCCCGCGCCGCAGGGGACAGGCGGTAGCCGCTGCGGCTGACGATGCCGCAGCGGGCATTGAAGCTGTCGAGGTTGGCCGGCAGGTTGCGCCAGTGCAGGCGCACCAGTTCGCCGGCCTGCACCGCCGCGCCGTAGGCCTCTTCGCTGCCGATGCCGATGGCATTGGTGCCGAGCACGATCTTGAGCAGGGTGGGTTGATGCTCGCTCTGGATCTGCGGCGAAAAGTCGGTCTTGCCGCTGAGGTTGGCCAGCAGCTTGCGCACCCCCGGCGGAATCAGCGAACAGGCCAGCGGGTAGTCGAACATGTCGTTGGTCGACAGGCTGTCCTTGGCCAGCAGCGGGTGCCCGGGGCGGCAGAAGAACAGGCCGCGGCGCGGGGTCAGGGCCAGGGTCTGGAAGTTGGGGTCGGCTTCGAAGTGGCGGATGTCGGCGACGAAGAACTCGATCTCTTCGCGGCTCAGCGCCCGGCTGAGCTTTTCCCAATTTGAAACCTCGAAATGCGTGCGCACCTTGGGGTGGGCGTTGATGAACTGCGCCACCGCCTGCGGCACCAGGTTCACCGCCGGTGCAGGGCCGCAGCCAAAGCGCAGCTCGCCGGCATCGAGCTTGGTCATCTGCTGCACCTCGCTGCTCAGCTGCGCCGCGCCCTGCACCAGGCGCAGGGCGTGCTGCAGCACCACCTGGCCTTCGGGCGTGGGGCGCAGATCCTTGTTGGCGCGGTCCACCAGCACACAGCCGAACTCCTGCTCCAGGCCCTGGATACTGCGGCTGAAGGCGGGCTGGGTGATGCCCATGGCGTCGGCGGCGCGCACGAAACTGCGGTGTTCGGTGAGGGCGATGAAGTAGCGCAGTTGGCGAAGATCCATATGCTTTTCCGGCATTCCAAAAATAGGGCGAAGGTATTTGCCGCCCCGGGAGTCTGGGTTTTAAATGCAAGCTCTTATTCCGTCAATGAAGCACTTGCATATCTGTTAGAGCTTATTTGCATATAGATAGCGCCAGAGTTTCATCGGCACTTACCGTGACGCAACCGATGAGGGACGAACCATGAGCAACGCCGCATTTGCCGCAGCACCTGTCAGCCATGCGCTGGAGATTCATCCGGTGGCCGGGCGCATCGGTGCCGAAATTCGTGGGGTGACACTGGGCGCCGACCTGGCCCCGGCGGTGGTGGAGGCGATCCAGGCCGCGCTGGTGCAGCACAAGGTGATCTTCTTCAGGGGCCAGACGCAGCTGGACGACCAGACCCAGGAAGCCTTCGCGCACCTGCTGGGCGAGCCCATCGCGCACCCGACCGTGCCGGTGCGCGACGGCACCCGCTACCTGCTGGAACTCGATGGCGGGCAAGGGCGTCGGGCCAACTCCTGGCACACCGACGTGACCTTCGTCGAAGCGTACCCCAAGGCGTCGATCCTGCGTTCGGTGGTGGCGCCGGCGTCGGGGGGCGATACGGTGTGGGCCAATACCGCCAGCGCGTACGACGACCTGTCACCGGCCTTGCAGGCACTGGCCGAGCAGTTGTGGGCGGTGCACAGCAACGAGTACGACTATGCCGCGACCAAGCCGAACGTGAGCCTCGAGCAGTTGGAGAACTACCGCAAGGTGTTCACTTCGACGGTGTACGAGACCGAGCATCCGGTGGTGCGGGTGCACCCGGTGAGCGGTGAGAAGCACCTGCTGCTGGGGCATTTCGTGAAGCGCATCAAGGGCTATTCGAAGGCCGATTCGGATCACCTGTTCAACCTGCTGCAGAGCCATGTGACGCGCCTGGAGAACACCGTGCGCTGGCGCTGGCAGGCCGGGGACGTGGCGATCTGGGACAACCGCGCGACCCAGCATTATGCGGTGGATGACTACGGTACCCAGGGGCGCGTGGTGCGCCGGGTGACGCTGCAGGGGGATGTGCCGGTGGGGGTGCAGGGGCAGCGTAGCCGCACGCTGAAGGGGTAATGAGTTTGTAGTGTCTGAACATACCTATTCGCCGGCAAGGCCGGCTCCTACAAGGGTAGCGCGGGCCTGTAGGAGCCGGCCTTGCCGGCGAAGGGGTTCAGAGAAAGCTGATCGGGTAGCTGACGATCAGGCGGTTCTCGTCGAATGCATTGGTGCTGAAGTCGCGGCGCATGTTCGAGTTGCGCCATTTGAACGACAGGTTCTTCAGGCTGCCGGACTGGATCACGTACGCCAGCTCCGATTCCCGCGCCCATTCCTTGCCGTTGCTGACCACGGCGGTGTGCACGTTGTCGCCCTTGATGTAGCGGTTCATCAGGGTCAGCCCCGGCACGCCAAGCCCGGCGAAGTTGAAGTCGTGACGCAGCTGCCAGGAGCGCTCCTTGGCATTGTCGAAGCTGGCGTTGTAGCTGTCGTTGGCCAGGGTGCCGCCACTGGTGCCGTTGACCCGCATCCACAGGTCGTCGCCGCTGACTTTCTGCAGCCCCACGTAGAAGGTGTTGCTGCCATAGCGTGCCGAAAGCAGCGCCGAGGCGGTGCGGTTGTCGAGCTTGCCGGCACGCTCGGCGCCGTCTTCCTTGCCGATGAAGTAGCCCAGGTTGGCGCCCAGGGTCCAGTCGCCCAGCGGCTGGCTGTGCACCAGGTTGATGTATTGCTGGTTGTAGATGTCCTTGAGCTGGGCGTTCCACACCCCGACCAGAGTGCGCTTGTCGTTGAAGGTGTACTCGCCACCGGCAAAGTTGAAGCGGTCGGAGGTGATACCGGCGCGGCCGTTCATGGACATGTCGTCCATGCTCGCGTCGTTGCGCGGGCTGTTGCCGCGAAATTGCCCGGCATACAGGGTCAGGCCGTCGATTTCCTGGGAGGTCAGCTGGCCGCCGCGAAAGGTCTGCGGCAGCGAGCGGCCGTCGTCCGAACGCAGGATCGGCAGTACCGGCATCCATTCGCCGACCTTCAGCTCGGTCTTGGAGACCTTGGCCTTGAGCGCCACGCCCAGGCGTCCGAAGTCATCGGCCGGGCGGCCGTCATCGTGTACCGGCAACAGGTGCGTGCCGGCGGTACCCTTGCCGCCGTCGAGCTTGACCGAGTACAGGCCCAGCACGTCGACGCCGAAGCCGACGGTGCCCTGGGTGAAGCCGGACTTGGCGTCGAGGATGAAACTCTGGGTCCATTCCTCGCCCTTGCCCTGGGGGTTGGCCGGGTCGACGAAATTGCGGTTGATGTAGAAGTTGCGCAGGTTGAGGCCTACCTTGGCGTCTTCGACAAAGCCCCCTTCGTCGGCCAGGGCGGGCAGGGCGCAGCTTATGGCAAGCAGGCCGGGGAACAGGTGACGTGCGGGCTGGAAAGTGTTCATCGTTAGGGCGTCTCTTGTTTTTATGTTGGGGCGATGGCGGATGGATGGTGCTGTGGCGGGCAGGGGGGAATCAATTCGTTACAGGCGGAATTGGGCGATAACCGAACACTAACTGTCTGGTTACTTTTGGTAGGGGCAGGCTTGAAGGCACAAAAAAGCCCACCGCGAAGGGTGGGCTGTTGTGTCGCCACGCTATCGAATCAACCCTTGGGTGACTCGATCGACGCTTGCTGGCGGGCATCACCGGTGCGCTCGTACCAGCCGCCACCCAGGGCCTTGTACAGGTTGACCTCGCTGACCAGCTGCGACAGCCGGTCGCTGATCAGGGCCTGTTGGGCACTGAACAGGTTGCGCTGGGCATCCAGGAACGTCAGGTTGCTGTCGATACCGATACGGTAGCGACGCTCGGCCAGGCGGTAGTAGTCCTGGTTGGCTTCGACCAGATCACGCTGGGCCTGCAACTGCTCGTTGAAGGTCTGACGCGCCGCCAGCCCATCGGAGACTTCCTGGAAGGCAGTCTGGATGGTCTTTTCGTACTTGGCGACGTTGATGTCCTTCTGGATCTTCGAGTAGTCCAGGCTCGCACGCAGGCTGCCGGCGTTGAAGATCGGCAGGTTGATCTGCGGCTGGAACAGCCAGGTGCCCGAGCCGCCCTTGAACAGCCCGCCCATGTCGGGGCTCAGGGTCCCGGCGTTGGCGGTCAGGCTGATGCTCGGGAAGAACGCTGCGCGCGCCGCGCCGATGTTGGCGTTGGCGGCCTTGAGCAGGTGCTCGGCCTCCTGGATGTCGGGACGACGCTGCAGCACGTCCGACGGCAGGCCGGCCGGCACGTCGGCCAGCAGGTCGCTGTCGAGTTTCATGCCGTTGGGCAGGTTCGCCGGCACGCCGGTGCCGACCAGCACGGCCAGGCTGTTCAGGTCCTGCGCCACCAGGCGCTGGTACTGGGCCAGCTTGACCCGTGCGCCCTCGACCGAGGTACGCGCCTGGCTCAGGTCCAGGGCCGAGGCCACGCCGACTTCGCTGCTGCGACGGGTCAGGGCATAGCTCTGCTCGTAGGTCTTGAGCGTGTCTTCGGTGAGCGTCAGCAGCTCCTTGTCGGCCTGCCAGGTGAAGTAGGCGTTGGCCACGCTGGCCACCAGGCTGATCTGCGTGGAACGACGCGCCTGTTCACTCGACAGGTAGGTTTCCAGGGCCTGCTCGCTGAGGCTGCGCACCCGACCGAACAGGTCGAGTTCGTAGGCACTCACGCCCAGGGTGGCCGAGTACTGGCTGTTGATGCTCGACTCGCCGGTCTGCGAAACGTTGGCCGGCACCCGCTGGCGGCTGCCGCTGCCGGTGGCCGAGACCGCCGGGAACAGGTCGGCCCGCTGGATGCGGTACTGCGCCCGGTAGGCATCGATGTTCAGCGCGGCGACCCGCAGGTCGCGGTTGTTGACCAGCGAGGTCTGGATCAGTTGCTGCAGCGCCGGGTCATGGAAGAACTGGCGCCAGCCCTGTTCGGCCGCAGCCACGTCGGCCGACTGGGTCGGCGAGTAGGCCGGCCCTTGCGGCCACTGGGCCGCCACCGGCGACTCGGGGGTCTGGTAATCAGGGATCAGCGAGCAGCCACCGAGAATGAAGGCGGTGACTGCCAGGGACAACAGGGACTTACTCATTGCCCGGCCTCATAGCGTGGGGTTTCAGGTTTGGCGTCCTCTTCTTCGGGCTTCTTGCTACCGAACAGCGACGACACGCTTACGAAGAACAGTGGTACCCAGAAGATCGCCAGTACCGTTGCGGTGATCATGCCGCCGATCACACCGGTACCGATGGCGTGCTGGCTGCCGGAGCCTGCACCCGTGGCGATGGTCAGCGGCACCACGCCCAGGATGAACGCCAGCGAGGTCATGATGATCGGACGCAGACGCATGCGGCACGCCTCGATCGCCGCATCGACCAGGCTGCGGCCCTGCTCGTGCAGTTCCTTGGCGAACTCGACGATCAGGATCGCGTTCTTCGCCGCCAGGCCGATGGTGGTCAGCAGCCCCACCAGGAAGTACACGTCGTTGGACAGCCCGCGCATGCTGGCCGCCATCAGCGCACCGATGATACCCAGCGGCACCACCAGCACCACCGCGATCGGGATCGACCAGCTCTCGTACAGTGCCGCCAGGCACAGGAACACCATCAGCAGCGACAGCGCGAACAGTGCCGGCATCTGCGAGCCCGACAGCTTCTCTTCGTACGACATGCCGGTCCAGGCGAAGCCGACACCGGCTGGCAATTGCGCCGCCAGGCGCTCGACCTCGGCCATGGCCTCACCGGTACTGTAGCCAGGGGCTGGCGCACCGAGTACTTCCATTGCCTCGACACCGTTGTAACGCGACAGCTTGGGTGCACCGTAGCTCCACTCGCCGCTGGCGAAGGAAGAGAACGGCACCATCTCGCCGGCGGCGTTGCGCACGTACCACTTCTGCAGGTCTTCAGGGCTCATGCGCGAATCGGCAGTGCCTTGCAGGTAGACCTTCTTGACCCGACCACGGTCGATGAAGTCGTTCACATAGCTGGCACCCAGGGCGATCGACAGGGTGTTGTTGATATCGGCGATGGTCACGCCCAGGGCACTGGCGCGTTCGTCGTCGATGGTCAGCTGGTATTGCGGCTCATCGTTCAGGCCGTTCGGACGTACCTGGGTGAGGATCTTGCTCTGCGCGGCCATGCCCAGGAACTGGTTGCGCGCTTCCATCAGCTTGTCGTGGCCGACGCCGGCGCGATCCTGCAGGAACACGTCGAAACCGGTGGCGTTACCCAGCTCCAGTACGGCCGGCGGGGCGAAGGCGAACACCATCGCGTCGCGGAAGCTGAAGAAGTGCTGTTGGGCACGGGTTGCCAGGTTGAACACGCTGTTTTCGGCAGAACGTTCACCCCACGGCTTGAGCATGATGAAGGCCATGCCCGAGCTCTGGCCGCGGCCGGCGAAGTTGAAGCCGTTCACGGTGAACACCGAGGCCACTGTGTCGGACTCCTTGTCCAGCAGGTAGGCGCGCATTTCGTCGACCACCGCCTGGGTGCGCTCGGCACTGGAACCGGCCGGGGTCTGCACCTGGGCGAACAGTACGCCCTGGTCTTCCTCGGGCAGGAACGCGGTAGGGATACGCATGAACAGCCACACCATGCCCACCACGATCAGGATGTAGGCCAGGAAGTACGGGGCCTTGTGACGCAGGATGTTGCCCACGCCGCGCTCGTAGCTCTGCACGCTGCGGTCGAAGTTGCGGTTGAACCAGCCGAAGAAGCCACGCTTGGCGGTATGGTGCTCGCCTTTCTTGACCGGCTTGAGCATGGTGGCGCACAGCGCCGGGGTGAAGATCAGCGCGACCAGCACCGACAGGCCCATGGCCGACACGATGGTGATCGAGAACTGCCGGTAGATCACGCCCGTGGAGCCGCCGAAGAACGCCATCGGCAGCAGTACCGCCGACAGTACCAGGGCGATACCGACCAGGGCACCCTGGATCTGGCCCATGGACTTCTTGGTCGCCTCCTTGGGTGACAACCCCTCTTCGGACATCACCCGCTCGACGTTTTCCACCACCACGATGGCGTCGTCCACCAGCAGGCCGATGGCCAGGACCATGGCGAACATGGTCAGGGTGTTGATGCTGAAGCCTGCTGCGGCAAGGATGCCGAAGGTGCCGAGCAATACCACCGGTACGGTCATGGTGGTGATCACGGTGGCGCGGAAGTTCTGCAGGAACAGGTACATCACCAGGAACACCAGCACGATCGCCTCGATCAGGGTGTGGATCACCCCACTGATCGATTCGGTGACCACAGGCGTGGTGTCATACGGGAACACCGCCTTCATGCCAGGCGGGAAGAACGGCTCCAGCTCGGCGATGGTGTTGCGCAGTGCCTTGGCGGTGTCCAGGGCGTTGGCCCCGGTTGCCAGCTTGATCGCAAGGCCGGAGGCCGGCTTGCCATTGAACTGTGCGCTGACGCTGTAGTTCTCGCCCCCCAGGCTGACGTCGGCGACATCGCCCAGGCGGACCTGGGAACCGTCACGGTTGACCTTGAGCAGGATCTTCTCGAACTGCTCGGCGGTCTGCAGGCGGGTCTTGCCGATGATGGTGGCGTTGAGCTGCGTGCCGGGCAGGGCAGGCAGGCCGCCCAGCTGACCGGAGGACACCTGCACGTTCTGCGCGGCCACGGCGGTCTTGACGTCCACCGGGGTCAGCTGGAACTTGTTCAGCTTGGCCGGATCGAGCCAGATACGCATGGCGTACTGGGCACCGAACACCTGGAAGTCACCCACACCGGCGGTACGCGAGATCGGGTCCTGCATGTTGGAGACGATGTAGTTCGACAGGTCGTCCTTGGTCATGCTGCCGTCTTCGGACACCAGGCCGATCACCAGCAGGAAGTTCTTCACTGCCTTGGTCACGCGGATACCCTGCTGCTGCACTTCTTGCGGCAACAGCGGGGTGGCCAGGTTCAGCTTGTTCTGCACCTGGACCTGCGCGGTGTCAGGGTTGGTACCCTGCTCGAAGGTGGCGGTAATGGTCATGCTGCCGTCCGAGTTGCTCTCGGACTGCACATAACGCAGGTTGTCGATACCGTTGAGCTGCTGCTCGATCACCTGGACCACGGTGTCCTGCACGGTCTGCGCCGAGGCGCCCGGGTAGGTCACGGCGATGGCGATGGCCGGCGGCGCGATGCTCGGGTACTGGTTGATCGGCAACTTGACGATCGACAAGGCCCCGACCAGCATGATCACCAGGGCGATTACCCAGGCAAAGATGGGGCGATCGATAAAGAATCTCGACATGGTTTATTCCCCTTTGGCCCCTGCTGACGCTGCATTGGCCTGGGACGGTTGGGCAGGCTTGACGTTGGTGGCTTCGCTGACCTTGACCTCGATACCCGGCTTGACGAACTGCAGGCCTTCGGTGATCAGGCGGTCGCCCGGCTTCAGGCCTTCCTCGATCAGCCAGTCGCTGCCAACGGTACGGCTGGCCTTGAGCTGGCGCAGTTCGACCTTGTTGTCCTTGTCCACGATCAACGCGGTGGGCTGGCCCTTGAGGTCACGGGTCACGCCTTGTTGCGGGGCGAGGATCGCGTTGGCGTTCACGCCGGCGGCCAGGCGTGCATGCACGAACATCCCTGGCAGCAGGTTGTGCTCGGGGTTGGGGAACACGGCGCGCAGGGTTACCGAGCCGGTGGTCTGGTCGACCGAGACTTCGGAGAACTCCAGGCGGCCTTCGTGGGTGTAGGTGGTGCCGTCTTCCAGGTTCAGCGAGACCTTGGCGGCGTTGGCCCCGGCCTTCTGCAGTTGCCCGCTTTCGAGCTCGCGGCGCAGCTTGAGCAGCTCGGCCGAAGACTGGGTGACGTCGACGTAGATCGGGTCCAGCTGCTGGATCACCGCCATGGCATCGGCCTGGCCGTTGTTGACCAGCGCACCTTCGGTGAACATCGAGCGTCCGATACGGCCGCTCAGTGGCGCCAGCACCTTGGTGTAGCGCAGGTCGATCTGTGCGCTGCGCAGCGAGGCTTCAGCCTGCAAACGTTTGGCTTGTGCGTCGTCGTATTCCTGACGGCTCACCGCCTGCTCGGCCACCAGTTGCTTGTAGCGGTCCGACAGCGAACGGGTCGATTGCAGGTTGGCCTGGGCGCTGGCCAGGGTCGCCTCGTACACCGACGGGTCGATCTGGTACAGCTGCTGGCCTTCCTTGACCTCGCTGCCTTCCTTGAACAGACGCTTGAGAATGATGCCGTTGACCTGTGGACGCACTTCGGCCACGCGGTAGGCGATGGTGCGCCCCGGCAGGTCGGAAGTCAGGGTATAGGCCTGGGATTGAAGGGTCACGACGCCGACCTGAGGAGCTTGCGCCGCAGGCGCCGCTTCTTCCTTTTTACAGCCGCTGAGCAGTGTTGCCAGGGCGACGGCGGAAACCAGAGCGGAAACAGCTGGCTTGAATTGCATGAAGATCCTCGGGTCGAAAGAGCTGAAGACGCTCAAGAGTAATGGAAACGGGATGAAGGGAAAATTAATTCCGGGTGGATAAGTAGGATGCTAAGGAATATACTTACATTCATGCTTGTTTGTAAATACCCGTGGCGCACCTTGTCGAGGTGACCACAGGCTTGATTAAGACACCCGGTAGAGGGCCCGACAGTGGCCATACCGGCTCAGAACCCGGACGCCCGCAGCGCGCGTCCGGCTCCTTGATGAGGTTGTACTGCCATGGTCCGTCGCACCAAAGAGGAAGCTCAGGAAACCCGCCAACAGATACTCGAGGCCGCCGAAAAAGCTTTCCATGCCCGTGGGGTGGCGCGTACCACCCTGGCGGATATCGCCAAGCTGGCCGGGGTGACCCGGGGTGCCATCTACTGGCACTTTCAGGACAAGGGCGAACTGGTGCAGGCCCTGCTCGACAGCCTGCGTGAGCCGATCGAGGCGCTGGCCCAGGCCGGCGAGAGCGAAGACGAGCCGGACCCGCTGGGCTGCATGCGCAAGTTGCTGATTCAACTGATGCAGCAGATGCTGCACGAGCCGCGTACCCGGCGCATCAATGAGATCCTGCATCATAAGTGTGAATTCACCGATGACATGTGTGAGATCCGTCAGCAGCGCCAGGCCACGACCCGCGACTGCTACGAGCGTATAGCGCTGACGTTGACCAATGCAGTCAGGCGTGGGCAATTGCCTGCGGACATGGACCCGCAGCGTGCCGCTATTGCAATATTCGCTTACATCGACGGCATCATTGGCAGCTGGCTGCTGCTGCCGGACAGTTTCGATATTGCCGGGGATGCCGAGCGGTGGGTGGATACCGGGCTGGATATGCTGCGCTTGAGCCCGTCGCTGCGCAATTGAGCATTTGTGAGCATTTGTGAAGGTTGGCATAGGACGTTTCCCTGTCGTGCCCCGTGCCCGGTCAACAAAAAACACCCGCGCTGCTTGGAACGGTAGTCGGTGACCGGGTAGTCTGCCCCCAAGGACCATCAACTTTTCGTAGAGCCCTGGCATGAGTGCGCACAACCCGACCCTCAAAGGTGCCGAGCAGCCGCTCAAGGCAATCGCCCTGATGTGCATGGCGGTGCTGTTGTTCGCCAGCCACGATGCCCTGTCCAAATACCTTTCCGGCTTCTATGCCATCGTCATGGTGGTGTGGGCGCGCTATGTGGTGCACACCCTGCTGATGCTGGTGGTGTTCGTGCCGCGCAGCGGCTTCTCGGCGGTGGTGCGTACACGCCGCCCCGGCCTGCAACTGGCCAGGGCGCTGTGCCTGATCGGCACCAGCCTGTTCTTCACCACCGGCCTGCGTTACATCCCCCTGGCCGAAGCCACCGCCGTGAACTTCCTTGCGCCTCTGCTGGTAACCGCATTGTCGGTACCGCTGCTGGGTGAACGGGTCAGCCGCGCCCAGTGGCTGGCGGTGCTGGCCGGGTTTGTCGGCGTGCTGATCGTGGTGCGCCCGGGCGGGGCGCTGTTCACCCCCGCAATCCTGCTGCCGTTGTGTTCGGCCTTCTGCTTTGGCTGCTACCAGTTGCTCACGCGCAAGCTCAGCGGCATCGACAGCCCGACCACCAGCAACTTTCTCACCGGCATCTTCAACAGCCTGATCATGACCGCGCTGGTGCCATTCTTCTGGAGCATGCCGACCCTGGGGCATGGCCTGTTCATGATCGGCCTGGGCACCTGCGGGATGCTCGGGCACATGCTGCTGACCCAGGCCTTCCGGCATGCCGCGCCGGCCATGCTGGCGCCCTTCAGCTACGGGCAGATCCTGTTCGCCGGCCTGTACGGCTACCTCATTTTCAATCACACCCCGGACGCCTACGGCGTGGTCGGCATTGCGGTCATTTGCCTGAGCGGCCTGGCGGTGGCCTGGGCGCAGCGGCGCAACTGACTACTGCCGGCCGCGCAGCTCGCGGTTGGGCAATGCCAGCGCCGCCGACAATCCCAGCAGGGAGACGGCGGCGCTACCCAGCAACAGGTTGCGAAAGGTCTGCAGCAACTGCGCCTGCACCGCCGCACTGGCCTGGCCGTCCTTGAGGCTGCCGATCAACGCCTCGCCGGCCAGGCTGAAGCCGCTGTCGTGCAGCAGGCTGAGCAGCAGTGCCGACATGCAGGCCACGCCCATCGCCCCGCCCAGCGAGCGGAACAGGTTGGTGGTGCTGGTCGCCACACCGATGTCCCGCGGCTCCACTGCGCTCTGGGTTGCCACCAGCGAGGTGGGGAACTGCAGGCCCGAGGCGATCCCGGTCAGCAGCATGAACGCGCCACTGAGCAGTACGCTGTCGATCGGGCTCAGGGCCATGCCGATGATCGCCACCGGCATCAACAGTGCACCGCCCAGAATCTGCGGCTTGTAGCGCCCGGTCAGGCTGGTCAGGCGGCCGCCGCAATAGGCGCCGATCGGCAGGCCCATGGCCAGGGGCAGCAGGTGCAGGGCGGCGCTGTCGGCGCCCGCCCCGGTGATGCTCTGAAAGCGCAGCGGCATCAGCATGGTCAGCGAGATGGCCTGGAAACTGGTGAAGAAGATCGTGCACCAGCACAGCACCGCCACCCGGTTGCCGAACAGCTGCAACGGCAGCAGTGGCTCGACGGCGCGGCGTTCGTGCAGCACGAATACGCCCAGCCCGAACAGGGCTGCCAGCAGCAGGCCGGCAACCGGGCCGGACCCGATGGGCTGGCCCTGGCCGATCAGGGTGATGCCCAGCAGCAAAGCCGTCAGGCCCAAGATCAACAGCACCGCGCCGGGGTAGTCCACCTGCGCCTTGCGTTGCGGCGTGGCCAGCCCGCGCAGGGTACGCTCGGTGACCCACCAGGCGGTCAGCCCCAGCGGCAGGTTCAGCCAGAACACCCAGCGCCACGACAGGTACTCGGTCAGCAGCCCGCCCAGCACCGGGCCGGCGACGCTGGCCAGGGCATACATGCTGCTGAAGTAACCCTGGTAGCGACCCCGCTCGCGGGGCGGCACGAAGTCGCCGATGATCGCCTGGCTGACCGACACCATGCCGCCCGCGCCGATGCCCTGCAGTACCCGCGCCAGCACCAGTTGCTCCATGTTCTGTGCCAGCGCGCAGAACAGCGAGGCCAGGGTGAAAAGCCCGGTACCGGTCAGGATCATGCGCCGTCGGCCGTACAGGTCGCCGAGCTTGCCGTAGATCGGCACCGCCACGGTCATGGCCACCATGTAGCCGGAAATCACCCAGGCCAGCAGGGTCACGTCGTTGAATTGCGCGGAGATCGCCGGCATCGAGACCGCGACGATGGTCTGGTCCAGCGCGCCGAGGAAGATCGCCAGCATCAGCGCGACGAGCACGCTGCGCAGGGCGGGTTGCGGAGTGTTCAATTGCGTCACGGGGCAGCTCTGGGCAAGTGGACCGGGGTGCTGCCCAGTGTACTCGATAGCCTGCTAAGCGTCTTCGATGGGCTCGTAGGGCAGGCCCACGTAGTTTTCTGCCAGGGTCCTGCGCCCGGCCTCGGAGCCCACGAAGTAGTCCAGCTCGGTGTGCTGGATACGCTGGCTGAAGGCGTCGCTGTCGGGGAAGCGGTGCAGCATTGAGGTCATCCACCATGAGAAGCGTTCGGCCTTCCAGATGCGCCGCAGGCAGATCGCCGAGTAGCGTTCCAGCAGGTCGGTGCGGCCTTCGGCGTAGACCTTGCGCAGGATGTTGTACAGCGTGCTGACATCGCTGGCGGCCAGGTTCAGGCCCTTGGCCCCGGTGGGCGGCACGATGTGCGCGGCGTCGCCGACCAGGAACAGGCGCCCGTACTGCATCGGCTCCACCACGAAGCTGCGCAGCGGGGCGATGCTTTTCTCGATCGACGGGCCGGTGACCAGGCGCTCGGCCAACTCGTCGGGCAGGCGCGACTTGAGTTCCTCCCAGAAGCGCTCATCCGACCAGTCCTCGACCTTCTCTTCGGCCGGCACCTGCACGTAATAGCGGGTGCGGGTGGGCGAGCGCATGCTGCACAGGGCGAAGCCGCGTTCGTGGCGCGCGTACACCAGCTCGTCGCTGACCGGCGGGGTGTCGGCCAGGATGCCCAGCCAGCCGAACGGGTAGACCCGCTCGAACACCTGCAGCGCCTCGCTCGGAATCGACTGGCGTGCCACCCCGTGATAACCGTCGCAGCCGGCAATGTAGTCGCAGTCCAGGCGATGCTGCTGGCCGTCCTTTTCGTAGGTGACGTAGGGCTGCCCAGTCTTCATGTCGTGCGGGCGCACGTTCTCGGCGTGGTAGAACGTGGTCGCACCGCTGTCGGCGCGGGCGGCCATCAGGTCGCGGGTGACTTCGGTCTGGCCGTAGATCATCACGCCCTGGCCGCCGGTCAGGCCCTTGAGGTCGATGTGCTCGCGGCGCCCGTCGAAGGCCAGCTCGAAGCCTGCATGGGGCAGCCCTTCGGCGTCCATGCGCTGACCGACCCCGGCTTCGCGCAGCAGCTCGACCATGCCCTGTTCGAGCACGCCGGCGCGGATACGCCCCAGTACATAGTCGGGGCCCTGGCGTTCGAGGATGACGTTGGAGATGCCGGCGTTGTGCAGCAACTGGCCGAGCAGCAGGCCGGACGGGCCCGCACCGATGATCGCGACTTGGGTTTTCATGGTTGTTGGACTTTTTATGATTGGAGTACCTGCATTTTTCGCTTGCCGGCTGGCCTTCTGAAGGGACAAACCGAGCACAAAGCGGTACTTTTCGCTAATGGGTGCGTTTATCGGACAGTGGTCGGGAAGCGAGGGTGTGATGAGCAGGGTGTCGATTCCGGTATTCAAGCTGTACGGCGAGACGCTGGGCTGGCCGACGCCCGACCTGCTGCACAGCGAGTCGATCCCGGCGCGCAGCCGCCTGCACCAGTGGGAGATCGAGCCGCACCGGCATGCCGACCTGTGGCAGCTGCTGTTTCTGTACAGGGGCCAGGCCGAGATCGAGCTGGAGGGGCAGGTGTGTCGCCTGGAGCAGGCGGCGATCCAGGTGGTGCCGGCGCTGTGCGTGCACGGCTTTCGTTTTTCCGAAGACGTCGACGGTTATGTGGTGACCCTGGCGGCGCCGCTGGTGGAGTTGCTGCAGCGGCAACTGACGGGCGTGCCAGCCGCCCTGCAGCGCGGCGCCAGTTACCTGGCCGGGGCCGACGCCGATTACCTCAACAGCCTGTTCAGCACCCTGCAGGCCGAGTACCAGCAAGACCTGCCCGGGCGCGAGTTGCAGCTGCATTCGCTGATCAACCTGATGGTGGTGTGGATCAGCCGCCAACAGTTGCGCCGCAGTGCCGGTGCCCAGGTGCCGGAACGTGGGCGCGAGTATCTGCAGCGTTTCAACGGGCTGGTGGAGCAGCAGTTTCGCCAGCAGCCGAGCGTGGAGCAGCTGGCGCATCAGGTGGGGGTGTCGGTGGCAACGCTCAATACCTTGTGCCGGGCATTGGCCGGGCAGTCGGCGCTGCAGATCGTGCACCAGCGCATCGTGCTGGAAGCCAAGCGCGACCTGATCTACACCAGCCTCACGATCAACCAGTTGGCTGACAGCCTGGGTTTTGCCGACCCGGCATACTTCTCGCGCTTCTTCCGGCGCATGACCGGCCTTTCGCCCCGCGACTTTCGTCGTCGTGAACCTTCGCTGGCTACCTCACCACGCTCAGCGTGCCGGCATGGGGCAGGCAGTGGGCGGAGCTGCAGCTGGACGCCGCATAGGGTTGCTGGCGCAGCAGCTCGACCCGATACGCCGCTGCCCCGTACACCCCGAGCACGGCAGTGATGGCCAACAGGGCAGCGCACTTTCTGGATTTCAGGATCATGGCACCAACCTCCTGTATCCCGCACACAGATGCTTCTACAAGCATAGGCCAGCATTGCGCCAGGTGCCTGCCGGTCAGTCCAGGCCGTGGTCCCAGTGGGGCGGGTCGGTGAAGCGTGCCGCCAGAAAGTCGAGCATGCTGCGCAGGGTTGCGGGCATGTGCTTGCGTGAGGTGTACACCGCGTTCAGGCCCAGTTCGCGGGGCCTGGCCTCGGGCAGCAGGCGTACCAGCGTGCCGCTGCGCAGGGCTTGCCACACCAGGTAGGTGGGCAGCATGGCGATACCGGTGCCGGCCAGGGTGGCGCGCTCCAGGGTCAGGGCCTCGTTGGCGCTGATATTGCCTTGCACCGGCACCGACACCTGTTCGCCGTCGACCTCGAAATGCCAGAGGCTGTGGCCGAAGTACGAATGGGTCAGGCAGTTGTGCTGGCTCAGGTCCTGCACCTGGCGCGGTATGGGGTGCTCGCGCAGGTAGGCTGGCGAGGCGCACACCACCGAGCGGCACAAACTCAGGCGGCGGGCGATGAGGTTGGGGTCCAGGTCGTTGCTGACGCGGATGGCCAGGTCGATGCGTTCGTCCACCAGGTTGACCGTGCGGTCGAGCATCTGCAGGTCGACCTTCACCAGCGGGTAGCGCTTGACGTAGTCCGCCACCGCTTCCACCAGTTGCGCATGCCCGAACGAGGTACTGACGCTGATGCGCAGTTCACCCCGCGGGGCGTCATCCGGGGCGCCCACTGCCGCGTGCAGGTCGCCCACCAGTTCCAGCATCTGCCGGCAGCGCGGCAGGGTTTCCAGGCCGGCGGCAGTCAGGCTCAGCTTGCGCGTGGTGCGCTGCATCAGGCGCGCCCCCACCCAGTCCTCCAGCTCGGCCAGGTAACGCGAAACCACAGGGCGCGACAGGTCCAGTTGGTCGGCGGCGGCCGACTGGCTGCCCAGGTCGACTACGCTGACGAACACTTTCATTGCGGTGAGACGGTCCATGATCTGCCCGATTTCAGAAACAAACTATGTTGGAGCATCGCATTTTTTGTGATGGTTCGTGCAACTAAGCTGTGCCTCATCGATGACTTGAACAGGTATTGCTTGATGGCTGCTTTCTTTTCCCTGCGTCGCCTGCTGCTGGCGTGTGCCGCTTTCGGTGCGATCACCCAGGCCGTTGCCGGCGACGCACCGCTGAAACTGGACGTGTACAACCCCGGCAGCGAGGCGCTGTTTCCGGTCAGCTCGGTGATCGTCAGTGGCCAGCACGAGGCGATTCTGGTGGATGCACAGTTCGGCAAGGGCCAGGCCGAGCAGGTGCTGAAGAAGCTTCGCGATAGCGGCAAGCAACTCACCACCATCTACATCAGCCATGGCGACCCGGACTATTACTTCGGCCTCGACACCCTGACCCGTGCCTACCCCAAGGCCAAGGTGCTGGCGTCGCAGGCGACGGTCGCGCACATCAAGCAGACCATGGCTGCCAAGCTTGCCTACTGGGGCCCGCAGATGGGGGCCGACAAGCCAGCCCGGCTCATCGTGCCTGAAGTGCTGCCCGGCAACGTGCTCACCCTTGAAGGGCAGCGTCTTGAAGTGATCGGCCTTGACGGCCCGCAGCCCGACCGCAGCTTTGTATGGGTCCCGTCGATCAAGGCAGTGGTCGGCGGGGTAGTGGTGGCCGAGAACCTGCACGTGTGGATGGCCGACACCCAGTCGGCGCAGTCGCACAAGGACTGGCTCGCGACCCTGGCGCGCATCGAGCAGCTGGCGCCGCAGACGGTGGTGCCGGGGCATTACCTGGGGCAGAGCAAGGGGTCGCTCGAGGCGGTGCGCTTCACCGCCGATTACATCCGCGCCTTCGATGCCGAAAGCGCCAGGGCGGCCAACTCGGCCGAGCTGGTCGCTGCAATGAAGAAACGTTACCCCGGCCTGGGCGAGGAGAGCTCGCTGGAGCTCGGCGCCAAGGTCGCCAAGGGCGAAATGAAGTGGTAAGTGTCGTTCAATCCTGATCGGAGGTTTCCATGAGCAAGATCGCAATCATCGGTGCTACCGGACGTGCCGGCAGCCAGTTGCTGGAAGAGGCCCTGCGCCGTGGCCACAGCGTCACCGCCATAGCCCGTGACCCGTCGCGCCTGCAGGGGCGCGAAGGGGTGAGCACGGTAGCCCTGGACGTGACCCGGGGCGAGGGGCTGGAGCAGGCCGTTGCCGGGCATGACGTGGTGCTCAGCGCCGCGCACTTTGCCACGGTGCCGGCGCAGGCGATCATCGGGCCGGTCAAGAAGGCCGGGGTCAAGCGCCTGCTGGTGGTGGGCGGGGCGGGCAGCCTGCTGCTGCCGTCAGGGGAGCGCGTGATCGACGCGCCGGACTTCCCCGAGGCCTACAAGGCCGAGGCGAGCGCAGGTGGCGATTTTCTGCAGGCCTTGCGTCAGGAGCAGCAACTGGACTGGACCTTCCTGTCGCCGTCGGCGGAGTTCGTCGAAGGCGAGCGCACCGGTAGCTACAGGGTGGGCAAGGATCACCTGCTGGTCGACGCGAAGGGCAGGAGCTGGATCACCTTTGCCGACTATGCGATTGCGTTGCTCGATGAGGTAGAGATGCCAGCGCATTCGCGTCAGCGCTTTACTGTGGGGTACTAGGGGCTGTATGAAAAGTCTTGAGACGAAGGTCAGGCAAGGCGAAAACAGCCGAGGAAGCGGAGTTTACGGGTTGTAAATGAGCATTCCGAGGCTGTTTTCAACGCAGCATCACCGAGTATCAAGGCTTTTCGTACAGAGCCTAGAAAGCATTCGCCGGCAAGGCCGGCTCCTACAGGTGTAGGAGCCGGCCTTGCCGGCGACTGCATCAACGCGGTGCCCCTGCCTGCCCGCCCAACCACTCCAGCAAGGCCATCAACCCCGGCGCCGCCACCTGCGCGGGCCGCACCAGGTAATAGCCCTTGCCGGTCTTGACCCGCAGGTCGAACGGCATCACCAGCCGTCCGCTGGCCAGGTCATCGCCGATCAACGCCCAATCCCCTATCGCCACCCCGGTGCCCTGGGACGCCATCGACATGGCCATGTCCAACGTTTCGAAATGCTGGCGCCGGCCTTGCCTGGGCAGTTGCACGCCGGCTGCGCCAAGCCAGGTCGCCCAGTCCTTCTCGTCCCGCGCCGGGTGCAGCAGCATGTGCTGCTGCAGATCATCCAGCGTGCGCAACGGCAACTGCGGCGCGCACACCGGTGTCAGTTGTTCATCGAACAGCTTCAGCACCTGCAGGGCCGGATCAGGCTCGGCGCCATACACCACCGCCGCATCGAACGCTTCCCGGCGAAAATCCACCCCGTGCTGCACCGTGGTGGTCAGCTCCACCGGCACTTCCGGGTGCAGCGCCTGCCATTCCATCAGGCGCGGCAGCAACCAGCGCATCACGCAGGTCGGCGCCTTCAGTTGCAGGGTGGTGCGCTGCGCGCCCACCTGCTGCACGCCTTCCTCGATCAGCCCGAATACCTGCTGCACCCGCGGCAGCCAGTCCTGGCCCTCGCGGGTCAGGCTCAGGCCGCGTGCCTGGCGCACGAACAGCGCATAGCCCAGGTGTGCTTCCAGGCCGGCGATCTGGCGGCTCACCGCGCCCTGGGTCAGGTGCAGTTGCTGCGCCGCACGGGTGAAGTTGCAGCATTGCGCAGTGATCAGGAAGGTGTGCAGGGCAGGCAAGGGAGGCAGGCGTTTCATCGGGGTAAGCCATGAGCTGTAGACATGGCTAGTATGAGGATTTTTGCATTGTGCCGGTAGCGCCTGGCGGGTCCAATCAGGCCTTGTTCCAGAATGATTCCAGGCAGACCACCATGGCAACTTGCGGCGAAGTATTGGTAAAACTCCTCGAAAACTATGGCGTGGACCATGTTTTCGGCATTCCCGGCGTGCACACGGTCGAGCTGTACCGCGGCCTTGCCGGCTCGACCATCCGTCATATAACCCCGCGCCACGAGCAAGGCGCAGGCTTCATGGCTGACGGCTTTGCCCGTACCCGTGGCAAGCCTGGGGTGTGCTTCATCATCACCGGCCCGGGCATGACCAACATCACCACCGCCATGGGCCAGGCCTATGCCGACTCGATCCCGATGCTGGTGATCTCCAGCGTGCAGTCGCGCAATGCCCTGGGCGGCGGTCGCGGCAAGCTGCACGAGCTGCCCAACCAGGGCGCGCTGGTCAGCGGTGTGGCGGCGTTCTCGCACACACTGATGAGCGCCGATGACCTGCCGGCCGTGCTGGCCCGTGCCTTTGCGGTATTCGAGGGCGCGCGCCCGCGCCCGGTGCATATTGAGATCCCGCTGGACGTGCTGGTCGAAGGCGCCGATCACCTGCTTGGCTGCGAGCCGGTACACATCGCCCGCGCCGGTGCCGCGCCAGGGCCAGTGGCGAGCATGGCGGCGCTGCTGGCCGCTGCCCGCCGCCCGTTGATCCTGGCCGGTGGCGGTGCCGTCGACGCAGGCCCCGCACTCGCCCGGTTGGCCGAGCACCTGCAGGCGCCCGTTGCACTCACCATCAATGCCAAGGGCGTGCTAGCCTCCGGGCACCCGCTGCTGATCGGCTCGACCCAGTCGCTGGTGGCGACCCGTGCACTGGTGCGCGAGGCCGACGTGGTGCTGGCGATCGGCACCGAGCTGGCCGAAACCGACTATGACGTCACCTTCAAGGGCGGCTTCGAGATCCCCGGCGCCCTGCTGCGCATCGACATTGACCCGGACCAGTGCGTGCGCAACTACCCGCCCAGGGTGGCACTGGTGGCCGATGCAGAGCAGGCGGCGCAGGCCCTGTTGCTGGCCCTGGCCGAGCAGCCGGCGCCACCGCGCGAAGGCGAGTGGGGCGCGGCGCGGGCAGCGCGCCTGCGCGATACCCTGGCCAGCGAATGGGATGCGGCCACGCGGGCGCAGACGCTGTTCCTCGACAGCGTGCTGCAGACGTTGCCCGATGCCGTGCTGGTCGGTGATTCGACCCAGCCGGTGTACACCGGCAACCTGACCCTGGACCTCGACCAGCCGCGCCGCTGGTTTAACGCCTCGACCGGCTACGGCACCCTCGGCTACGCCTTGCCGGCGGCCATGGGTGCGTGGCTGGGCAGTGCGGAGCAGGCGGATCGACGCTTGCCTGCGGTGTGCCTGATCGGCGACGGCGGCTTGCAGTTCACCCTGCCGGAGCTGGCCAGTGCGGTGGAGGCTCAGGTGCCGCTGATCGTGTTGCTGTGGAACAACCAGGGGTACGAGGAGATCAAGAAGTACATGGTCAACCGCGCCATCGAACCGGTGGGCGTGGATATCCACACCCCCGATTTCATTGGCGTGGCCAAGGCCTTCGGTTGCGCCGCCGAAGCGGCGAGCGGGGTGGCGCAACTGCGCGAGGCGTTGTTGCGTGCCCGCCAACGCAGTGGCCCGAGCCTGATCGAGGTCGACCAGGCAGCGTGGATGCAGGCGGTGCAATCATGCTGAACCTGCCCGGTATCTACATCGAGGGCGCGTGGCATCACGGCGCGCAGCCGCTCACGGTAATCAACCCGAGCACCGGGCAGTCCCTGGCCGAGGTGGCCGGGGGCGATGGCGATGCAGTCGCCTGTGCCGCCATGGCGGCGCAGGCCGCTTTTGCCGGCTGGTCGCGTACCACCGGGGCACACCGTGGCGAGCTGCTGCACAGGATCGCGCGGGGTGTGGAGGCCCGCCGCGAGCGGCTGATCGAACTGCAATCGCGCAACAACGGCAAGCCCCTGGCCGAGTCGGCGATGGACGTCGACGATGTGGTGGCAACGTTCGAGTACTACGCGGGCCTGGCGCAGGCCCTGGACAGGCAGCAGGACCAGCCGCTGGCCTTGCCCAGCGAGGATTTCAGTGCCCGCCTGCGTCGCGAGCCGTGCGGTGTGGTCGGCCTGATCGTGCCGTGGAACTTCCCGATGGTGACCACCGCCTGGAAGCTGGCCCCGGCGTTGGCGGCAGGGTGCTGCGTGGTGCTAAAGCCGTCGGAGGTCACGCCCCTGGCCGAGCTGGAATTGGCCCGGATCATCGCCGAATGCGGCCTGCCGGATGGGGTGTTCAATCTGGTGTGCGGCACCGGGCTGGCGGTGGGGGCGCCGCTGACGAGCGACCCGCGTATCGCCAAGGTGTCGTTCACCGGCAGCAATGCGGTCGGCGTGCAGGTGATGCAGCGCGCGGCCGAGACGGTCAAGGGGGTGAGCCTGGAGCTGGGCGGCAAGTCGTCATTGCTGGTGCTGGAGTCGGCCGAGCTGGAGCTTGCGCTCGAGCTGGCCTGCGCCGGCGGCTTCTTCAATGCCGGGCAGATGTGCTCGGCCACCAGCCGCGTGCTGGTGGCCGATGCGCTGTACGACGCCTTTGTCGACGGGGTGAAGGCACGGGCTGCGTCGATCCGGGTGGGTGACCCGTTTGCCGGCGACAGCGACATGGGGCCGCTGGTCAACCAGGCCCAGTACCAGCGCGTGCTGGGGCACATCGAGCGTGGCGTGCACAGCGGCGCGCGCTTGCTGTGCGGTGGCAAGCCGCTCGAACACGCTGCTGGGTACTTCATCGAGCCTACGGTGTTTGCCGAGGTACCGCTGGACAGTGCGCTGTGGCGCGAGGAAATCTTCGGCCCGGTGCTGTGCGTGCGTCGGGTGGCCAGCGAAGCCGAGTCGGTGGCGTTGGCCAACGACAGCGAGTTCGGGCTGGTGGCCAGCGTGGTAGGTGCAGACCCGGCGGCCGCCGAACGGGTGGCCGACCAGTTGCAGGCCGGGCTGGTGTGGATCAACGCACCGCAGGTGATCTTCCCGCAGGCAGCGTGGGGTGGCTACAAGCAGAGCAGCCTGGGGCGCGAGCTGGGGCCCTGGGGGCTGGCGGCGTTTCAGGAGATCAAGCATGTGGTGAGGGCGGTGTAGCGTTCTTCGCCGGCAAGGCCGGCTCCTACAGGCGACCGCGTACTGCCTGTAGGAGCCGGCCTTGCCGGCGAAAGCGATCTAGAGCGTGCTACGCAACCTTGCCATGTCCCGCAGCGGTGGCGCGCCATACAGCCGGCTGTACTCGCGGCTGAACTGCGACGGGCTCTCATAGCCTACCCGATACCCCGCCACCGACGCCTCCAACCCATCGTTGAGCATCAGCCGCCGGGCTTCCTGCAAGCGCAGTTGCTTCTGATACTGCAACGGGCTCATCGAGGTCACCGCCTTGAACCGGTGGTGCAGGGTCGAGGCACTCAGGTTTACCTCCCGTGCCAGGTCGTCGATGCGCAGCGGGCGCTGAAAATGATCATTGAGCCACTGGATGGCCTGGCACACGCGGTGGGTCTGGGTGTTGGCCATGGCGATCTCGTACAGCCGCGCACCCTGCTGCCCACGCAGCAGCCGATAGAGAATCTCGCGACGGATCAGCGGCGCCAGCACGGCAATGTCCTTGGGCGTATCCAGCAGGCGGATCAGGCGCAGCAATGCATCGAGCATCTGGGTGTCCAGGCGTTCGATGAACACCCCCCGCGACGACGGCTGCGACGGCACGCCCATCGGCCCGGCCTCGGCGATCAGGCTGTTGATCTCGGCCGGGTCGATGTCCAGGCGAATGCCCAGGCTGGGGTTCTGCGGGCTGGCCTCCAGCAGGGCACCGCTGATCGGCATCGCCACCGACACCACCATGTAGTGCAGCGGGTCGTACACATAGGTCTCGTCGCCCAGGCAGATCTCCTTGCGGCCCTGGGCCAGGATGCACAGCGCCGGCTGCGCCAGGGTCGGCATCGAGCGGGTGCTCTGCTCGTAGCGGCTCAGGTGCAGGTCGGCGATGGCCGAAGGCACCGTGCCGCTGGGGCAGTGGCGAACGACCAGCCCGGCCAGTTCCTGGCGCAGAAGCTCCAGGGCCGGGTCCAGCAACGGTGGGGTGGGTTCTGGGGCTGACATGTGCGGGTTCCTCTGCCGATGGGCGCAGCATAGGTTCGCGCACGCCGGGGCGCTAGCCGAATGCTGCGCGGTTCTTGCCTGATCCTGCGACGGGTGCAGAATCAGGCAAGCCGTCGACAGGAATCGCCTA
Source organism: Pseudomonas sp. VE 267-6A (assembly GCF_024126555.1). Taxonomy (NCBI): domain Bacteria; kingdom Pseudomonadati; phylum Pseudomonadota; class Gammaproteobacteria; order Pseudomonadales; family Pseudomonadaceae; genus Pseudomonas; species Pseudomonas sp. VE 267-6A. The sequence continues at coordinate 283,911 of NZ_JAMYBY010000005.1, forward strand.
ACGCCGCGCGTGGCCTGGGCCGTAGCCTTGGCAGCCTGGGTTTTCTTCCCTGGCCGCTTCAAGGAGCACCGCACATGACGTCATCACAACCGGTCAGCCATCTTTCCTTCGTGCGCGCCAGCGTCGGCCGTTCGGCCGAGCTGGGCGTGCGCCTGCAGCAACTGCTCGAACCGTCGCGGCAAACCCCGGGGTGTCTGCATTTCAGCGTGCAGCGTTCCACCTGCGATGCCGACCTGTGGTTGCTCAACGGAGTGTGGGCCGATACTTCGGCGCTGCACGACTACTTTGCCTCGCCCAGCCTGCAGCTGTTTGGTGAACTGGTGCAGGCGCGGGTGGTGCACAGCCTCGACCTGCAGACGTTCACCGAGCAGCCGGCGAGTTAGAATGGCGCCTTTCCGGCAACCGATGTGGATGTGAGAGGCAATGGCACGTAAAGAATTCGACGTATTCGAGGCTGTTTCGGCGGTGGTCCCGGGCGAGGGTGGCTACAGCGCCGCGATCGCGGTCAAGGCCCTGGGCGCTGGCGGCGCACCGCGTTTTCACAAGGTGCTGCCAGGGCAGGTATTCAAGACCGCACTGGAGGCCGATGACGCTGCAGTGGTCGAACTGCAGCGCCTGAACGGCGTCAGTGACGACGCCGAACTGATCTGGTGATCAGGCCTGCGGGCGGGCCATCTTGAACAGGTTGCCCAGCTCGAAGTAATCCGCCGGGCCGCCGCCGCGCAGAATCGGCTCGGCGGCCGCGGTGTCGTAGATCCCTTCCTTGAGCAGGTGCTCGGCAATGTGCACCGCTACCACTTCGCCCAGAATCAGCCAGCTTGGCACCAGCGCCTGGTCGGCACGTTGCAGTTGCACGATCTGGGTCACCTTGCATTCGAACGACACCGGGCTTTCCTGCACCCGGGGTACCGCAATCACCCTGGAGGCTGCCGGGGTCAGCTGGCTCAGGGCGAACTCGTCGACCTCTGGCGCCACGGCGGCGCAGCTCTGGTTCATGGCGTCGGCCAGCGGGCGTGTGGCCAGGTTCCAGGCGAACTCGCCGGTCTGTTCGATGTTGTTCAGGCTGTCTTTGCGCCCGACGCTGCAGAACCCGATGATCGGCGGAATGTAGTTGAAGGCGTTGAAAAAACTGTAGGGCGCAAGGTTCAGGTGGCCGTCGCGGTCCTGGGAGGAGATCCAGCCGATCGGGCGCGGGCCGACGATGGCGTTGAACGGGTCGTGGGGCAGGCCGTGGCCTTTTGCGGGTTCGTAGTAGTACATCATCGGGCCTTGTGGGCGGAGGGTGCGCCTAGTGTGCCAACAGTTGCCGGCCCTGAAAATGACTAAGCCCGGCCGAAGCCGGGCTGTGGCGCTGCATCGGCTGTCAGCTGATGCGGTGGGCCTGGGTGCGGTCGAAGCCATCTTCGACGAAGCGATGCGCGTTGGTGTGATCGAAACCGTCTTCTGCCACGGTGGCGGGCTGGGCGTGTTCCACGGCGAAGTTGTGCGCGTTGGTGCGGTCGAAGCCGTCTTCGGCGAAAGCGTTGGCGGCCAGGACAGAGAAGGTGAGGGCCAGCATCAGTTTGGTTTTCATGGGGGTAACTCCGGTGGTGAGGGGTTGTCTGTTGCTATGGGTTTGATTTTACGCCCGTTAATTTGATTAAAAAGCGCAAAATATTGCCTATATGAATCTATTAAATCGATGCATCAGAAAGCGGTTGGCCTCTGCTGGCAAGCCAGTGCCCACAGTGTTTTGCGAGCGCCGAAGCATTCTGTGGGAGCTGGCTTGACAGCGAAGAGGACGACTCGGTTCTGAGTGAACCCAGCATCGCGCACCCGCATTAATGCCGAATTAAGCCCACAAAAAAGGGGCCTCCATCGCTGGAGGCCCCTTGTCTACCGCAGCAAGCTGATCAGTCGGTCTCGATCCGCGAGTTGTTGCGGGTGTCCTTCATGAACACATACACCAGCAGCGAGATGGCAATGCACGCCGTGACGTACCAGTAGTAGCCGGTCTCCATGTTGATGCTCTTGAACCACAGTGCCACGTACTCGGCCGTGCCACCGAAGATCGACACGGTCAGCGCATACGGCAGGCCCACGCCCAGCGCACGGATCTCGGTGGGGAACAGCTCTGCCTTGACCACCGCGTTGATCGAGGTGTAGCCGCTGACGATGATCAGTGCTGCCATGATCAGGAAGAACGCACCCCACCAGGTCTCGATGGTGTGCAGTGTGGTCAGGATCGGCACGGTGAAAAGGGTGCCCAACACACCGAAGGCGATCAGGATCGGGCGACGGCCGATCTTGTCCGACAGGCCGCCGATCACCGGCTGCAGGCACATGAACAGGAACAGGGTGGCCGCCGAGATCATGGTCGAGTCACTGATGCTCATGCCCACCGTGTTCACCAGGTACTTCTGCATGTAGGTGGTGTAGGTGTAGAACGCCAGGGTGCCGCCCATGGTCAGGCCGACCACGGTCGCCAGTTCCTTGGGGTGGCGCAGCAGGGTGCGCATCGAGCTTTCCTTGGCCTTTTCCTTCTTGGTGAACGAGGCCGTCTCTTCCATGCCGCGACGCAGGTACAACGCCACCACCGCGCACAGCGCGCCGATCACGAAGGGTACGCGCCAGCCCCACGAGTACAGCTGCTCGGTGGTCAGGGTCTGCTGCAGGATGATCAGCACCGCCAGCGCGATGAGCTGGCCGGAGATCAGCGTGACGTACTGGAAGCTGGAGAAGAAACCGCGACGCTCCTTGGTTGCCATCTCGCTGAGGTAGGTGGCCGAGGTGCCGTATTCACCCCCCACCGACAGGCCCTGCATCAGGCGTGCGATCACCAGCAGCACCGGCGCGGCGACGCCGATGGTTTCGTAGCTGGGTGTCAGGGCGATGACCAGGGAGCCGGCGCACATCAGCAGTACCGAGGCCATCAGCGCGGCCTTGCGGCCCTTGCGGTCGGCATAGATACCCATCAGCCAGCCACCGATCGGGCGCATCAGGAAGCCCACGGCGAAGATCGCGGCGGTGTTGAGCAGTTGGGTGGTGGTGTTGCCGGCCGGGAAGAAGGCCTTGGCGAAATACAGCGAGAACGCCGCGTAGACGTACCAGTCGTACCATTCGACCATGTTGCCGATGGAGCCGGAGAAAATCGACTTGAGGCGGCTGGAGGTGGTTTTTTCAGCGGGTGCGGCCGCTGCCCCAGCAGGCAGAGAGGTGGAGTTATCCATTGAAGCAACCTTCTAGTTGTTTTTGTGGTGCGCGTGTAAACGCGGCCTGACAGGGCCATAGCAGGACCCGTGCCAGCCAGCGAATGCCCGGTTTAGAAGGGTTTGGCAGGTCGAATGAGCGGAAATCCGCTCATTGGCGGCGCAGCGATAGGCAAGAATCCGCCTATGAGCCGGGGCGTTCGAGGAAGTCTTCGCGCACCAGTGCGTGGCGTTGCATCTTCTCGTTCAGGGTGCGTCGGGGCAGTTGCAGCTCCTCGAGCACCGCCTTGATGTCGCCCTGATGACGGCTCAGGGCGGCGCGCAGGCACTGGGCCTCGAAGGCTTCCTGCTGGGCAGCCAGCGATTGCCCGGTATGCGCCACTGCCGCCGATTGCGCATCGTCCAGGCCCAGGGCGTGGCGCTCGGCGGCGTTGGCCAGTTCGCGCACGTTGCCCGGCCAGTCGTGGCTGAGTAGCCGGCCCAGTTGTGCGCCACTGGGGTCGGCGGCGCTGCGGCCCAGGCGCTCGGCGGCGGCGCGGGCAAAATGGGCAAACAGCAGGGGGATGTCTTCGCGCCGCTCGCGCAACGGCGCCAGGCGCAGTTCGGCCACGTTCAGACGGTACGCCAGGTCTTCGCGAAAACGCCCGGCGCGGGCTTCGAGCAGCAGGTCGGGCTTGGTGGCGGCAATGATGCGCAGGTCCACGCTGATGCTCTGGTTGGCGCCCAGGCGCTCGAGCTTGTGCTCCTGGATCACCCGCAGCAGCTTGGCCTGCTGGGCCAGCGGCATGCTCTCGATCTCGTCGAGGAACAGCGTGCCACCGTTGGCATATTCGAGCTTGCCGATGCGCTTGCCCTGGGCGCCGGTGAAGGCGCCGCTCTCGTGTCCGAACAGCTCGGCCTCGAACAATTGCTCGGGGATCGCCGCACAGTTGAGCGCCACGAACGGCTTGTCGGCCCGCGGGCCGAAATCATGCAGGCACCGCGCGACGCGCTCCTTGCCGCTGCCGGTTTCGCCGCGTATCAGCACATTGACCGGCAGCCCGGCCAGGTCCAGCACCTGGCGACGCAGTTGCTGCAGGCCAGGCGACATGCCCAGCAGGGTGTTTTCCAGGCGCACCTTGAGGTCGGCCTGTTCATGCAGTCGGCGGTTCTCCAGCACCAGCTGGCGTTTCTCCAGGGCGCGGCGCAGGCTGCCGAGCAGGCTGTCGGGGCTGAAGGGCTTTTCCAGAAAATCGTAGGCGCCATTGCGCATGGCTTCGACCGCCATCGGCACGTCGCCATGCCCGGTAAGCAGAATCACCGGCAGGTCGGCATCACGCCCCTGCAGTTGCTCCAGCAGTTGCAGGCCACCCATGCCGGGCATGCGCACATCGCTCAGGATCACCCCGGGAAAATGCTCGGGCAGCTGTGCCAGACACGCCTCGGCACGTTCGAACAGCTGCACCTCGAAGCCGGCCAGGCTCAGCCACTGCTGCACCGCGGTACGGATGCTGGCCTCGTCGTCGACGACAATCACCGCATTCAGCATGCAGGCTCCGGGTCGCAGGGCAGGGTCAGGCTGAAACGCGCACCGCCGGGCTGGTTGTCGACCTGCAGGCGTCCGCCGGCTTCATGGATGATGCCGTAGGAAATCGCCAGCCCAAGACCCAGCCCTTCGCCCACCGGCTTGGTGGTGAAGAATGGGTCGAACACGCAGCCCAGGTGCTCCTGCCTGATGCCGCCGCCGCTGTCGAGCACGCTCAGGTGCCAGTGGTCATGCTGCTTTTCGATACGGATCTCCAGGTGTTTCCAGGTTTTGTCGGCCATGGCGTCCAGGGCGTTGCGCAACAGGTTGATCAGCACCTGTTCCAGGCGGATGGCGTCGCCGCGTACCCAGGCCGGACGCGCCAGGTACAGCGCGGTGCTGACGCCCTCGGCGCGGATGCGCGGGTCGAGCAACTGTAGCGCCTGGTCGACCACGGTGGCCAGGTCCAGACGTTCGCGCAGGCCGCTGGGGCTGTTGCGGGCAAAGGTTTTCAGGTGTCCGGTAAGGGCCGCCATGCGCGTGAGCATCTGGTCCAGCGGCTGCAGGGCCTGGCGTGCTTCGTCCAGGCGCTCGCTGTCGAGCAGCAGGCGCAGGGTGGCCAGCTGCATGCGCTGGGTGGTCAGCGGCTGGTTGAGCTCGTGGGCCAGCGCGGCGGACATCTGCCCCAGCGCCGCCAGCTTGGTCGACTGCACCAGGCCCTCCTGAGCCATACGCAGTTCATGGGTGCGTTCCTCCACCAGGCGCTTGAGCTCGTCGCGGCTGCGCTGGCGCAGGCGGGCCAGGCGCAGGCGCTGGCTGATGAACAGCACCGCGAACACCAGGGTCAGCCAGACGGCGGCGGCCGTCAGCCCGGCGTTGCGCTCGTCATCCCCGGTGCGCGGTGTGCGCAGCAGGTGCAGGGTCCAGCCCTCGGCTTCCAGCGGCAGGCTTTCCCACAGGTAGTCGGTGTCGCCTTCGGGGCGCTGCACGCGCACCAGGTGGCTGTTGTCGTCAAAGCGGGTCAGCACCTGGCGCTGCAGGGGCAAGAGCGACTTCTTGTCGTACTGGCGGGTGGCGTCCAGCTCATTGAAATCGGCCGCCGACAGCGGGTTCAGCTCGCGGTAGCGCCAGCCGTCCTGGTTGGCCAGGAAGATGATCCCGCGGGCGTCGCTGACCAGCAGCACGTCGCTGCCCTGGCGCCATTCGCGCTCAAGCTCGGGAAACTCCAGCTTGACCACCATGGCCCCGAGAAACCGCCCCTGGTCGCCCAGCACCGCGCTGGACAGAAAGTAGCCGGGAATGCCGCTGGTCACCCCCACCGCATAGAAGCGCCCGCTGCCCTGGGTGCGGGTCTGCTTGAAGTACGGTCGAAAGCCGTAGTTCTGCCCCACGTAGGTGGTAGGCAGGCGCCAGTTGCTGGCCGCCACGGCCAGGCCGGTGTGGTCGAGCAGTTCGAGGGTGGACGACCTGGCGGCGCCGTTGATGCGTTCGAGCTTGCGGTTCAACGCGTCCTGGGTCGCTTCGCCCACCGGGCCGCCGAGGGCTGCGATGAGTTCGGAGTCCAGCGCCAGCACAGCGGGCAGGGCGCGGTAGCGTTCGATCAGGGTGTGCAGCGAGTTGGCGTACAGCGCCAGTTGCTGGCTGGCCCGCTGGGTATCGTCGAGCATGGCCTGACGCTTGGCCTGATTCATCGCCCAGCCGGCGGCCAGCAGGGTGCCGGCGGTGATCAGCAGCAGAATCAGGCCCAGTCGCACGGCGCGGTAAGTGAACGGCATGGCAAGCAGTACCCTGGCAGGGGGGAAGGCTGCCAGGCACTTCCCCGTGAACGTCACAGCGACTTACAGCAGCTCGAAGCGTTGCTGTTGCACGGTTTCGGAGTCCAGGCCGACCTGGACGTTGAACTCGCCAGGTTCGGCAACCCACTGCAACTGGCTGTTGTAGAACTTCAGGTCGTCCGGCTGCACGGTGAAGTGCAGGGTGCGCTCCTCGCCGGCCTTGAGCATGAGCTTCTGGAAGTTCTTCAGTTCCTTGACCGGGCGGCTCATCGAGGCGGCCACATCCTGCAGGTACAGCTGCACCACGGTTTCGCCGTCACGCTGGCCGGTGTTCTTCACGCGCACACTGACCTCCAGGCTCTGGCCCTGTTTCAGTGTCGTGCTCGAGAGGCTCGGTGCCGACACACTGAAGGTGCTGTAGCTCAGGCCGTAGCCGAAGGGGTACAGCGGGCCGTTGGGTTCCTCGAAGTACTGCGAGGTGTAGTTGCCGGGCTTGCCGGGGGTGAACGGGCGGCCGATGCGCAGGTGGTTGTAGTACATCGGGATCTGCCCCACCGAGCGCGGGAAGGTGATGGCCAGCTTGCCCGAGGGGTTGTAGTCGCCCAGCAGCACGTCAGCGATGGCGTTGCCGCCTTCGGTGCCGCTGAACCAGGTTTCCAGGATGGCGTCGGCCTGCTCGCGCTCCCACGCCAGCGACAGCGGGCGACCGTTCATCAGCACCAGCACCAGCGGTTTGCCGGTGGCCTTGAGGGCCTTGATCAGCTCGCGCTGCACCGCCGGGATCTCCAGGGTGGTGCGGCTGGACGATTCGTGGGACATGCCCCGCGATTCGCCGACCACGGCCACCACCACGTCCGACTGCCTGGCGGCCTTGACCGCTTCATCGATCAGCACGGCAGCCGGGCGCGGGTCATCGACGATTTCCGGGGCGTCGAAGTTGAGGAAGTTGAGGTAGTCGAGCACGGCCTTGTCGCCGGTCACGTTCGAGCCTTTGGCGTAGAGCACCCTGGCCTTGTCGCCCAGGGCACGGCGCAGGCCCTCGCGCACGGTCACCGACTGGTGCGGGCGACCAGCGGCGGCCCAGCTGCCCATCATGTCGATCGGGGCATCGGCCAGCGGGCCGACCAGGGCGATGGTGCCCGACTTTTTCAGCGGCAGGGTCTGCTGGCGGTTCTCCAGCAGCACCAGGCTGCGACGCGCCACGTCCCGTGCGATGTCGCGGTGCAGGCGGCTGTCGGCATAGGTGTCGGCCGGGTCGTCCTTGGCCTGGCCGATGCGCCGGTACGGGTCGGCGAACAGGCCCATGTCGTACTTGGCGCCGAGAATCTCGCGCACCGCGTTGTCCAGTTCGGCCGGGCTGACCGCGCCGGACTTGAGCAGCCCCGGCAGTTCCTGGCCATACAGCGTGTCGTTCATGCTCATGTCGATGCCGGCCTTGATCGCCAGCTGCGCCGCCTGCTTGCCATCGGCGGCCACGCCGTGGCGCACCAGCTCGGTGATCGCCCCATGGTCGCTGACGGTCACGCCCTTGAAGCCCCAGTCGCGGCGCAGCAGGTCGTTCATCAGCCAGGTGTTGGAGGTGGCGGGCACACCGTTGATCGAGTTTAGCGCCACCATCACGCCGCCGGCACCGGCATCGATGGCGGCGCGGTAGGGCGGCAGGTACTCGTTGTACATGCGCGTGGGGCTCATATCGACCGTGTTGTAGTCGCGCCCGCCTTCCACCGCGCCGTACAGGGCAAAGTGCTTGACGCTGGCCATGATGCTGTCGGCGTTGGCCGGGCTGTGGCCCTGGAACGATTCGACCATCACCCTGGAGATACGCGACACCAGGTAGGTGTCTTCGCCAAAGCCTTCGCTGGTACGGCCCCAGCGCGGGTCGCGGGCAATGTCGACCATGGGCGCGAAGGTCATGTCGATGCCGTCGGCGGCGGCTTCCAGGGCCGAGGTACGGCCGACCTGGGCGATGGCCTGCATGTCCCAGCTGGCGGCCAGGCCCAGGCTGATCGGGAAGATGGTGCGGTGACCGTGGATCACGTCATAGGCGAAGAACATCGGGATCTTCAGGCGCCCGCGCATGGCGGCGTCCTGCATGGGCCGGTTCTCGTCACGGGTGATCGAGTTGAAGGTACCGCCGATGCGCCCGGCGGCGATTTCCTCGCGGATTTTCTCGCGCGGCATTTCCGGGCCGATGCTGATCAGGCGCAACTGGCCGATCTTTTCCTCGACGCTCATCTGCTTGAGCAGGTTGGCGATGAACGCCTGTTTGTCTTGCAATGGCGCGGCGGCAGGCGAGTCAGCGAAGGCCGACTGGCTGGCCAGGCTGACGAGCAGGCCCAGCAAACACAGCTTGTTCATGAATTCTGTTCTCAAGGCTGCGGCAGTCGTCACGGTGCAGACTGGCAAGCCGAAGTTGGGGAAGCGGCTATTGTTGTAGTTTGCTGGGGCATCTTTTAGCCGATTGGGCCATCACGATCCAGCGGCGGCGTCGGATTATGCCTCAAGTCCGGCGCATTTCGAGCACTCACGGAGCGTAGCGACAATGCAGGTATCGAACAGAGCACGGTTGTGGCTGGTGCTGGCACTGGCCAGCCTGCTGGCCGGTTGCGGCATCAACAACATTCCCCAATACGACGAACAGGTCAAGGCGGCCTGGGCCCAGGTGCAGAACCAGTACCAGCGCCGTGCCGACCTGATTCCCAACCTGGTCGAAACGGTCAAAGGCTACGCCAGGCAGGAGCAGGCCACCTTGACCGCGGTCATCGAAGCGCGGGCCAAGGCCACCTCGATCAAGGTCGATGCCAGCACCCTGGACGATCCTGAAAAACTGCGCCAGTTCCAGGCCGCACAGGCCCAGCTGGGCGGTGCGCTGGGGCGCCTGATGGTGGTCTCGGAGCGTTACCCGGACCTGAAGTCGAACCAGAACTTCCTGGCCCTGCAGTCCCAGCTCGAGGGTACGGAAAACCGTATCGCGGTGGCGCGCAAGGACTTCATCGCCGCCGTGCAGCGCTACAACACCGAGATCCGTACCTTCCCCGGGCGCCTGTGGCACAGCGTGATGTACAGCGACATGCCGCTGCGCGAGAACTTCGAGGCCACCAGCGCCGATGCCGACAAAGCGCCTGAAGTGAAATTCTGATGCGTGTGCTCAAGGCGGCGCTGCTGCTGGTGCTGCTGGCGGCGAGCGGCTGGCTGTGGGCCGCGCCCCAGTTCCCGGCGCTCAGTGCACGGGTGGTGGACCAGGCCGGCCTGCTAGACGGCGCCACCCGCAGCCAGCTTGAGCAGATGCTCAAGGCCCACGAGCAGGCCACCGGCGAGCAGGTCGTGGTGGTGACCCTGGCCAGCCTGCACGGGCAGGCCATCGAGGACTATGGCTACCAGCTGGGGCGCCACTGGGGCATCGGCCAGCAGGGCAAGGACAACGGTGCGCTGTTGATCGTCGCCCCCCAGGAGCGCAAGCTGCGCATCGAAGTCGGCTATGGCCTGGAGGGCCGCCTGACCGATGCCCAGGCCTCGGTCATCATCAACAGCGTGATCACCCCGGCGTTTCGCCGTGGCGACTTCAGCCAGGGCATCGTGCTTGGCACGGCGGCCATCCTGCAGGTGCTGGGCGGCGCACCGCTGGACGAGCCGGCGCGACCTCTGGCAGACGAGGCGCAGCAGCAAGGTGCGCCGGTCTGGGCGGTGGGCCTGTTCATCCTGATGATCATCATCGTGTTCGCCCTGCAGGGCCTTGGCGGGGGTGGCCGCGGTGGGCGCGGGGGCTTTGGCGGTGGTCTTGGCGGCGGTTTCGGGGGCGGCCTGGGCGGTGGCGGCGGTGGCTTCAGTGGCGGCGGCGGCAGTTTCGGCGGGGGCGGGTCCTCCGGCGGCTGGTAACTACACGACAAGAGACACACACGTACATGGCATTGCTCAGTGAATACGAACAGCGTCAGGTGGCCCAGGCCATCGCCCAGGTAGAACAGCGTACCGATGCCGAGCTGGTGACGGTGCTGGCGGCGCGTGCCGACGACTATGCCTATATCCCGTTGCTGTGGGCCAGCCTGCTGGCGCTGGTGGTGCCGGGCGTCCTCTATTACCTGAGCGGCTGGCTGAGCGTGCATGGCCTGCTGCTGGCGCAGTGGCTGACCTTCATCGTGCTGTGCCTGGTGTTCCGCCTGCCGCGCCTGACCAGTTGGCTGGTGCCGCGCAGGGTGCGCCACTGGCGTGCGTCGAACCTGGCGCGGCGCCAGTTTCTGGAGCAGAACCTGCATCACACCGTGGGCCGCACCGGGGTGCTGATCTTCGTCAGCGAGGCCGAGCGGTATGTGGAGATCCTGGTGGACGAGGGCATCTCCAGTCGCCTCGACAACCAGGCCTGGGACGCCATCGTGCGCACCTTCACCGCCCAGGTGCAGCAGGGCCAGACCCTGCAGGGCTTTGTCACCTGCATCGAGGCCTGTGGCGAGCTGCTGGCGGCCCATGTGCCGGTGACCCAGGCGCGCAACGAGCTGCCCAACCGGCTGGTGCTGCTGGGCTGAGGCATGCGCGCTGATCGACAAATGCTGTGCCTGGGGCGGTCATCCACGTAAAATGCGCGCCATTGCGCGCCTGCGGGCGCCCCCCGCAACCCGAGGCACCCACTCCCCATGTCCGCAACCCCCACCGCCCAGGCCGCGCCGGATGCGCGTGCGCAGTTTCTGGCGCTGCTCGCCACCAGCCTGCACCAGCACACCTTCATCAAACTGGCGCTGGCGCGCCATGTCGGCGCCGAGGTCGACCTGCAGCGGGTAACGGCCAAGCCGCTGACGATCAAGGGGCAGGCCAGCCTGTCGTTCGTGTACCGCTACAAGACCCGCGACATCACCCGCAACCTGGCGCTGGACGAGGCGCTGACGTTGATCGGTGAACTGTTGCCGGCTTCGTTTCGCAACGCGCACCTGCTCAGCCTGAACGACGAGGTGCAGCTGGAGTTCACCAAGAAGGGCAAGCCGATGCTGCATCGCAACGCCGTGCAACAGGCGCGCGAGGTGGTGACCGGCGAGCATGATCGCGAGAAGAAGCGCTACCTGGAGCTGAGCCGGCCGTTTCTGCACGATCTGGGCGTGACCGACAAGCAGCAGGCGCTGATTCCGGCGATGTCGCGCAAATGGAAGCAGATCAACAAGTTCATCGAGGTGTTCTCCCATGCGCTGAGCAGCGCGCCACTGGCGGCAGATCAGCCGGTGCGTGTGGCGGACTTCGGCTCGGGCAAGGGCTACCTGACCTTCGCGATCCACGACTACCTGCGCAACACCCTGCAGCGCGAGGCGCAGGTGACGGGCGTGGAGTTGCGCCCGGACATGGTCGAGCTGTGCAATGCCGCCGCCGCACGCCTGGAGCATCCGGGGCTGAAGTTCGAGTGTGGCGATGTGCGCAGCGTGGTGCCCAGCGCCATCGAGGTGATGATCGCCCTGCATGCCTGTGACATTGCCACCGACTACGCGATTCATACCGGTATTCGCTGTGGCGCGGCGATCATCATGTGCTCGCCGTGCTGCCACAAGCAGATTCGCCCGCAGATGCACAGCCCGGGGTTGCTCAAGCCGATGCTGCAGTACGGCCTGCACCTGGGGCAGCAGGCCGAGATGCTCACCGACAGCCTGCGTGCGTTGTACCTGGAGGCCTGTGGCTACGAGACCAAGGTGTTCGAGTTCATCTCGCTGGAGCACACCAACAAGAACAAGATGATCCTGGCCACCCGGCGGCGCGAGCCGGTGGCGGCGCAGGCGTTGCTGGAGAAGATCCAGGCGCTCAAGGCGTTCTATGGGGTCAAGGAGCATTGTCTGGAGACGCTGCTGCGGGCCGATGGCTTGATTCCTGTCTGAACCTCACCACCGTCATCGCGGGCCTTGACCGCTCCCACAAGGATCACCCTTACCTGTGGGAGCGGGCTTGACCCGCGATGGCGGCACCTCAGGCCTTGACCGGTGCCGGATGCACCCGCGCCTTGCGCCCCAGCACCACCGTCAGAATCACCCCGCCGGCAAACACCCAGGTGATCGGCGCCACCTGCTCGCCAAAGAACAGCGCCGACAGCGCGATGGTGAAGAAGATCTGCAGCAGTTGCACCTGGCTCACCCGTGAGATTCCGCCCAGCGCCAGCCCGGCGTACCAGGCAAAAAAGCCGATGAACTGCGAAAACAGCGACACATAGCCGAACGCCCACCAGGCCCGCGGGCTGATCGCGCCTTCATGCTGCAGCGCCAGGTACACCACCGGCCCCAGCAGCAGAGGGCTGGACAACACCAGCGCCCAGCAGATCACCTGCCAACCGCCCATCTCCCGAGCCAGGCGGCCGCCTTCGGCATAGCCCAGCCCGCCCACCGCAATCGCCGCCAGCATCAGCAGGTCACCGGCCTGGATGTGTCCGGCGCCCATGATCATCGCGTAGGCCACCACCAGTGCGCTGCCCAGCGCCGCCCATGCCCAGAACGCCGTGGAAGGTCGCTCGTGGGACAGCCACGCCGCATACACCACCACGCACAAGGGTTGCAGGCCGTTGACCAGTGCGCCGTGGGAGGCCGGCACGCTCTGCATGGCCCAGGCCGACAGCACCGGGAAACCGAGAATCACCCCCAGCGCCACCAGGCTCAGGCCCTTGACCTGCTGCCAGGTGGGCCACTTTTCACGGCGCCACAGCAACAGCGCCGCTGCCGGGATCGCGGCCACCAGGGCCCGGCCCAGGCCGTTGAGCAGCGGGTGCATCTCCTGCACCACGATGCGGGTCATGGGCAGGGTCAGGCTGAAGATGATGACGCCGAGCAGGCCGAGGGCCAGGCCGGTGTTTTCGCGGGTAGACATGAGCGCGCCTGAGGGCTGGAGGGGCCGCTCATTGAGCCACAGGTGGGGTGGGGAATCTGGTTACAGTTGGCAACAAAGGTGTCCGTACAGTTGGGCGTCGCGCCGGCCTTTCGACGGCAAGGCCGGCTCCTACAGGCTTCGCGCCCTCCTGTGGGGGCCGGCCTAGCGCCGACGCCGCCCCACTGCCTTGGGCGGCGGCGCGGGCACATTCGCCAGCGCGCCCAGCGGGTGCGTGGTGGCATCGAAAAAATGCAGTTCGATGCCCGGGCACGCTTCGAACACCCGCGCGTAATGCTGCTTCTGGCTCACGATGGCCGCCTCGTTCACCGGCAGGATCGAAATGGCCAGGTGTGTCGGCTGCGCCTGCCTGATCGCCTCCACCAGGTGCCGGTCGGCACGGTCCAGGTGATGCCCGAACACGCACAGCCCCTCGCGCTGCGTTGCCAGCGCGGCGTAGCACCAGGTCAGGTAATCGGACCCGCGAATCGCCCGCAGCTTGTTGTCGCTGCTGTCTTCATTGACGAACAGCGGCACATCGCCCGGGGTGTTGATGGCAAAGCCGTCGAGCAACTGGCTGCCGCTGGCCGCCCGCTGGCGCGTGGTGCCGTGCTGGGTGCGCAGCAGGTGCAGGCCGCCATGCAGGTAGTGCATCCGCGTGCCCGGCCCCTGAGCCCGGCTGACGTCGAAATCGCCTTCCTCGTCGAACAGCTCGGCAAAGCCGTGCGGCGCCTGGTTCACGGCCCAGTGACAGAGCAGGTCGTAGTTGCTGGAAAACACGCGCTGGTAGGTGCGCAGCTCGGCGTTGATCGCGGCCAGGTGGGCAGTGGGCAGCAGCTTCCAGGGAATGTGCACGCTGCGCACCGCGTGGATCAGCGCCTCCTTGATCGCGTAGTAGCGGTTGAGCGGTGCCGACGAACTGATCGCCAGCGCGGCATTAACCTGCACGGAGGTGTTCAGGGCACTGAGCACCGGCGCGAACAGCTCGCTGTTCATCGATTTGAACAGTGCCTGGTCGGTGAGGCCGAGGGGCTTGTGGCGCACGCGCTGGGCCAGCTCGAACAACGAAAAGTAGGCGAACGGGCGCCAGATTGCGCGGCTGGCACCGTTGCCCAGCAGCAGGCTGGTGCACGGGTGGGCGGTATTGAGGTGCGGCCAGGCCGCCAGGGTTGCGTCGACGTCGGCGAGGGGCATGTGGATCTCGTAGGGATTTGTTGCACGTTGGCAGGGCGCGACTGTAGCACGCCGGCGCGTTGTCATCAGCGCTCCGGAACCTGCGGTGTCTGCCACCGGGTACTGAGGGCTGGCCGAAGGCAGAGGGAGTGTGTGAGAATGATACGAATTCCCATTAATGTTTTGTCTGCCTTATCACGCGCCGGACGCCCATGACCTCGCTTTCAACCCCCTGGACGGCCGGCGCGCCGTCGTTTGCGGCTGTCGCCGACGAGCTGCTCGCGCACTACACCGACCTGCGTCGCTACCTCGGCAGCCGACTGCGCAACCCCGATGATGCGGCCGATATTGCCCAGTCGAGCTTTGCCCAGGCCTACGCGCATGCCCTCAATGCCCCGGTGATCAATGCCCGTGCGCTGCTGTTCCAGGCGGCGCGCAACCTGTGCATCGACCAGTTTCGCCGGCGCAGTCGCGAGCTGGCGGCGCTGGAGGACTGGCTGACACGGGCCGATGGGCTCACCCCCAGCGTGGAAGAGATCCTGATTGCCCGCGAGCAGTTGCAGCAACTGATTGCGCGTATCGAGCGCATGCCGCGCCTGCGCCGCGAGGTGTTCGTGCGCGTGCGCCTGCATGGCCAGAGCCATCGCCAGGTGTGTGACGAGCTGCAGCTGTCGGCCAAGGCCGTGGAGCTGCACATCGGCCGCGCGGTGTTCGACCTGTCCGAGCTGAGCCAGGCCTGCCGTCATGTCTGAGGCGCGGCCGGTTTCGCCACGCAAGGTACAGCAGGCGCTGGGCTACCTGGCGGGGCTGCACAGTGACGACCCCTCCCGTGTGCGCGAGGTGAGCGGGCAGTTGCAGCGCTGGCGCAACAAAAGCAGCGAGCATGAGCGTGCCTGGCTGGAGGCCGAGCAGCGTTGGCAGATGATCCATCGACTGACCCCGCAGTTGCGCGGCTCGCTGGCCCCCGAGCCGGTCAACCTCGGCCGGCGTCGCCTGCTGCGCCAGGGTGCCGGCCTGCTGGCGGTGGTCGGGTGCAGTGCATGGCTGGGTTGGCTGTGGCAGCGCCGGCCACAGTTCGACCAGGTACTGCTGACCGAACATGCAGCGCCCGCACGCAATGTACTGCTGCCCGACGGCAGCCAGATGGTGCTGGCGGCCGAAAGCAACGTGCAGGTGAAGTACAGCAACGGCCAGCGCGAGGTCATGCTGGCCCACGGCAATGTGTTTTTCGACGTGGCCCACGAGCGCCTGCGCAGCTTCCTGGTCAGCACCCGGCTGGGGCAGGTGCAGGTGCTGGGCACCGCCTTCAGCGTCAGCGACCGTGGCGGCGATATCCAGGTGGCGGTGACCCGCGGTCATGTGAAGGTGCGCGGCCTGGATGGCGAGACCCGCGAACTGCTGGCCGGCGACCGGGTGCGCCTGGGCGAACCCGGTGTGCCGGGGCCGGTGGAGCATCACCCGCAGGCGGCCCCGAACGCCGAGCACTGGCGCCAGGGCTGGTGGTCGTTCACCGATGCACCGCTGGCCGAGGTGATCGACGAATTCAATGCCTACAGCAACCGTCAGGTGCGGCTTGGCGAGGGAGCGGCCGAGCTGCGCCTGACCGGCAGCTTCCCCAGCGACCGCCCCGACATATTGCTGAACGCCTTGCCCAGGGTGCTGCCGCTGAGCCTGATGCAGAAGGGTGAGTACACCTGGCTGCAGCTTCGTTGAAATTTTTTTGAGGGGTAGTGGCCAGCTAGCGCGTCTTCCTGGCAACTCCCTAGCTCAAAGGACAGATCATGTCGTTTTTCCTCGCCCGGACCACGCGTTCGTCACCTTCTTCGGTTATCCCCAGCACCCTTCGCCACCTGGTGCTGGCCTGTGCTCTTGGCGCGGCCAGCCTGTCGGCCGTGTCGGCCGAGCTGAGCGCAGGCACCCGCGTGCTGGCGCTCGACCTGCCCAGCCAGCCGCTGGATAGCGCGGTGCAGGCGCTGTCCCGCGAGGCGGGGGTGGCGATTGCCGCCGACAGCCAGTGGCTGGCCGGGCGCAATGCCCCGGCGCTGCAGGGCCGCTTCACCCTGCAACAGGCGCTGCAACGCCTGCTGGACAACAGCGGCCTGGTGGCCAGCGAAGAAAACGGCGTGATCATCCTGCGTCGCCCCGAGAGCGACGGCGCGCTGACCCTGGGTGCCACCACGGTCAATGCGCAGGTGGGCAACAGCAGCAACCCGCCCGAGCTCTACAGCGGTGGCCAGGTGGCACGCGGTGCGAAGGTGGGCATGCTGGGCAATCGCGACATCATGGAAACCCCTTTCAACATCACCGCCTACACCGCCCAGCACATGGAAAACCAGCAGAGCGGCACGGTGGGCGCGGTGCTGCGCAACGACCCGTCGGTGCGCTTCAGCACCGGTGAAGGCCACACCTACGAAAACTTCATGATCCGCGGCTACTCCATCGACTCCACCGAGCTTGCGGTCAACGGTCTGTATGGCCTGGCGCCCGATGGGCATGTGCCCACCGAGTTCCTGGAGCGCGTCGAGGTGCTCAAGGGCCCTGGTGCACTGCTCACCGGCATGGCCCCCAACGGCGGTGTGGGCGGGGTGATCAACCTGGTGCCCAAGCGGGCCGGGGATGCGCCACTGACGCGCCTGACCACCAGCTACGTATCCGACGGCTACTGGGCCGAGCACCTGGACCTGAGCCGGCGCCTGGGCGAGGAGAACCGCCTGGGCATCCGCTTCAACGGCGTGTACGGCAGCGGTGACACCGGGGTCGACGACCAGTCCAAGGACCGCACCCTGGCGTCCCTGGGCATGGATTACCGTGGCGATGGCTGGAAGCTGGAACTCGATGCCTACGAAAGCCACGAAAAGATGCAGAACGGCAGCCCGATGATGGCCGGCTTCAGCAAACTGGGCTACGTGACCAAGGCGCCCAAGCCGGATTCCAACATCCTCGACGGTATTTCGGCCAAGCAGATCAGCAAGGCGGTGATCCTGCGCGGCGAATACGAGCTGTCGGACGACTGGACGGCCTACGCCAGCGTCGGCGGTGCGCGTACCCGCTACAAGGGCTTCCTCAACGGCACGCGCTCGATCATCACCTCCGGCAACGGCGACGCCACCGCCGAAACCTACAACCAGGGCGGCTATACCCATAGCCTGTCCACCGAAGCGGGTGTGCGCGGCAACTTCAGTACCGGTCCGGTGACCCACCAGCTGGTGCTCAGCACCACCCTGCTGCACCAGGACATCGGTCGCGCCGCCACCGTAACCGGGGCAAAGTACACGACCAACATCTATCACCCCGGCAAGCCGATCATTGCCGGCAACATCGGCTCCAGCGACAAGACCGGCGACAACACCCTGTCGAGCTTTGCCGTGGCCGATACCCTGGGCTTCGTCGACGACAAGCTGTTGCTGACCCTGGGCGTGCGCTCGCAGCGGGTGCGCCAGAAGATGAGTTCGCCTTCGTATGACGAGCATGCGCTGACCCCGGCACTGGGCGTGGTGCTCAGGCCGTGGGAGGCGGATGTCTCGCTGTACGCCAACTACATCGAGGGCCTGACCCAGGGCGGCATGGTCAGCGACCTGTCGGCTGCCAACTATGGCGAGCAGTTCGCCCCGTACAAGTCCAAGCAGGTGGAAGCCGGGGTCAAGTGGGACCTGGGCGACTTCACCCACACCGTCAGCGTGTTCCAGATCGAGAAGCCGAGCATGATGCTCGACACCGCCAGCAACCGTTACACCGACGATGGTCAGCAGCGCAATCGCGGGGTGGAGTGGAACCTGTTCGGTTCGCTGACGCCGAGCGTACGCCTGCTGGGCGGGGTGACCTATACCCGTGCCGAGCTGACCAAGACCGCTGGCGGCAAGCTCGATGGCAACGCCGCGCGCGGGGTGCCGCAGTGGTCGGCCAACCTGGGCGGCGAGTGGGACACGCCCTGGGTCGAGGGCCTGACCCTGACCGCGCTGGCCATCCACAGCAGCTCGCAGTACCTGGATTCGGCCAACGAGCTGAAGATTCCGCAGTGGACCCGTTATGACCTGGGCGGTCGCTACAGCACGCGCATCCTGAGCAAGGACGTGGTGCTGCGCGCCAGCCTGGAGAACGTCGAGAACCGTGCCTACTGGGCCGGTGTGTTCAACGACGGCTACGCCACGGTCAGCGAGCCGCGCACGCTGAAACTTTCGGCCAGCATCGACTTCTGAGGTGTACATGCAACGACTCAAGACATTTTGCGCCGGCCTTGCGCTGGCCAGCCTGACCGGCGGCGCCGCAATGGCCGCATCGCTGGTGCCCGGGCACAGCGTCAGCGGCGCCATCGGCCAGGGCCGGCAGCCGGTATGGACCGTGCCGCTCAAGGCCGGTGACTTCGTGCAGGGGCGCGTGGAGGGCGACGTCAGCGTGCGCCTGCTCGATGCCGACGGCCAGCCGGTGCGGTTGCTGGTGGACGGGCTGGACATGGTGCGCGACTTCATGTTCATCGCCCCCCACGACGGCCTGTATGGCGTGCGCGCAGAAGCCATCGCCACCCGCCCGCAGGCTGCCTATTCGCTCAAGCTGACCGGTGTCACCAGCGTGGCCGAGCAGCAGGCCCAGCAGACGCGCCTGCAAAGCCCGGTGATGCGCGAGCTGGCGGCGCATGTGGCCAAGGGGGGCGATACCCAGGCCTTCTGGAAGGCCCGCGAGCAGCAGGGTACGCCCCTGGTCGAAGCGCTGGCGGAGCAGCCCGGGCAATCGCTGGTGACCTTCCTGTGGCGAGGTGCCCGGCACAACGTTCGGGTGTTCGGCGCGCCGTCGGGCAACCATGATGAGCTGCAGCGCCTGGGCGACAGCGATGTGTGGTTTCGCAGCTATGTGGTGCCTTCCAGCACCCGGATGAGCTACCAGATGGCACCGGACGTACCGCCCTCCACTGACCGCCGGGTGATTCTGGCCAGCTCCCGGCAAGACCCGCTCAACCCCAACGGCTTTGCCGATGGCAGTGGCGATCGCTGGCTGTCGCGCTCGCGCCTGGAGCTTGCCGACGCGCCGGCGCAGCCCTGGGTGGCGCAGCGCCCCGGGGTAGCCCGGGGCACGCTGGAGCGCCAGGTGCTGACCAGCAAGGTGCTGGGCAACCAGCGTGACGTGTACCTGTACCGGCCGCCGGGCTGGACGCCGGGGGCGGCGGGGCAGGGGCTGCTGGTGCTGTTCGATGCGCATGCCTACACCCGGCAGGTGCCCACCCCGACGCTGCTCGACAACCTGCTCGCCGATGGCCTGATCGGCCCCACTGCTGCGCTGATCATCGCCAACCCGACCGACCTGTCGCGCCAGGTCGAGTTGCCACCCAACCCGCAGTTTGCGCGGTTCATGGCCGAGGAACTGATGCCCTGGGCGAAGGCGCGCGGGCTGTCGGCCCCGGCCGACCGCACGGTGGTGGCAGGTTCCAGCTACGGCGGGCTGGCCTCGGCCTACCTGGGGCTGCAGCATCCGGAGCTGTTCGGCAATGTGCTGAGCCTGTCGGGGTCGTACTGGTGGGCGCCGGAAGGAATGGAGCCTGGCTGGCTGACCCGCGAGTACGTGCGTGCACCGCGTGCGCCGCTGCGCTTCTACCTGCAGTCGGGGTTGTTCGAGGGGCCGAAGATTCTCGACACCAATCGCCAGTTGCGCGACGTGCTGCAGGCCAAGGGGTATCCGGTGGTGCAGGTGGAATACCCGGCCGGGCATGACTACCTGCAATGGCGTGGGTCATTGCCGTGTGGGTTGATCGCCCTGATCGGTAGCGGGCAGGGGACGCCGCAGGCCTGTGAGCCGCGTTGACCCTGCTGGCCGCTTCGCCGGCAAGGCGGGCTCCTGCAACATCGCCAGGAGCCGGCCTCGCCGGCGAAAGGTTTACTGTGCGACAGCCGCCTCGCGCCTGACCTTGTTGCGCCACAGTCGGTAGGCGCGAATGCCTGCCCGCACCGAGCCGTACAGCAGCTCGCTGCCCATCTCCCGCGCCAGCCCCGAGCGCACCAGCATCCGCAGGAAGCTGCCGCGGGCCCGGGCGATGCCCATCACGATGCCCTGGGCCATCAGGGTTTCACGCACTTCGCGCAGCGCCGCGACGCCGCTCACGTCGATCGAGCTGACCGCCTCGGCGTCGAACAGCACGGCACGGGCTTCCACCTCCTTCTGCACCGCGTCGAGCAGGCGCATCTTGAAGTAGTCGGCGTTGAAGAACAGGATCGCGTCGTCGAAGCGGTACACCACCAGCCCTGGCACCGTGCGCGCGTCCTTGTGGCGGCGGATGTCCACCTGGCCCTCGATGCCGGGCGCCCAGCCCAGCACTGCATCGGTGGGCTGGTAGATGGTGTAGAGCAGGCGCAGGATCGCCAGGGTCACCGCGATGATGATGCCCGGCAGCACGCCCACGCCCAGCACGCCGACCGTGGTCAGGATGCACAGCCAGAACTCGAAGCGGCTGAGGGTGTAGATCTTGCTCAGCGACTTGACGTCGATCAGCCCCCAGCCGGCCATCAGCAGCACGGCGCCCAGGGCTGCCTGTGGGATCCACGCCATGGGTACGGTGAACAGCAGCAGGCACAGCGCGATCACCAGCGCCGCGATGATGCCCACCAGCTGGCTCTTGCCGCCCACCATGTCGTTGACTGCGGTACGCGAGTCGGCGCCGCTGATGGCAAACCCCTGCGAGGCGCCGGCGGCCAGGTTCGACACGCCCAGGGCGAGGAATTCATGGTTGGCGTTGATCGCATAGCCATGGCGTGCGGCGAAGCTGCGTGCGGTCAGCATGGCGCTGCAGAAACTGACCGTAGCGATACCCAGGGCGTCACGCAGCAGGCTTTTCATCTCTTCGAGGTTGGTCTGCGGCCAGGCGAGGGTGGGCATGCCCGAGGGCACGTGACCGAGGACTGCCACGCCGAAGCGGTCCAGGCCGAACAGGCCGGCCACCAGGGTGGCGATGGCCACGGTCACCAGCGCTGCCGGCAGCTTGGGGTAGCGCCGGGGCAGCCAGATCAGCAGAGCCAGGCCGGCCAGGCCAATGAACAGCGTCAGCCAATGGATTTCGTTCAGGCGCTCGAGCAGGTTGATCAGGCTGAGCACGAAGCCGTTGCCCTCGATCTTGAACCCCAGCACCTTGCCCAGCTGGCCGGCCAGCAGGCTCAGGCCGATACCGTTGAGGTAGCCGATCAGAATCGGTCGGGAGAAGAAACTGGCAATGAAGCCGGCCCGTGCCAGGCCTGCGGCGATCAGCATCAGCCCCACCAGCACCGTGACGATCACCGACAACTGTGCCACGCGCGCCGGGTCGCCCATGGCCAGCGGCGCCACGGCACCGGCGACCATGGCGCAGGTGGCAGCGTCGGGCCCGACCATCAACTGGCGCGAGCTGCCCACCAGGGCGTACACCATCATGGGCAGGATGCACGCGTACAGCCCGACCTGCGGCGGCAGGCCGACGATCTGCGCGTAAGCGATGGCGATGGGGATCTGGATGGCGGCAACCGACAGGCCGGCCTGGAGGTCAGGGCGAAACCATTCGGCACGGTAACGCAGCAGGTTGGCGAGGCCGGGGAGCCAGCGGGAGAGAAACATGGACTGTTCCTTGTTATGTTTCGAGGTAACGGTGGTTGAATGGATTTTACGGTCAATTGAACGGCTTGGTTTCTGAAGCAGTGCTATCAGCCTGTGTATAATCAGGGCTGGTCGTTTTTTAATCTATGGAAGCCGATGGACTCTGTTCTTTCTGAAGGCCTGCCCCTTGAGGCGAAGGTCAACAACTTCGAATCATGTCGCGGTATTGCCAGCGGACCGGTGTTTATTATCGCCTCGGGTGCTTCTGCGAAAGATTTTCCCATCGAGCAATTCGCCGATGTTCCTATGATCACCTTGAACGGCGCCATCTCGATGTTTATCGATACCGATATAAGGCCGTTCTTCTACGTATGTTCAGACACAAGCTTTCGTCTCCAGCAACCCGAGCTTTACACCTTGGCCCTGCAGCGCAGCCAACGCATTGCCTTGTGGAAATCCGAAGTCGATCGCTTGGCTGAAATACCTGCAGGTGAGCTGTATGCGCTAAGCAAGGCCAAGGATCTCTCACTCTTGGGGTCGGTGCTCAAGCGTGAGCCCCACCACGCCAGAAGCCGAGTGCTATGGAATCGGCGTGCGCGCTCGATTGGCTTTAGCAAGGACATGCGGCATGGCTTCTTCGACGCGCGCACTGTCGCCTACGCCGCACTGCAGTTGGCCTACCACGTGGGTTTTACCAAGGTATTCATGGTGGGTGTTGATCTGAATCAGGCCAGTGGGCGTTTCTATGAGAATGATGCCTCGACCAAATCACCTTGCGGTCTGGATACCCATTTCGAGGGCAGAATCCTGCCCTCGTTAAGACTCATGGCCAAGAGAGTGGTTGATGAAAACTTTGAGGTCTACAACCTTTCGGAAAACTCCCGAATTCCCCGGGACGTGATCCCCAAGTTGGGCATCGAACAAGTACTGGGGATGGTGGCCGCCGAAAGCTTTTCTTGAGTAATCAGTTCTGGCTGAACTGCTGAGACACCACACGCTTGTTGTAGAAAACACAGTTGGCGGGAACGCACTTGTTCACCAGTGACATGGCGCCGATCGTGGCGTTGTCGCCAATGGTCAGCCTGTCTGCAATGATGCAACTGTTGGCGCCGATACTGACATTGTCGCCGATGCTCAGCTCATAGTGCTCCAATCCTAGCGTCTTGATGCCGATGGTCGTGTTCTGCCGAATGAAGCAGTTGCGTCCGATACGAGCGTGGCCACTTATGACTACGCCCGGCAGGTGCGCAATTCTGAAACCCGGCCCTATAACTGCGTTCAGGTCGATGTCTATCGCATACCTGCGATTCAGCCGCTGCTGCATGCCGCGAGCATGGCGCCGCCACCCCCCGCCCTTGCCGTACAGGTACTGAGCGAGACGGAAGTTGAAAAGGTACCGAAGCTTGTTGTCCTTGCGAGCCCGTTTGAGGACGTTTGAAATCAGAATGATGCGACTCCCTGGGTTTTTCTTGTTGGAGACCTCCCTGCGCCAACATTCGAACAACTGGTCAAGGGTCAAGCTGGGATCCTCTGGAGTTAGCAAATGGTATGTCGATGCGATTCGATGGCGAAGCCGAAGCGCAAGTAAAACTGCGTATCAAGTCTATGACGAATCTGGAGGTATGCCTGGAGGCAAGAGGATGGTGCGGGGAAGCTGGAGCGGGTGAAGGGAATCGAACCTTTATTGGCCAGAAATCACGTAAAGTGTGTAGCCGTGTAGCTCGTTGTTCTCCGCGACCCCAGTATTAACCGGCGCTACCCGCCGATTGTCACGGTGCACCATGGTGCACGCCTTATCCCTGCACTTTGCCTTTAGTGAACTCATGCCCTGTGCTGATTCCTAGGGTAGTAGCTCGGTTGGTCGGCCAGCGGACTCGATCCTGAGACCGGTGCCCCATTAGCCCCCGAACCGCTATCAAGTCATATCCGACCACCGCCGCTTACTGTGAAGCGCTGCACATGGCGGATCTACGTTCATGAACGGCCTATCGCAGAGCCCGACCAGGCGGAGTTGCAAACCGGCGAGCCTCGGTTCTTCTCGCAGGAGTGGCTTAATGCTAGCATTCGGGGCGTGCCTCCAAGGTGATTTAAGTGTCCGAAAACCTCTGAACTTCGGAATCATTCCTCCACCATGGACTTTCAAAACGAGGGATAAGTTTTGAGTTTGAACAGCAGCATGTTTGAGATCGCATATGCCGCCGCTACACAGCGTCTGTGCCTATTCACCGGGACAGGGTTCTCCAAAGCTATATCAGACCAGGAAGCTCCAGGATGGCAGAACCTGCTTGAGTACGTGTGTGACGGTTTGCCCGAAGGTGCTGACTTAAAAGCCGCTTTGTTCCCGGTCAAGGGCGACAAGCCTCTTAGCCTCGAAGAGTCCGCTCAAGTCATTGAGTTGAGGCTGAGCCGGCATGGCAAAAGTATCAATACTGAGATTAAGAGCATCATCGAATCTCTCTCGGTGAAAGGGGATGTCGATGCAGTTCAGGAATTTTATCATGAATACGCCTTTAGAGTAGTCACAACGAATTACGATAAGCTATCCGAAGAGCTGGCAGGGAGTGACAGGGTTCAAAGCATTGCTCCAGGCAGACCGATACCCCGTTCTTCTGCACCGATAAAGGTCTACCATGTTCACGGGTCAATTGATTCTCCGGAGAATATGGTAGTGACCTCTGATGATTATTTTCGCTTCATGGGCAGTGACTCTTATTTCTCAAGAAAATTAAGCACCATTTTGCATGAGAATACTGTAGTTATTATTGGTTACTCGTTAGGGGACACCAATCTCAAACGAATCATTAATGACTACAAGTCGTTTGCAAGCAATCATGTTATAGGATCTAATCTTTTCTTTGTATCTAGAAAGAAGGTTGGTCAGATAGTTAAGGATTTCTATTTCCATAGCTTCGGTATTCGGGTTATTGATGATTTAGAGGTAGGAGAGTTTTTTACTCAGCTTAATCGCAGTGCTCGCCTAGCTTCAAGAATTGCAGAGCAGTCTTTGAAATCAATATCGAACGTCATCGAGAAGGGAATGCGCTTCAAAGATACCTACATAAAATTGGAAGATTCATTCTTTCGTGTCATTGCTTCATTGCCAGCGAAAGGGTTTAGCCTGAAACACCCACGTGTAGTGGAAGTAATTGGTGACTTTTTGGAGCGCAAAAGGGTTTTTACTTTAGAGGCAGGTGCCTGGGAGCAGTATGATCATCTGGCGAGCTGGCTCATTCACTTAGGTACTGTGTTTGACGTCGGTAATAGTACGATCAAGGACATTTACTTGAAGGCGGTGAGGCGCTCGATGGTCACTATGAGCAAAGAGAAGCGTCTTGGCTATTCTTGGCAAGCATATAAGTTATGGCTGAGCGGATGGGCCTCCATCAGTGCAGCCAATCGGGCGATGATCCGCGAGTACATCAGTGGTCAAGCGGTTGGAGCTGAAGCTCAGTTGATCGTTGACTCTATTGACTGAGCTGCTCTGGTGTACGAGTCAATCCCTCTTTGGGCGTGTCATTGAGCAGCCACGCCTTGTACAATAATCGATGTTTGATAATGTTAATAAATGAGTATGGAGGCTTTTGCTTGAATTTATCGAGCAAATATCGCTTGGCATTACTGTAAAAAATTTGCCAAGCGAGTTTGGTGTTATTACTGAATAGATTGGGTTACTGGAGTCAGCAGGCTTTTGAAGTTAGTAATCGTTGGATCAATGAATTTTTGCAGATTGTATTTTTTCAATGGAGCGACGCTGTCAAGGCGCGCTTCAATAGCGGAACAGGCATTGTTCCAGAAATCCAGTTCTAGTGTGAGTTCATTACTGCCATGATTGGGTCTCAAACGATCGTTGACGTAACGCTCCGATGCGATCTCAATGAAATCTGCAATGGCAGTATTTGGCGCCTCAGCAAGCGCGCTGACGAACCGATCCACATCAACGTCCGTGAAGAAGACGGTATGGCGATTTTCGGTATATAGCAATTTTACTAGCGTCGTGCGATCACCTTCTTTTATTGCTGTATAGAAGCTTGAAAGTTTGTCAGAGTCGCGGTTTTGCTTTTTATTAAACTGCTCTTTATTAAAGGCGTCCGCGTGCGCACTTATAAAGGATTCAAACGAGTCTGCTAATTTTTCATTCTTCTTCAGGTAAGTAACTTCCCACTGGATAAAGTCATTGAGATTGCAGTTTTTCCATTTGTCAGAATTCTGGTGTTTCATGGGGTAGGCGCTTATGCAGTTGGCCAGACTTACCACCCCCATTTCACTCAAGTTATTTTCAATAAGATTCGCCATCAACTCGGCTTTTCTGAGGAATTGCAGGGGTTGCTCATCGCCGAGGCTTGTGATTTCGGCGTTCAGCCTTCTATCGAGAATGATGAACTCATCGTCCTCCAGATACTGGAATTGCCTGAGTTGTTCCAGGGTGTCCGGTTCTAGGGTGTCTGGCTTCGTAAAAAATGACAAAGACTCGGATAGCGAGTTTATTTTTGAGTAGTCGCCGTTAAAAAGAACATCAGTCCAGAAATTTTCTCTAAATATCGGTAGCTCCGAGTTGAAATATTTTTTTGTGAAATCCGTGCCAGCTTTAAGAACGTTACTGGATGTAAAATCTTGTTGGCGTATTCTAGCAGACTTAACTTCCATGCTGAGCGAAAAAAAGGTTTTGGCTAACAGGATTCGATATTTATCATGAGCTTTGAATTTATCGTCGACCGTCTCCCACATTTGGGAGAAATCGTCTATCGCTTGCTTGAGCGAACGCAGATTGCGGCAGTCGGAAGCGGCGTATGCCTCAACAATTATTTTCTTGAATTCGTAGATGTTTACTGCGTCGTCCAAGAGGAATTGATCAATTACATTTTCAGCGTTGTGATTGATCAAGAAAGTTTTACTGATGACTTTTTCTTTAAATTTTCGATAGTCATTCTCCTGCCCTTTTTCAAACTCCGCTTCGTTGGCTATCAGTATTGTTTTTATCTGGCAAGTCTCCACAACATGGTTTATATAGCCAAGAAGATCCTGAAGCGGGATTCTTGATCGCTCAATATCGTCAAGAATGAGGGCGTAATCTGATTTTCCTTCAATCAGTAAATTGAATAAATTCAAGCTTCCCCGGCTCGCGGCCGATGATACTTCGGCTTTTAGTTCTTCGGATACTTCCAGTTTTATTGCGGTGGCTATTCTTTTTATCGAATCTCCCACGAGCTTCATCCCTTTTAAATTCATCACAGGATAGAAGAAGCCGAGTATGCGGTCTTCCACCTCGGAAATTCTGTGAAGTCCAAATAGACTGACTTTTATTAATTTTAATTCTTCAGATTTGTTATTACTTATAAAGTAATTTATGAAATGAGTTTTTCCACATCCCCAGTTGCCTGTAAGTAAAATGGCTTGGCTTGAGTGCTTGCTATTTAAATAGTGTTGTAAGTTCTTTTCAATATTTTCGTTGGCTGTTTCAGTCATATAACTCCCTTATGAGTTTAAAGCTTGATTAAAATATTTACTACTTGCATTGGTGTGCTGTTCTTGAAATGGCTTGCTTTCTTACAGGTCTTCAAGTTCCTCACCGGCACCTTGAATTTTGTTCAAAATCCCTTCTCTCTTTGCGTTCCAAATGTACCGGGTCGACTCACCATTGTGTTATACCATGAACGTTGTGATGGCGCGTCCTAACTCGCGCGCGGAGGCAATGCTGCCGATCTGCAAGTATACGGTAATGTCCCGAAAGAAGCGCTCAATCATATTCATCCAGGGTAATCGGCGCGCCAACACAATGTTATAATCCCAGCCATCAATGGTAATGGTGTATAAAAGCAGTTTTGCGGCTTCATCTTTGGAGTGTCGGCAGGAAAGGTGTCCCCGCCGACGAAAGATCTGCCGCATTAGAGTGGATTTCAGTGAGGATGCTACACAGTAATACTTGCGTGAGTGCGTCGGATAGCATCTTGGATCTGCTGTGGGGTAGCAGTTTTCCACTGCGAAGCGAGAAAACCTCCAAGCTCTTGGCATAACGCATCGAGTCCGACTTCGCCAACTAAGCCTATTGCTTTCGCAACGGCATCGTTTAGGTCTGCGGCTCCGCTTACAATTACACGCCTATTTTTTGCTTCTTTTTTTGCAAGCTTGTGGAGCATGCACTTAGTAATGACTGCTAGGCCGTTAGGTGATTTGTTGTTAGCTTCGTATACCCATCCTTGGTGGATGAGAATATGTTCAGAGTATCGGTGAATGTGAGGGTGAACCCAAATATATGCGCTTGGTTTCACGGGATAAGGTGCAGTCTTTGTAATTGTGGTCGAAAGAACCGTCTTGGTGCCCTTGTTGTTGTTACAGTCCTTACAGGCTAGCGCCAAATTTTTAATCTCAAAAGTGAAATGGGGGAAGCCCTTTTGGGGTCCTTTGTCAATAATATGGTCGAGCTCGACCAGGCCTTTGTCGTATTTTAGAGGGCGGCGGCAATAGCAACATCTGTCTTTTTGACGCCTCCTCAGGCGTTTATTTAGGTTTGTTTTTAGCCAGTCAAAATTTGAGTGAGTCCAGTTGTAACCATAAGTAGCAACCCCCGCGCCAAGTTGGACTTTGTGAGCTGGCATTAACCAAAGTCTCTCAATTCGATCAAAATGAGTTGGAATTAAAACCATTTCATTCGAGCTCACTATTGTCTAGAACAATCAAGAGAGTGTTTATAATTTGCCGAGCAATATCGTCTGAAGGAAGGTTAGGTAATGTCTTTTGAAGTGACTTAACAAGCTGGTGTAGTTTTGGATTGGTTCGATCGCCTTTTGCAAATAGCCCCAAAGCAGCATCCATGCGTTTGGTGAATTCGATGCTCCGAGAAGAATCTAGACCGAACACATCTTGAAGTATTTCGTCCGAAGTCCATCCGAACGGGCCTGCTGCCAGGGCATCAGCTGTTAGCCTGCCGCGCTGATTTCTCTTCAGTCTGATGACTTCTGCTTCTACTGGGTCTAGCGAAGAAGCAATGAGTGGTGAATGTGTCGCAATAACTAAATGTACGCCGCTTGAGCTGCTAATTACATCTTTCATTAATCGTAGATATTGTTGTTGCCATTCTGGGTGTAGGCTATTTTCTGGTTCGTCAATTAAAATTAATGTATTGTCTTCAACCGCAATGGCCGTAAATAAAAGCGATGAAAATATATGCCATTGTCCTGAGCTGAAGTCGTTCAGTCGAAGAACCTTGCTGTCGGTGTCGTTGTAGGTATAGCTGTCTTTAATTGCAATAAGATTGCAACTCAAAAGCGCTTCAATCGCCTCTAGGTCGCCATACGTTGCGTCAATCCTGACTACATCATCTAAATCAAGCCGAATCTCAACCTCGTAGTTGGCTTTCATGATCTGTACGCATCTAGAAACAAGCTGAGCTCTTTCTTCTGCATCTTGGGAGTCAAGCTTGATATTGATTAGGCGGTTTTTGATCTTAGATAATGTCCATTTACCTTCTTCAGGTACAGACCTTGTAAAAGTGAAGTGTATGCCGTTTGCGACTTTTAATATTGAGAAAGCATGTTTTAAGTGTTTGTAGCGAGACCTGATTCGATCAGGGGACTCAAGAAGGCTTGTTGCAATCTGTGCTATGCCTTGTGCCCGACTGACGAGGTTATTGTCTGTGCGGGGGCCGATATACCTATAAGCAGCCTGGGGTTGTGGACGCCTTCGCAGTGTGAGGCGGGAAGGAAATCGATCAGTGGCCACTCCTGATACAGCGATGATTTTGGATATGTGAGTATTTTTATCCGCCATGTCCCAAAGTTCTAGCGTGCCAGCCCGCGACCTACGTCTGGAATCTTTGGCCTCGATCATGTAGGCGGCATTGTCTAATATTGATCTGAGAGTTCGGCTCTTTTGAGTTCCATTAGATCCAATCAGTATTGAAAAATAGTTCCTAGAACTCTGTTCGTGCTTGGAGAATCGAATCTCATAATTGTCTCGCGGGTCTTCGATATACGTGGTGCCAAACCTTTTTAATCTCATTTTACTGCCCGTCCATGTGAGATTTTTTGTGATCGCCTAGTCTGATCCTGGTGTGCCAAGACTAAACGGAGTTGGAAGATAGCGTAAGGCCATCGGTGAGTCGATGAGAATGGGGGCTCAACATAAATAGGGCTGGCCGTGTGCTCATGATTACCTACCCATGTCGACCCCGAGGATTCGTGTCAGGGCGTAGCTCAGATCAATCAAGCTGGATTGAATCGATCCATAAATCACTCAACCAGCGGCACAATCCGCTGCAAAGTCCCAGGACTCGCAAGCCTCGGAAAGCCCTCAATCTCATATACGCAGTGCTCAATCACGCGAACCCCTTGCGCCTGCAGGTTCCTGACGAAGGCAGACCCCGGCCTTTCCCCACCAGCACCGCCTTGAGCGGAGGTAAACACCAATACCGGAGGGAGCTCGACTCCCAATGCTTCATTTGGGCTCAATGCAAATCCAGCATCCCATGAGTACCCCGCGAACTCGTCCGCTTTAATCGTCCGATACGTCTGTGCTTGAGATACAAAAAGCTCATTCGACCTGACGTTCACAATGCGAATCAGGGCGTCATCGTTGCGCCGAAGGCCACGTGGCGAGAGCCGGATCAGGTCGCCTTTTTTAGGCACTTTCGTATCTGCTGGAACTGAGCTGTATCGCCGGTTCAGCAACTGGGCAATCTCAGGGCAATCACAGATTTGAATCGCCCCTGGTTTCCTAGACACTCTCCAAGCTCAGAAAATAGCGTTTCTCATACTCTACCGGCGACAGCTGATTGTTGA